>DASVUO010000234.1:0-11463 GCA_036386995.1 Allosphingosinicella sp. | reverse complement strand
CCGTCGCGCCTTCGGAGAGGTGGACGTGCTCGTCGACGCGCTCCACCGACTCGATCGAGACATAATGGTGCTGGCCGTCCGGCGAATCGTTGCGGGTCAGCTTGATGCGCTCGCCTTCGACGCCGTCCACCGTGCCGAGGTGCGATCCGTCGGCGGAGCGCACTTCCATGTGCGGGCGAATGCTTGAAGCGTCGGTCATGCTCGGGTTCCTTTGAAAGGGTAGGTGCAAGCCAAACCGGCGGGCGCGCGGGCCAGTTCCTACCTGCTTTGTACCGTTGCCCCTGGCTGCTCCCGCGAAAATCGTTGCTCAGCGGGAAGGGGCGGTCCAAAGGCGCGGACCATCGGATCACCAGGGGGAGTTGCCAATGTTCAGCCACGTGATGTTGGGGGCGGACGATCTCGACGCGTCCAAGAAGTTCTACGATGCGACGCTTGCGGTTCTCGGCGTTCCGCAGGGCCGGCAGGACGAAAAGGGCCGGGTGTTCTGGATGACGCGCAGCGGCGTCTTCGCCTTGTCGAGGCCGATCGACGGCAAGCCCGCCTCCTGCGGCAACGGCAGCACGGTGGGCTTTGCCGCCGATTCTCCCGAGCAGGTCCATGCCTGGCACGAAGCCGGGCTGGCGAGCGGCGGCACCGCGATCGAGGATCCGCCGGGCATCCGCTCCGGCACGATCGGCAAGCTCTACCTCGCTTACCTGCGCGATCCGTCCGGCAACAAATTGTGCGCCCTCCACCGCCTGCCGCGCGACGAAGAGCAGGCGTAAGCGAACGCACCGCCTGTCCAGCGATGGGACAGGTCCGCTCCCCGGTAACCATGCAGGGTGAAGCATGCGTTAGGGATTTTCCGCTATTGGCGGCGGTTCGATCAGCAGGGAAGCGACAGCGATGAAGTCAGTCACCAGTGCGGCGCTGCTTGGCTTGGCGGCCGTTGCGGCGCTTTCGCCCGCCTCCGCGCAAGGCCGCGAGGAGCGCCCCGAGCGCGACACGTCGGACCTCAGTGGCCAGGTCTCCGTCACCGGCGTCTTGGCCTCCGACCGCGGCGATGACGAGGACGAAGCGGCGCGCTCCGGCATCATCCTGCGCGGCGGGCTTGATTACGACCGCGATCTCGGCGCCGGCGAAATCCGCTTGTCCTACGACAGCGCCGCCTACCTCTACGAAGACGACGACCGGCCCGACCGGTGGAGCAATCGCCTCGCCTTGCGCTACGGCCTGGAAGTCGCCGACGACGTTGAGCTTTCCGGCCGCCTGTCTTACGCCACCAACCTCGCCACGCTCGAATTCCGCTCGGCCGATCAGGCGGAAGTGCTCGGTATGGTTGAATACAGCCCGGGCGATCACCGCATCCGGCTCACCGGCGGCTGGCGCTGGCGCGACTATGACGACAGCACCGGCAGCGAATCGAGCGGGCCCTTCGCCGGCGCCGAATATCGCTACCGGCTGGCGCGCGACCAGTATCTCAGCGCCGAATTGCGCTACGAGGACATCGACAGTTCCGATCCCCGCCGCGGCTACCATCGCGCCATCGCCGAGGCCTTTTACCAGCACCCGCTCGGCGAGATGACGCAGCTGAGGCTCGGCGGCAGCGCCCGCTGGTGGCGCTTCGATGAGCGCCTCGCTCCGAACGGGGAGCGGCGGCGCGACAGCGTGATCGCGCCAGAAGTGCAGCTGCTGCACGATTTCCGCTCCGGCTTTCTGCTGCGCGGCCGCCTGCAATACGGCATCCGCGAGTCCAATGACCCGAACGAGGACGGCGACGACCGCCGCGCGACGCTCACCGCCGGCTACCGTTTCTGAAGCCTGGGCAATGGCTTGAGGCGGAATTGACCCAAATCGAGACCTTTTGAGCCTGGAGGCGGGACGCGGGGAACAAGGTGGTTACCAAAGGATTAACTCGCCCGAGAGAGATCCTGCGTGGCCACAAAGACACATTGCGCCGTTCCATCAGCTGACGCGGGGCCGCTTGCCGGTTGCCGTGTTCCTGCGTGCGCGGTTCACGCTCTGTGAGCGAAGTGACGCTTCTCCGCTTCGACGACCGGCTCGCGACGGTGTTGCGGCAGGCTGATTCGCGCCTCAGCGTCCGAATCAACAAGTGGCGACAGGTGCTCGACCTGCTCGTCCAGCGGCGGGATGAGCTTGGGCCGGACGCCCTGCACGGCTACCTGTACCTGCGCGAACACCACCACGAAATGCCGGCCGAAGCACTGCACGCGGCGAAGCGCGCTTTGTCGCGGCAGACCGTCCCTCAGGATCTGCAGGCATTCCTCTCCCCCGCCGCTCCGGCACCGGCCCTGGAACTGGCGGATGCGCCGCGAACGACACGGGTCGAGTTCGATGCCCAAGGGAAGCCGCCGCGCGCGGCCAATAATGGCCGGGCGGATGATGCGGCCGGACCTGCCCTCGGCGGCCCGTCCATGGAAGGACCGAAAATTTTTTTCCAAAAGCCCGAAGGCGCCGAGCCGCTGCGGCCGAGCCGTAGGAACGTGTCCGCTACACCGTTTCTGGCCGAACGGCGGGAAGCGGCGAAGGCGGCCTTCACCACCCGGCGCGTGCCGGCCGAAGCGATGCAGACATTGGTCTCGGGCGCCGTCCGCCCGCGCACCGGCGATCTCGTGCTGGCGCGGGTCGACCGGCTTCTTCACCAGACTCGGATCGAGCTCGCCTCCGGCCGCAAGGCTGCGCTTCATCCCGGCGACGAGATCATCGTTGCCTATGGCGATCGCTACGCGACCGACCAGTTCGAAGCGGAAGTGCCGCACGATCTCGGCCCGACCAATCTCGTCGCGACCGGCGGCGTCGCATCGCAGATGCTGTCGCGCACTTCCGGTATCCGCCAGGCGAGCCACATCACGCCGATCGGCCTGATCGGCGACGCACGCGGCGCGCCGATCAATCTGCGCCACTTCGCGCTCGGCCGCTTGGCCGACCCGAAGCCGCGGCCGCGCACCATCGCCGTTCTCGGCACCTCGATGAATTCGGGCAAGACCACCACCAACCGCTACCTTGTCGCCGGCCTCAGCCGTGCCGGGCTGAAGCCGGGCGCCGCCAAGATCACCGGCACCGGGTCGGGCGGCGATTATTGGGTGATGGCGGACGCGGGCGCGCACCGCGTGCTGGACTTCACCGACGCCGGTTATTCCTCCACCTACAAGATTCCGACCGCCGAACTCGAAGCTGCCGGGACGATCTTGATCGAGCATCTCAGCGAGGCCGGTTGCGGTGTGATCCTGATCGAAATTGCCGACGGCCTGTTTCACGATCAGAATTTTGAGCTGATCCGCTCCGACTTCTTCCGCAGCAATGTCGACGGCGTCTTCTTCGCGGCCGGGGAAGCGATGGGCGCGCAAGCGGGCGTCAAAGAATTGCGTTCGCTCGGCATTCCGGTGCTCGGCGTTTCGGGCAAGCTCACCGGCTCCGAGTTGCTGATCCGCGAAGCCGCCCGGCACATCGATGCGCCGATCCTCACCAAGCGCGAGCTTGGCGATCCCGGAATGGCGCCCCGGCTGGTCGGCATCGACGGCTTTGAAGCCGCACCGCGCGCACCCGCCGCGTTTGCCGGGCCGGTTTTCGCTCCCGAATATGCGTCAAGCGCCGGACGGCAATAATGGCCGGCCGCGCGCGTCTGTTCTTTCTTAGGCCGGCTGAGCTCTCCGTCATCGTTGCGCTCGGCATCGCGCAGGCCGCGATACTCGTCGCCTGGGTTTTGCTGATCTGGCAGGCGGTGGATTCCATCGAGGCGATGCGGGGCGACATCAGGGCGCCTCTGCCATGGCTCGGCGGCCTGCTGTTCGTGGCGCTCGCCAACGCAGTCCTGCGGTCGCTTGAATTCAGCATCTGCGAGCGGATCGGCTTTCTGACCGTGCGGCGCCTGCGCATGCACATCTACCGCCACATGCTCGGGATGGCGCCCCGCCAGATCCAGCACCGTTCACGCGGCAGCCTGCTGCTCCGGATGACCGGCGACCTCACCATGCTGCGCACCTGGATCAGTCGGGGCATCGGCCGGGGAACGATCGGCGCGATCGTGCTCGCCGTTGGCCTCGCTGCGATCGCGTACCTCAGCCCGCTGATGGCGATCAGCGCCGCCTTAATCTTCGCCGCCGGCGCCGCCGCGTCCCTGACCTTGGGACGGCGCCTTCGCCGTCTCACCGCCGTCGTCCGCCGCCGCCGCTCCCTGCTCGCAAGCAACATCGACGAGCAGATCAACAGCCTCGCCGTGGTCCAGCTCTTCGGCCGCGCCGGCGGCGAGTACAGCCGCCTGTCGCAGCAGAATGACGCAATGACGCTTGCGCTGGTCCGCGAGGCCAAGGTGCGCGGGCGAATGCGCGGCATCGCCGCCGGAACCGGCTGGGTCGCGGTCGTCGCGGTGCTTGCCGCTGGCCTCTACGAAGTGTCGGAAGGTTATATCACGCTCGGCATGCTGATCGCCGCCGCGGCCGGGGTGCGCCACCTCGCCGGGCCGGTTCGCTCGCTCGGTTTCGCGCACGATTATTGGCGCCGCGCCTCCATCTCGCGCAAGAAAATCCTGGAATTCCTGGCGAGCGGCAGCCGGCCTTTGTCGAGCCCGCTGCACAACCGCCTGAAGGTGCGCCGGGGCAAGATCCAGTTCGACGATGTCTACGTCCCTTCCGCCCTCCACGGCGTAAGCGCGACGGCGCAGTCGGGCGAACGGATCGCGATTACCGGCCCGTTAGGCGCCGGCAAATCGACCCTGCTGGGCCTGGTCGGGCGGCTGGTCGAACCGAGCGCCGGCGAAGTGCTGATCGACGGCACGCCGCTCCCGTCGGTGACGCTTGAATCCTCGCAACGCGAAGTCGGTATGGTGAGCGGTGACCTGCCGCTGATGCGCGGAAGCGTTCGGCGCAACGTCTCCTATCGCCGCCCCTCCGCGACGGAGGCCGAAATCTGGCAGGTGCTCGCCGCCTGCGGGCTCGAGGAGCTGGTCGCTCGGCTCCACGAGGGGCTCGACACCTGGATCACCGAAGGCGGCAAGAACTTTTCCACCGGCGAGCGCCAGCGCATCGCCCTTGCGCGCGCGATCATGGGCTATCCGCGCATCCTGCTTCTGGACGAGCCGACCACGAACCTCGACGCCGAAAGCACTGAAATCTTCCACGAAGTCATTGCCCGCTACCCCGGCACCGTCTTCCTCGCGACCCACGACCCGGCCGAAGCGGCGCTGATGGACAGGGTCTGGCGGCTGGAAAATGGGCGGCTGGTGGAGCAGAGCGCCGCGCCTGCCGGTGCGTCCGATGCGCGGGAGGGGTTGCTGATAGCGTCCCTCGGGTGAGCGTTCAAACGGGGGAACGGAGTTTAACGGCAGGCGGATCGGTGCAATGACGGGCTGGGACACCGAGGGGATCAACAGGCGCGGCTTCATGGCCGCGGCCGGCGCGCTGGCCCTGATCGCGCCGCAAAGTTCGGGAGGAAAGCGCGTGGCGGCTCCGCCGTTGAAATACCACCTTTTCCTCTCCGCCGCGGACACGCGCAAGCCGCTGCTCGTCCTCGTTCACGGCGTCAGCACCAAGCCGGAGATGATGGTGGAGCTGTTCGCCGTGGAAGCCGCGAAGCACGGCCGGCCGCTGATGACTCCGCATTTCGACGATGACGATTTTGACGAATATCAGCGCCTGGGGAGCCCCGCCGAGCCCCTTGAATCTGCCCGCGCGCTGGTGACAGCGCTTGGCGAGGCCTTCGCCCGCATCGGCCAGCCGCAGGCGCCGGTGGACCTGATGGGCTTCTCAGGCGGGGCTCAGTTCGTCCACCGCTTCGGCTTGTTCTTTCCCAAACTGGTTCGCCGGCTCGTGATAGCCGCGCCGGGTTGGTACACCTGGCTTGATGCCGAAGAGGCGTACCCCTACGGCACTGGCCCAAGCGCGGCGAGCGAGCAGCGCACCCCGGATGTCGCCGCCTTCCTGAAGCTGCCGAAGCTGGTAGCGGTCGGCGAGGAGGACACCAAGCGCGACACCCAGCTGCGCACCGGCCGCGCCGATGCCCAAGGCCGCACCCGTCTCGAACGCGCCCGCCGCTGGGTCGCTCACGTCAACGAACAAGCCGAGGAAAAGGGCGGCGTCCGCACCCGCCTCGAAGTGCTTCCGAACACGCCGCACTCCGTCGCCCGCGCGGTGCGCAAGGGCGGGCTCGACGAAAAGATGTTCCGCTTTCTGGAAGGCGAGGCACCGCCGACCGTGGGCCCGGGAGCGAAGCCGTAAGCAACTTTCGCCACCTTCTGCAGCGGCGCGCCTTGCTCGTCGGCGCGGCCGCGCTTGCGCTCGGCGCCCTGGCCACGCCGTTCCTGCTCGGCGGCGGCGAGGATGCGAAACGCCCGCCCGGTTACCGCCTGCTCCTCGCCGGCGACGTCCACCATGGCGACAATTACCGAAGCAGCGGCGCCCCGCTGGTGGCGGAAAAGGGCTATGACTTCAGCTTCGAGCAGCTCCGGCCGCTAATCGGCCGCGCCGACTTCGCGATGGCCAACCTGGAGACGCCGGCGACGGATCGCACCGTCTCGCCGATCTCCAAGCACTTCCTCCACCGCACCAGCTTCACGCAGGCTGCGCCGGCGTTGGCGCGCGCCGGCATCGACGCAGTCGGCCTCGCGAACAACCACAGCATGGATTACGGCCTCGGCGGCCTTGCCGACACCTTTCAAGCGCTTGCAGCGGCCAAGGTCGGCGCCTTCGGTGCCGGGGCAAACCTCCCCGCCGCCCAGCAGCCGCTCCTGCTCACAATCCCCGGCGAGGGCGCGGCAATTCGGCACGTCGCCGTGTTTCCCATGTTCGAATACCGGCCGGAATTTGACGGCGCACTCAGCTACTACGCAACCGCTAGCCGCCCCGGCCTCGCCTCGATCGACCCGAAGCGCTTCGCCGAACAGATCCGCCGCTTGCGCGCACGCTTCCCCGACCTGTTCGTCATCGCCTCCGCCCATTGGGGCAGAAACTATGCCTGGCGCACCCCGCAGCAGGCGCAGCTCGGCCACGCTTTGGTCGAGGCCGGCGCCGACTTAGTGGTCGGCCACCACGGCCACAATTTCCAGGAGGTGGAGCGCTACCGCGGCAAGTGGATCCTCTACGGCATCGGCAATTTCATGTTCAACTCGCGCGGCCGCTTCAACGAGTTCGGCACCCTCCCGCCCTACGGCCTCGGCGTCGAACTCGACTTCCCCAAGTCCGCCGAGGGAAGGCCGCTCGCCCGCCTCTACCCTGTGCTGGTCGATACCGCCCGCACCGGCTACCAGCCTCGCATCCCCACCCCCGTCGAGGCGAAGCAGGCGCTCTTGAAGCTCCTCGACCGGAGCGAACTCAGCCCGAACCGCCGGGGCGTCGCGCTGGACCAGGACGAACTCGGCGTCCACTTAAGGCTGTCGCTCTAGCGGCGTTCGTTTCGGCAGACGGGCATGCTCTTAGGCCCGTTGCAGGCGAAGCCGAGCCGGGGAATATGGTTACCATGCACCGGATCATGATCATCGGTCAGCCGGGTTCCGGCAAAAGCACGCTTGCGCGCACGCTCGGGGACCTCACCGGACTGCCGGTCATCCACATCGACAAGATCCATTGGCGACCCGGTTGGGTGGAGCGAAGCAAGGCAGAGAAGACCCGCTTGTGCCGCGAGGTCGAGCAGCAAAGCCGCTGGATCTTCGAAGGCGGCCACTCGGCAACCTGGGCATCACGGGTTGCGCGTGCCGACATGCTGATCGTGCTCGACCGGCCGGTGGGCCTCCGGCTGTGGCGGGTGGTCCATCGGGCGTTCACCGGCCTCGGCAAAACGCGCCCCGATATGGCCGAGGGTTGTCCGGAGAGGCTGCGCTCGCTCCCCGAGTTCATCCGCTACATCTGGATGACGCGTCATTTGAACCGGCGGAAAATGTATGCGCTTGCAGCCACGGCCCCGCAGGGGTGCGAAGTAGTCCACCTCCGCTCCGATGACGAGGTGAAGCTCTTCCTCAAGAGCGCCCCCGCACACCTTGCGACGTTGGAAGGGAGAGACTGAAGGTCATGCCCCCGCTGCCCTTCGGCTCGGCGGTGAGGCTGCCGCGATGGGCGGTTGCGATCTGGCGGGCGAGAGCGAGGCCGATGCCGGATCCGCCTTCCTTGGTTGTAAAGAAGGGAACGAAGATCTCCTCGATCCGATCGGGCGGGATGCCGGGTCCATTGTCCTGCACCTCGAAGCGAAGCTTTTCGCCGCTGACTGAGCAGGCGAAGCGCACCGTCCCGCCGGCCGATCCCGCAGCCGCCTCGCCGGCATTGCTCAGCAGGTTGAGCAGCGCCTGACGCAGCAGTCCAGCGTCCGCCTCCACCACGACGGGGCCAACCCGATGCGCGGCGGAGAATACCACGTCGCGAGGGCGCATCTGCGCTTCTCCCAGGATGTCGATGTCCGCTAGGAACGTCGGCAGGTCCAGCGGCGCGAATGCAGGAGCAGGCAGATCGGCGATTGCGCGATAGCGCTCAACGAAGTCGATCAGGTGCCGGCTCTGCCGCGCGATCGTTTCCGCCGCGCCGCTGACCGCCGGCCTCTGGTCGTCCCCCGTCAGCCGCGCAAGGCTCTCCGCAAGCGACGCCACGGGGGTAAGCGCGTTCATCATTTCGTGCGCGAGGACCCGTGTCATGGCGTGCCATGCGCCGACCTGTACGGCGTCCAGCTCTCCAGCCACGGCCTGCACCGAAACCAGGCGTTGCGGTCCCTGTTCCGGCGTCGAAAAGGCGCCGACCCAGACCAGCACGGACCGGCCGTCGGAGAGGGTAAGGATCTTGCGGCCGCCCACCGGCAGATCGAGGATCTCGGCCGCTGCCGGCCCATCCAGTGCATCCTCCAGCCGCACCGCGTCACCGAGGATGCCGCGCGCGGCGCGGTTGGCAAAGCATATGCCGCCGTCGGGGCCGAGCGTGAACAGGGCGACGGTGACGGCATCGAGCAGCGCCAGCGACTGGTCGAGCTGCTGGGCCCGCGCCCGTTCCTCCACGCCCGGGGAAAGCCGATGGTCCTCGCGGCCGTGGAACGCCACCCGCACAACGTCAACGAGCAGCAAGGCGGCCGCCGCGGCTGCCACGAAGGCGCTGGCGTAATGGCTGGTCTCCGTCAGCAGCCGGAAGAGGAGGGCAAGGGCAATGCATGCCAACAGGAGCCGCCAACCGATAGCGGAGACGGTGGTGAGACGGGCCTGCGCGCTAGAGCCCATGCTTTGCCAGGCGCCGGTAGAGCGCGGGGCGGCTGAGGCCGAGCGCTGCCGCGGCCTGTGCGATGTTGCCGCCGTGGCGATCGATTGCGCGGGCAATGGCCGAACGCTCAAGCGCATCGAGGCTGGTGCCTGCACGCGCCGCCTGCGTGCGCGCCGCCGCCTCGCGAACCGCCTTGATCAATGCTTCGTTGCGCCAGGGCTTGAGCAGGAAGTCGTCGGCGCCCTGTTTTAGGCTTTCAACGGCCAGCGACACGGCGCCATAGGCGGTCATCAAGATCACGGCGAGCGTCGGATCGGCCGCTTTAATCATGGCGAGGGCCGTCATGCCTTCACGCCCCGATCGCTCGCCGGCGGCGAAGTTCATGTCGAGCAGCGCACAATCATAGCGGGCCGCGGCCATCAAGGCGGGCACCGCCTCCGGCAAGACGGCGCTATCCACCCGCTCCACCCACGGCTCCAGTGCAAGCGTCACCGCCTGATGCACCTCGGGCTTGTCGTCGACGACCAATATGGCGTGGGGGCGTTCCATGGCGGCAGCGTAACGGGCGAGTGGCCCCTGCTCAACATGTCCGGATGCGGACGCTTCGCCTCGCGCGCTTGCAACCAACACCACTTATCAACTTGAAAGCACGCGTTTTTTGTGGAGCGCATCTCCGTGTAGAATCGCCTCATGGATCCGTTTCTACAAATCCGCTCTCTTTCCCGCGCCTATCGCAGCAGCGAGGTCGAGACGCAGGCGCTCGATTCGGTCTCCTTCGACGTCGCGGCGGGCGAGTTCGTGGCGCTGATGGGGCCGTCCGGCTGCGGCAAGTCCACCCTTCTCAACATCCTGGGATTCTTAGATGCGCCGGACAGCGGCTCATACCGGCTGAAGGGCGAGGAGGTGGCGGCGCTCTCCGACGCGCGCTTGACGCGGCTGCGGCGCGCGCATGTCGGCTTCGTGTTCCAAAGCTTCAACCTGATCGATGAGCTCAATGTCGCCGAGAATGTGGAGGTGGCCCTGCTCTACCGGAGCGGAGATGCGCGGCGGCGCCGCACGCGGGAAGTGCTGGAGCAGGTCGGCCTTTCTCACCGCGCCCACCACCGGCCGCGGCAATTGTCGGGCGGTCAACAGCAGCGGGTGGCTATCGCCCGAGCGCTCGCGCCGGAGCCGGACCTGATCCTTGCCGACGAGCCGACCGGCAATCTCGACAGCGCGAACGGCGCCGCGGTGATGGACCTTCTCAAGGGCGCGGCGGCGGCAGGCACGACCGTGATCATGGTCACTCACTCGGCGGTTCACGCCGAAGCTGCGGACCGGACGATCCGGATGCTCGACGGACGCATCGTCGAGGAGACGCGCCTGTGACTCGGCTGCTGCGCCACTCGCTCGTTACTTGGGGCCGCAACCTCGCCGCGAACCGGCTCCTCTCCGTCATCGCGATCGCGGGCCTCGTCATTGGCCTCGCCGGCGCGATCCTGATGTCGCTCGTTGCTCGGGTGCCGCTCACCTATAACCACCTGGTCCCGGCGCACGAGCGGACCTATCTCGCCGTCTCGGTTCTCAGCAGCCCGGACGTGGTGCCGGATTACCAGCAGGCGAGCCCCGGCGGCGCGGCGGCGCTGATCGAAGCCAACGTTCCGGAAGTAGAGGCGGCGGCGCGGCTGATGGAGGCCGAAGTGGAGCTGCGCCGCGGGGCCGCCGCGCACAAGGAAACCATCTATTGGGCGGACCCGGACTATTTCGACCTGGTGCGCCTTCCCGTCCTGCGCGGCGACCTCGCCTCGGCGCTCCGCGGCGGCCATGGCCTCGTCATGACGGAAGAAATGGCGCGCAACCATTTCGGCCGTGCCGACGTCTTGGGCGAGACCATCGACGTGGGCGGACAGCCGATGGTGCTGCGCGCTATCCTCGCGGACCTGCCGCCCGGGGCCACCGATCTCGCCGCGGGCATCTTCGCTTCCGGGCTTGCCGCCAATTCAGGCCTCACCATCCTGGAAGCGGATCCGCCGGGCTCCTTTTCCATCAGCGTGCGGACTTATTTGCGGCTACGCGCAGGCGCTTCGGCGGAAAAGATGGCGGATGCGATCCAGCCGGCGATCGCCGGGCTGGTGCCGCCGCCCGTGCGCAAGGCTTATCGTCTCGAGCCGGTGCGCATCGACCAGCTCGCCCTCCATGAAGGCTTCCATCCGGGCGCGCGCGAGCGGCTGCTGATCGGCAGCCTTGTTGCCGCTTTGGTGTTGCTGATCGCGACCGCCAACTTCGACAATTTGACGGTCGCCTTGGCGGCTCGGCGGCGGCG
>DASVUO010000233.1:0-7734 GCA_036386995.1 Allosphingosinicella sp. | reverse complement strand
GAGCGCGGGTTGCGGCGCTTCGCCTCTTCAAGCAGGCGCAAACCCCGCTCGGCATCGCCCTTTGCTATGGCGAGCACGCCTTGGACCACGAACGGTTCTTCGGCGAGCGGTGCATGGGCAAGTGCCGCGGCAAGCCGGCGCTGGCCTTCCGGGCTCACGCGGCCGTTGCCCACCTGGAACTCGGCCATGCCAATCGCAATGCCGACACGTGGGTCGTTTATCGAAACGGCCGCCGCCGCACCCGGACTGCGCCGGATCAGCGCGCCCACGGCGGACGTTTTCACCACCTGCCAGGCGAGGAGAAGCGCGGCGAGCACCCAAAGCAGAATCTTCCCGGCGCGGACTGCTCCCCGCCCTTGGTGCCGCGCCATTCCGCTTAAGCCTCTCGCTGGCCGATCAGCTTGATCTCGCGCTCGCGGCTGCCGACGCCGCCATAGCGGTACGGCTCATAACCATAGCCGTAGCCATAGCCATGCGACTGCTGACGGAACTTGGTCAGAACCGCGCCGACGAGGTTGCCGCCGGCGGCCTTCAAACGGTTCACCGCGTCGAGCGCGGCGCGGGTGCGGGTCTTGCCGGTTTCCACAACCAGAAGAGTCGCTTCGCAGGTCGCGGCGAGCAGCGGCGCGTCGGCGAGGCCGAGCACCGGCGGACCGTCGACGATGACGATGTCGTAATGGGAAAGCGCCTCGGCGATCAGTCCCTTGAGCCGCGGCGAAGCGAGCAGTTCGGCCGGGTTCGGCGGCAGCGGACCGCACGGAAGCAGCGACAGATTTTCGAACTGCGTGTCAAGAACGTGACCGCTGAGCGCTTCGGTGTTGGTCAGCAGCTTCGAGATGCCGCCGTCGTGATCGCTGCCGGTGACAAAGGCCGGCTTGCGCAAATCGCCGTCAATGAGCAGCACCGAATTGCCGAGACGCGCGAAGTTCTGGGCGAGCGCGAGCGTGGTGCTCGATTTGCCTTCCGCGGCCCGGGTCGAGGTAATCAGCAAGGTACGCGGCGCGCCATGTTCGGTGGTGAACTGAAGCGAGGTGCGCAGCGAGAAATAGGCCTCGGAAACCGGCGAGGTCTGATCCTTGAGATCCTCCGCAACCGCTTCGTTGCCCTTTTTCTTTGGGATAGCGCCAAGGAACGGAAGCTTGAGCTTCTCGCGGACATCGTCAGGCGTCTTGATCGTGTCGTTGAGGAATTCAAGCGCAAGAGCCGCCCCAATGCCGGCCACGATGCCCAAAGCCAGCCCAACGAGCAGGTTGAGAATAAGGTTCGGCTTGTAGGGGCCTCCCGGTGGCTCCGCACGATCAACCACTGAGACCGTGTTTGCGCCGACTCCTCCGGCGACCCCGATCTCTTTATAGCGCTGAAGAAGCGCATCATACATGCCGCGGTTAGTATCAACTTCACGTTGCAGGATGTTGTACTGGATACGATCCCCGCGGTCGGTGAGCACTCGTCCCTTTAATGCGCCTACTTGCGCCTGGAGCGCCCGCTCCTCGGCCGCAGCGGCACGATATTCTGCGGCAAGGCTAGTTCCTCGCCCACCAGAGACTGTGCCCGCTTCTTGCCGAATCTGCTGGTCAAGAGCATCGATCCTTGACCGCAAGCTCACCATTTCCGGATAGTCCGGTTTAAACGACGAAAGCTTCTGCTGGTAATCGGCCACGAGGGACGCCCGCTGTGCGCGCAGCCCCGACGTGCTCTCCGTCACGGCACCGGCGTTCAAAGAAGAAGCCTGGCGAAACCGCTGCTCGGCGGTGACACGCCGCGATTGAGCTTGGGCAAGCGCCTGGTTGAGCTGAACCAGGGAGGCGCCTTCCAGCGAGTCGGTATCCCCGCCGCCGCCGCCCTTTTCCAAGCCGCTGCCGCCAACCGTGATCAGGCCCTGCGCCTGCGCATAATTGACGAGCTGGCGCTCCGAACGCTCCAGATCGCCGCGCAGCTTGGCGATCTGCCGCTCCAGGAACTTGCGCGCGTAGGAGGAAGCTTCGTAGCGGCGCTCGAGGTTCGAGTTGATGAAATTGTCGGCGAAGCTGTTGGTGATCTGGGCGGCAAGAGCCGGCGATTCCGATACGTAGGAAATCCGCACAAGGCGGCTGCCTTGCACCGGTTCAACCTTGAAGTTGCCGTACAGCTTACCGGTCGCCGCCTTCAGCCGCGAGCCTCGATCGCCGCCAGGCGTCAAGAACTCCGTGTTGGAGACCAGGTTAAGTTCTTGCGCCACGCGTTGGGCAAGGTTTCTGCTCGCCAACAAACCATATTGGGTGGCGAGATATTCGCGGTCGCCGCCGCTTCCACGTATCCCGGCTTTTGCTTCGTCGATAACTTCGACGGTGGGCGGGTTCAGCTCGAGAATCGCGGTGGCCCGATACAAAGGCGTGGTCAAAAAGGTGATCACCACCGCAGCGGCGAGGGCGATCGCCACCGCGCTCAGGATCAGCCAGCGCCATTCAGATACAATACGCCAGATAGTCGCGAAGTTGAGATCAACCCCGCCCGTGGAAGCAGCGTAAATCTGCTGGCCTTGCCCATGGGCAAGTACGAGATCCCCTCCCGGCTGCCGTGCAAGCGGCCAAACAGGCCCAGCGCCTGCTGGCTCGATGTCATTCCTGCTCATGGGACGGGGAACTGCCTTTCAAGCATTAGGTGAGTGACGCCTTTATCAGCGGCGTCCTCCAATCAGAAGGGTCGGAAGATGCTGAGGATCGGAAGGTTGGTAAGGATCTGCCGCTGCGTTTCCTTCACCTTTGACCCATCCACGACCACGATGTCGCCGCTGTAGATGCGCGGATCTTCAGCCTTGCCGCGGCGGATGTCGGTAAGATCGAACGCGGCGGCCATGCGCTGGCCCTGAATCTGACGGAACACGGCGACGCGGCGCGGATTGCTGTTCTCGTCCGTGCCGCCGGCGCGGGCGACAACCTGCATCAGGGTCTGCGTACCGTTAACCGGGAACATGCCCGGCGATCGGACGGAGCCGTCAACCGTCACCTGCCGGGTGGTGGACTTGGTGATGCCGACGCTGACGTCGGGGTTCTGCAGGTAGCGCTGGCCCAGAGCCTGGGTGATCCGCGCATCGAGCTCGTCGGTGGTGAGATCAACCGCGCGGATATTACCGACCAGCGGCATTGCGATGTTGCCGGTCAGATCGACGTCGAACTGGCCAGACAGATCGGGGACCTGGAAAACGGTGACCTTTAGGGTGTCGAGCGGCGCGATCCGGTAGCTGGTGTCCAGAGCCGTCAGCGAAGGTGCGTCCGGCATGGCGAGCTGCGTCTCGTAGGGGATGGACCCGCCGCGCTTGTCGGTGCAGCCGGCCGCAATCAGCGCCGCCCCGGCGAGCAAGGCAAAGCGCAGCGGCCCACGGGCGGCAGACTTCAACGGGGCTGGCGCACCCGCGATATAATCGTGTGATGTCGACACGGACGGTCCTGAGTTGGGCAAGATCTTGTTCCCTAAAATGCGCGGTGGGGCCCTGTGGGTCAAGCCGAATTGATCGGTGCTGAACGGAGTCGGGGTTCCGGCGCCACCACAAAACCCTTAACGATCAGGAGGTTGATATGGATCAGCCCGCCTTGCCGGCCCCTGTTGAATGGCTTGCGGCGCCCGCTTCGCCGCCCGTTGCAAGGAACCAGCGCCGCTCGGCTTCCAGCGCAACGGCGGTCAGAACGCCGGTTCGGTAGGCGCCGGTGTCGATGGAGATGCGGTTGCGGCGCTCTTCCACGCTGCCGACGATGGTGTGGCCGTGGACCACCACGAAGCCATGTTCCTTCGCGTCGCTGAGGAACGGTTCCCGAATCCAGCGCAGGTCCTTGAGGTCCTGGTAATCGAGCTCCACGCCGGGGCGGATACCGGCATGCACGAACAGGAAATCGCCGAAGCGGAACGTGTCGCCGAACCCTTGCAGGAATTCGCGGTGCGCGGCCGGCACGTGGCTGCGCACGAGGCCAATGCCCTGCTGCTCCTCGGCGAAGCGCAGGGTGTCGGGATCGACGCCGTAGCTTTGCATGCACTCGGCCCCGCCGAAGCGCATCCAGTTGCCGAGCAGGTCCTTTTCACCGTCGAGAACGCGCAGCAGCACTTCCTCATGGTTGCCCGACAGGAACACGGTTCGCGCGAATGGCGGCTTAAAGGTGCGTAGCCGCTCCACGACCCCGGCGGAATCGGGGCCGCGGTCGATCAGGTCGCCAAGGAAGATGATGAAATTGTCGGCGGGCGGGCGTGCCTTGATGTCCGCTTCGATCCTGGCGAGCATGTCGTCCAGCAAATCGAGGCGGCCGTGGATGTCGCCGACGGCATAAGCGCGCGCGCCTTGCTTGCCGCGCGGCGCACGGGCTTCGTTGCCGGCGACCATGCGCGCCAATTTACCCAGAAAAGTCATTCAAACGGCCTAAAAGAAAGAGTGGGGCGTCAACGGCGGAGCGGAGGCCCGGTTGCCGCTTCCTTAGCGGTTTTCGCCCCCTGGCGCTAGAGAGGGGGAAGCAGCTTCCCCGGATTCATGATGCCTTTGGGATCGAGCGTGGCCTTGATCGCCCGTTGCGCCGCGATCCTGGCCGCCGGGGCGGTGCGGGCAAGCTCGGCGCGCTTCATCTGGCCGATGCCGTGTTCGGCCGAGATCGAGCCGCCCGCGTCCGTCACCATGTCGTGCACGAATGCGGTAAGCGCCGGCCCTTGCTCCTCCATCCAACCTGTCCGCCCGGGAGGGGCGATGACGTTGAAGTGGACGTTGCCGTCGCCAAGGTGGCCGAAGGCGATCACCCGGGTGCCGGGGTTGCGCGCCTCCACCGCGGCGGCGGCCTCCCCAATGAAAGCGGGCATCTTGGCGACGGGGACGGAGATATCGTGCTTCAGCGCCGGACCTTCCAGCCGCTCGGCTTCGCCGATGGTCTCCCGCAAGCGCCAAAGCTGCGCGGCCTGGGCACCGGTGGCGGCGAGGGTGGCATCTTCCAAGAGGTCCCCGCCGATCAGGCCGCCGAGCGCCCGCTCCAGCGAGTCTCCCGATCCTTCGGGGAACACCGCTTCGAGCAGGACGTGCCAACGATGCTGGCCAGCAAGAGGCGCGCGGGTGCCGGGGACGTGCTTCAGCACCAGGCGGAGCGCCGAATCGGGCACAAGCTCGAAGCCTTCCAGCGCCTGGCCGAGCTCCTGCTCAAGCGTTCGCAGCAGCCGAAGCGCGGATTCCGGACTGCCCAAGCCGACCCACGCCACTTCGGTGCGGCCGGCGGCGGCGACCAGGCGCAGGCTCGCCGCGGTGACGACGCCGAGCGTTCCTTCGCCGCCGATCAGCAACTGGCCGACATCGTAGCCGCGATTGTCCTTTTTGAGCGGGGACAGGCCTTCCCAAAGGCTCCCGTCGGGGAGCACCGCCTCGACGCCGAGTACCTGGCTACGCATGGTGCCGAAGCGCAGCACCTGCGTGCCGCCGGCGTTGGTGGAAACAAGGCCGCCAATCGTCGCCTGCCCCTTGGCGCCGAGCGAAAGCGGGAAGCGCCGTCCGGCCGCCGCCGCCGCATCGTGAACCTCCGACAGGATCGAACCGGCTTCGGCGACCAGCAGATTGTCGTCCGGCGAGACCAAGCGGATGCGGTTCATCCGGCGCAGGGACAACAAAATCGCGCCGGGCGCTTCGGGCGGAGTCGCGCCGCCGACCATCGACGTGTTGCCGCCCTGGGGAACGATCGCCACGCCGGCGGCGGCGCAAAGGGAGACCAAAGCCTGCACTTCCTGGGTGGTGGCGGGCATCAGCATCGCCGCCGCCGTGCCGCGCCAGCGCCCGCGCCAATCGACCAGCCAGGGCTCCATGTCGCCGGCGTCGCGGCTGAAGCCCTTGGGGCCGAGCAGTTCGGCCAGCTTGCCCAAAAGGGCTTGGTCGGCGGGGTTCGGCATGCGGCTTCACTGGCGAAAAGGCCCGCGCCATGCAATGGGGCCGCCATGGCACTCGAACTTCGTCTCCCCGCCGCCCTGTGCGCTGCTTTTCTGCTCGGCGGATGCGATCCGCAGCCGGACGTGCCGACGCGGTCGGCGAGCCTCGGCAAGCTGCCGGCGGCGCTCTGCGGCAAAGCTTCCGAGAGCCTCGCGGCCTTGGCGGACTCGGCGGTGTTCGAGCATGACGGTAAGGGTTCGGCGGTCCTTGGCGAGGCAGTGTGGATGAGCATGTCAAGCGAGGCGCGGGAGCAATTGGCCCGCACCCTGGCGGTGGATGCGGCGTGCAAGCAGAGCGATGCGCCGCGCAGCTTGCAGGTCTTCATCAAGGCGGAGACCGGGCGGACGCTGGCGAGCCCGGTGGTCGACCTTGCACCGGGCGCCGACATGATGTTCGAGGACAGCTGAGCGCCCGATGGGGTGAGTGCTCCAGGTAAACCGATGCACAAGGTTGCACGCCTGCACCACCTTCGAGATAAAAACGCGATATTCGGCGACAACGCCTTCCACTCCAAGGATTTTCTCAATAGGGGCGGGAGTTCGTTACGGGAGCGTAGGCGCAGTTGAGGATTTCCCGGTTTCTGTCGGCCGCGATGCAGGTTTCGGCCCTTGCCTTGTCGACGGCCGCCGCTGCGCAATCAAACGGCGCGGCTCCGCCGGCGGAGCCCGAGATCGTTCCCGACAGCCAGTTCCAAGAGGAACTGCCGCCGCTTGATCCGGAGATCGGCAAGCCGCTGGAGCCGCTCGAGGATTTCCAGGTCGAGGACACGACGCCGGTTGCGCCCACTGGCGAACTCATTCCCGACGCAGCCGTTACCGATCCCGAGCTGACCCGGCCGCTGACGCCGATCACCGAGTTCGACGTGCGCGTGCCGGAGCCGGGCGCGGAAGCCGAAGGGGATGCGCCGGGGCCGGTAGAGCCGGTGCGCTACAGCCTTGAGGTGGAAGGGCTGGAGGAGGTCGAACTGGAAGGCCGCTTCCGCGACCTTTCCGCGCTCGAGGATGCCGACGGCGAGGCCACCAACGGCTCGCAGGTGGCGCAGCGGGCGGAGGAGGACGAGCTGCTCGCCGTCCGCCTGCTCCGCTCCGAAGGCTATTACGACGCCACCGCGCAGTCGACGATCGAGCAGGTTCCGGACCAGCCGGCGCGTCTCAACGTGGTGCTGAGCGCCGTTGCCGGCCCGCGCTACAATTTCGGCAACATCACGATCACGGGCGGTGCGACCGAGCCGGCGAACCTGACCCGTGAGGCGCTTCCGCTGAAGGAAGGCGAGCCGATCGTCGCCCTGAACGTCGAAGCGGCCGAAGCGAATGTCCGCCTGAAGCTGCCGCAGCAGGGCTATCCGTTCGTGGACGTGGGCCTTCGCGACATCCTGCTCGATCCCGACACGCGGCTCGGCGACTATACCTTGCCGGTCGATCCAGGCCCGCGCTCGCGCTTCGCCGGCTTTACGACGGAGGGCGACCTCGCCTTCGGGCCGAAGCATGTCGGCGTGCTTGCCCGCTTCAAGCGCGGCGATTTGTATGACCATCGAAAAGTCGACGACCTGCGCGAGGCGATGGTCGCAACCGGCCTGTTCGCCACCGTCGCGGCGGAGCCGGTGCGGACCGGCGAACTTGCCGAGGACGGATCGGAATATGTCAACATCCTGGTCCGCCAGGATGCCGGGCCGGCGCGGTCGCTTTCGGCCAATGCCGGCTACAGCACCGGCGAAGGCTTCCGGGCCGAGGCGACCTGGGAGCATCGCAACCTGTTCCCGCCCGAGGGCGGGCTGATGGTCAACGCGATCGCCGGGACCCAGGAGCAGCTCCTTCGGG
>DASVUO010000232.1:0-1731 GCA_036386995.1 Allosphingosinicella sp. | reverse complement strand
CCCCGCAACGCCCTTGCGTCCCCCAAACCTTGGCCCTATGGCCCCTCCTGCCGCGCGCCCGTAGCTCAGCTGGATAGAGCACCAGACTACGAATCTGGGGGCCGGAGGTTCGAATCCTTCCGGGCGCGCCAATCTCCCAATCACCATCGGAACCCCGCGCGGCGGGCGCCGTTCGCTTCCCACAGAGGAGGCGTTGCATGGCTGACGAAGATCAACCGCTAAAGGATGAAGCCGCGGCGCGCGAGAAATGGCGCGGCGCGGAGGACGGCGAAAAGCCGCAAGCGCCCGGCCGCAGCCTCCCCGCAAGCGAGGATGAGGACGAGCGTTCCGGCGCCGCCGCGTCGGAGGGCGGCGGCACGCCGTTCCGCTCCCCCGGCACGATTTCCCCGCCCGATTGAGCAAGCCGGCTCAGCCGGCATGCTCCGGCTTACCCTTTCGCTTGGTGGCGGCGAGCTCTTCGAGCTGCTTTTCGGTCATCGATTTCGCCATGTCCTTCGACGGCCCCTTGAGCTTGCTCTTCGGTGTGTCGCCGCGCTTGGCGGAAAGGGCGGCCCCGGCGGCGCGCTGCTGCGCTTTCGATTTGGCAGGCATGGCTTGCTCCTCTAACGGCTGTTCCGAACGCGGAACCGGCGCCACGCGGCGCGGTTCCCCATGCAACTGAAGCGGAGGATCCATGGACGAAATCGAATGGTGGGAGTTCGACTCCGCCAAGGAAATGGCGGCGCAGGTCGCCGGCGACATCGGCTTCATCATCGAACGGGCGCTTGAAGCGCACAAGGATGCGCGCCTCGCCGTCCCCGGTGGATCGACGCCCGATTTGGTTTACGCGGAACTGGTCAAGCGCAAAGACATCGACTGGAGCCAGGTCACTCTCATTCCCACCGACGACCGGCTGGTGCCGCTTGCCGACGCGGCGAGCAATCACCGTAAGCTCGAAGGCTATTTCGGCGCCAAGAAGGCGAACATCGTCTCCCTCGTCGATGAAGCGGCGCTCAGTGACTACAAGGAAGCGGGCCGCCTTGCCGATGCGCGGCTCTCGCTTCTGCAATGGCCGCTCGACCTAGCCTGCCTCGGCATGGGCGCGGACGGCAGCGTCGCCGGCATCTTCCCCGGCGGCGAATATGACGCGGCGATCAACGGCCCGCGCAGCCGCCGGGCGATCGGCGTCCGCCCCGATCCCATGCCGGAGAATGCTCCGGTCGACCGCGTCACGCTTACCGCGGCGGCGCTGGCGTCGGCACGCACGGTGATGGTGATGATTACCGGCGACGAAAAGCGCGCGGTGCTGGAGCAGGCTATCAAGGAAGGCCCGCTCGCCTCGGCACCGATCGGCCGGGTGCTGGCCAATATCGAAGTGCCGATCGACATCTTCTGGAGCCCGGAAGCCTAGATCAGTTCGCCTAACTCAAGCGTCTGGAGGAGGGCAGCCCGCGCCCCCTCCAGCTGCGCCCACAGTTCCGGCCTGAGCAGATCGTCCGGGGCGATGTGCTCGGACCAATGTTCGGCGATCACGGCGGCAAGGCGGTCGAGCTTGGGCTCATCGACGAGAAAGCGCGGGTCCACCGTGGCGGGATCGGCGGCGACGCGCAGGCGCAGGCAGGCGGGGCCGCCGCCATTGGCCATGGACTGGCGGACATCGACCACCAGAACCTGCCGGATGGGGCCGTTGCCGGCGAGCATCTCTTTAAGCCAGCGCCAGACGGAGGGAGTCTCGCGCGCTTCCTCCGGCAC
>DASVUO010000231.1:0-4310 GCA_036386995.1 Allosphingosinicella sp. | reverse complement strand
GACGGTGGCGGGGGCGCCGCGCGTCTTCCACAAGGAGACCGCGACGCCGGCTGCGAGAATGGAAAGGGTTATGCCGAGCGAAAGCGCCGGCGGCACCTTGGGGATGCCGAGCGCGTCGGCGGCGAAGATCTTGCCGCCGATGAAGACCAGCAAAACGGCGAGTGCATATTTCAGATAATGGAAACGCTCGATCATCGCCGCCAGTGCGAAGTAGAGCGCGCGCAGGCCGAGGATCGCGAAGATGTTCGACGTGTAGACCAGGAACGGATCGGTGGTAATCGCGAAGATTGCCGGCACCGAGTCGACGGCGAACACCACGTCCACGAACTCGATCATGATCAGCGCGAGGAGGAGCGGTGTCATGAACCGGGCGGGCTTGCCGCTCGCGGGGTTGGGCTGAGTCACCCAGAAGCGCTCGCCGTGTAGGGTGTCGGTGACGCGGAAGCGGCGGCGTACCCACTTCAGCAGCGGCGAACCGGCGACGTCGAAGGGCGTGTCGGCCATTCGCCACATCTTGATGCCGGTGACGATCAGGAAGGCGGCGAAGACGTAAAGCAGCCAGCCGAACCGCTCCACCATCGCCGCGCCGACGCCGATCATCACCGCGCGCAGGACGAGGACGCCGATGATCCCCCAGAACAAGACGCGGTGCTGGTGGAGGCGTGGGATGGCGAAGTAGCTGAAGATCATGGCGATCACGAAGACGTTGTCGATCGCCAGGCTCTTCTCGATCGCGAAGCCGGTGAGATACTGCATGCCTGCCGTCTCGCCGAGGTGCCACCAGACCCAGCCGCCGAAGGCCAAAGCGAGCGCGATGTACAAAGCCGAGACGAGCAGGCTCTCGCGCACGCCGATCTCGCGGCTGGTGCGATGCAGGACGCCGAGATCGAGCGCCAGCAGGACAACGACGAGCGCCAGAAAGCCGAGCCACATCCACAGCGGGGTGCCGAGCCAAAGGGTGAAAAGAAAATCCATAGCCACTCTCCAATCGATGTGTTCATCGATCGGGTGGGGCGGCGGCGCAGGGCTTGAAGCAACGAACTGCACCGGGCCTTCACCCGATGCGGTCCGACATCACGTCGTCTCGTGGACGGCCGTCAGAGGGGCCCGGTCCCGCGAAAGCGTCTTTATGGGCGCGGCGGCGCCGGATCAAGCCTCAGCCGAGCCAGCCTTGCTCGCGGTACCAGGCGGCCGTTTGCTCAAGGCCTTGTTCAGTGGAGATACGCGCCGTCCAAAGGCTTGGCGGCGGGCGGCGGTCTGAGGCGGCAACCCAGTCGGGGTGGCAGTACATTCCGACCCGGTCGGCGGTGAGCTTCGCCTTCTTACCGTGGAGCAGGCGGTCGACGGCGGAGGCGATGCGCATCACCCGCTTGGGCGTCGCGACAGCAAGCGGCTTCTTGCCGTAGACCTGGCCAAGCGCCCGGGCGAATTCGCGATGCTCCCAGCCGCCGTGGCGGCCGTCGTCCGGCTCGTAGGTTTCGGAGCGGCTGTCGGCGTCTTCCAGCACTGCAAGGATCAGGCGGCAGAGATCCTCGACATGGACAACGGAGAGGCGGCCCTTCGGCGGAAGGCCGACCAAGCCGCGCCGCGCCATCTTGAACAGCTCCAGGGTTTCGCGGTCGCCCGGCCCGTAGACGGCGGGCGGGCGGATGATCGTCCAGTCGAGGCTGGAGGCGGAGACGAGCTTCTCCGACTTCTTCTTCGACCAGCCGTAGACGGACAGCTTCGGCTCGCGCGCGGCAAGCGAGGAGACGTGCACGAAGCGGCGCACCCCAGCTTTGCGCGCCGCGTCGATCATGTTGGCGGTGCCGCCGACATTGACCGCCTCGAACGCCTCCCGGCTGCCGTTGATCATGCCAGCAACGTGGATCACCGCGTCCGCGCCGCTGCACAATTTCAGCAGCGTCTCCGGCCTGTCGAGCGCGCCGTCGACCCAGACGATGTCGTGTTCCGGCGGCTTCCAGCCACGCGTCAGCGCACGGACGTCATAGCCCGCGGCAAGCGCGAGGCGGAGCAGATGCTGGCCGACGAAGCCGGTCCCCCCGGTAATCGCCAGGGTGCGGACGGTGCGGTTCATCTCAAAGCGGCGACCAGGGCTTGTCGCCGTTGTCCCCGGCCTCTCCCGCATTCTCGCTGTCCTCAGCACCGCGGCCGTCCAAGTGGCGGAGCAAAAGATCGAGCACCGCTTCCACGCCTTCGCCGGTTGCGCCGGAGAGGGGGAGGGGGCGCACGCCCGCCGCCTCTTCAAGCTCGTCCGACAAGGCGTCGATCAGCTCGGCATCCAGCGTGTCGCACTTGTTGAGCGCGACCACGACCGCTTTCTCCTCCAGCCCCTCGCCATAGGCCTCCAGCTCTTCGGAGACGATGCGGTAGGCCTCGCCGACATCCTCGTTGTTGGCATCGACCAGGTGGAGCAGCACCTTGGTGCGCTCGACATGGCCGAGGAAGCGGTCGCCGATGCCGGCGCCGTCCGCAGCGCCTTCGATCAGGCCGGGAATGTCGGCGATCACCAGTTCGCGGCCCTTGTGGCGCACGACGCCCAGCTTCGGGTGAAGGGTGGTGAAGGGGTAGGCGCCGACTTTGGCATTGGCGTTGCTGACGGCGTTCAGGAACGTCGACTTGCCCGCGTTCGGCAGCCCGACGAGTCCGACGTCGGCGAGCAGCTTCAAGCGAAGCCACACCCACGTCTCCTCGCTCGGCCAGCCGACGCCGTGCTGGCGGGGCGCGCGGTTGGTGGAAGTCTTGTAGCTGGCATTGCCGCGCCCGCCGTCGCCGCCCCGCAGCAGCACGACCCGCTGGCCGACTTCGGTCAAATCGGCGAGCACATGCTCCTTGTCGTCCGAGATCACCTGCGTGCCGACCGGCACCTTGATCACAAGGTCGTCGCCGCCCGCGCCGGTGCGGTTGGAGCCGGAGCCGCCGGCGCCCCGCGGGGCCCGGAAATGCTGGGTGTAGCGAAAGTCGATCAGCGTGTTGAGGCCGTCCACCGCTTCGAAAACGATGTCGCCGCCCTTGCCGCCGTTGCCACCGTCCGGGCCGCCATATTCGATATATTTTTCGCGGCGAAAGGAGACGGCGCCCGGGCCGCCGGCGCCGGAACGGATGAAGATCTTGGCCTGGTCGAGAAAATGCATAAACCGCGACTTAGGAGCGCACGGGCTCCGCCGCCACCCCCATCGAGGAGAGGAGGTGCGCGCGGGCGAGTTCGCGGGCGCGTTCGGGCGGGAGGCCCATCGCCTCCGCCATTGGGCGGCCGAGCAGCGAATCGCCAAGCGCGGCAAGCACGAGCCAGAGCGTCGTCTCGTGCACCGGGCGGTTCTCATGCCCGGCGCCGAGGCGGTCGACGAGCTTGTGGATCGCCTCCAACACCGGGTTCAGCGCGTCGTGGTTGCCGGTCAGGATCATCCAGGCGGCGAGCGCGCCCGCGCCTTCGCGGCCGAAGGCGTCAAAGGTGCGGTCGACGATTTCCCGCGGATCGGCCTCGCCGACGCGGGCCTTGTCCACCGCTTCGCCGATATGCGCGGTCACCCGCTCGGCGAGGTCGCGGGCAAGTTCCTGCTGAAGTCCGGCGGCCGAGCCGAAATGGTGAAGGAGGTTGGCGTGGGTGCGGCCGATCCGCCCGGCCACCGCCTTAAGCGTCACCGCCTGCGGCCCTTCCTCCATCAGCAGCGCGCGCGCGGCATCGAGCGCGGCGGCGCGGCTTTCCTCGGGGGTAAGGCGCGCGCGGACTATTGACATTGATGTAAGCAGAAGTATCTGGTCATATCCAGGAGATACATGATGGCACGCGCAACGACACCCTCCGATCTGTCCATCGTCCCGCGCGACCGCCGCTTCGGCCGCGGCGCCGAGACGGCACGCTGGTGGCTCGGCGGCGATCCCTACGGCACCGCCCTCTACAACGCGCTTTCCGCGACCTTCCCAAAAGGCGAGGCCTTTTTCGTGGAAAGCGTGCGCGCCTTTCGGACAGGCGCCGATCCGAAGCTTGCGGCCGAGATCAAGGCTTTCACCACCCAGGAAGTGATGCATAGCCGGGAGCACGTCGCCTTCAACAAGCGCGCGGTGGACGCCGGCTACGATCTCTCCCGCCTCGACGAAAAGGTCGACGAGCGCCTTGAGCTGGTGCGCGCCAAGCACCCGATCGTCAGCCTGGCGGTGACCATGGCCCTCGAGCATTTCACCGCCATCCTCGCCCACGAGCTGCTCGCCGATCCCCGCCATCTCGAGGGTGCCGACGCCGAGACGGCGGCGATGTGGCGCTGGCATGCGATCGAGGAGATCGAACATAAGGGCGTCGCCTACGACACCTG
>DASVUO010000230.1:0-7929 GCA_036386995.1 Allosphingosinicella sp. | reverse complement strand
AGCCGATCCTGCTCGCTTTCTCCACCGCCTCGTCGGAAGCGGCCTATCCGCGCACCCTGGAGGCGCTTGACCGCTTCGGGGTGCCGCCGCGCATTGCCAGCTTCGTGCTGCCATTGGGCTACTCGTTCAATCTCGACGGTTCGATGATGTACATGACGTTCGCGTCCCTGTTCATCGCCCAGGCCTACGGAATCGAGCTGAGCTTCGGCACGCAGGTGCTGATGCTGCTGACCTTGATGATCACGTCGAAGGGCGTCGCCGGCGTGCCGCGGGCTAGCCTGGTGGTGATCACCGCGACGCTTGCCCAGTTCAACATTCCGGAGGCCGGGCTGCTGCTGATCCTCGCGGTGGACCATTTCCTCGACATGGGCCGGTCGGCGACCAACGTGGTCGGCAATGCGGTGGCGAGCGTGGTGGTGGCCAAGTGGGAAGGCGACCTCGATCCGCCCGAGCCAGCGGATATCGAGCCCCTCCACGCACCGGCCCACGTCGCGCCGCCTCGGCCTGGGGACGAGCCCTTCTAGATCGGCGAATCAATCGAGGCGGGCGGCTGGGAGAACCAGCGCGGGCCGCTGGGCGTCATGTACAGGCAGTCTTCCAGGCGGATGCCGAACTTGCCGGGAAGGTAGATTCCGGGCTCGTTGGAGAAGCACATGCCGGGCGCGAGCGGGGTCTTTTCGCCGTGGACGAAGTTGACCGGTTCGTGCCCTTCCATGCCGATGCCGTGGCCGGTGCGGTGGGAAAGGCCGGGGAGCTTGTAGGCGGGGCCGTAGCCCCAAGCGGTGTACTGGGCGCGAACCGCATCATCGACGGTGCCGGCGGGCGCGCCGAGGCGGGCGGCGGCGAAGGCGATGTCCTGACCCTTGCGCATCCGGTTCCAGACCAGGCGCTGCTCGGCATTGGCCTCGCCGTGCACCCAGGTGCGGGAGATGTCGCTCTGGTAGCCGTGGACGGTGCAGCCGCAGTCCATCAGCACGACCTCGCCCTTCTTCACCTCCTGCGGTTTGCCGGAGCCGTGCGGGTAGGCGCTTGCTTCGCCGAGCAGGACCAGCGCGAATTCGGGTGACCCGCCGAGCGCCACCGTGGCGGCGTTCATGATCTTGCCGACGTCGGCGGGCGTCATGCCCTTCTCGACGCGCGAGTACGTGTGGCGATAGGCAGCCATCGTCACGTCGGCGGCCTTTTGCATCAGCGCGATTTCGGCGGGCGACTTGATCATCCGGCAGCCGCGGGTAACCGGCGCGGCGTTGCGGATGTCGATTCGGGGGAGCGCCTTGCGGAGGCCGTCGACCGCGAAGAAGCGCACCGTCTCCTCGACGCCGACCGGCTTCGTGTGCACCTTGCGGTCGCGGAGCGCGCCGGCGACGAGCTTGAGCGGATCCTCATGCTCCATCCAGGTGCGCACCTCTGCCGGGATTGCGAGGCTTTCCCGCACCGAGGGTTCCTCGAAGAACGGGGTGAAGACGATCGTGTCGCCCTCGGCCGGGATGAGGGCGGCGGTGAGCCGTTCGCTCCGGCCCCAGCGGACGCCGGTGAAATAGGTGAGCGACGCGCCCGGTTCGATGAGGATGGAGCCCAACCCGTGCTGTCGCATCAGCCGCTGCGCCTTGGCGACTCGGGCGAGCCGCTCGGCGGGGGTAATGGGTTGCACGTCGCCGGTGATCGGCTGAAGCTCATCCTTGGCAAAGGCGGGAAGCGGCCCGGCGGCGGCGGCGAAGGCGAGGCCGCCGGTGCCGAGCAGCAGGTGGCGGCGGTCAAGCGTAAGCATAAGGTCCTCCCTTGGCGAGCGCCGCGCCGTACGCCGGGCGGGCGTGAATTCGTTCAAGCCAGTCTTCGAGGTTGGCGCGCCCGGAAAGGCCGCCGCGCTGGCGGGCGGCTTCGAGGGGGAAGCTCATCATCACGTCGGCGGCGGTGAAGCTTTCGCCGGCGAACCAGGGGCGGTTTCCGAGCTCCGTCTCGAGCCAGTCGAGGTGGACGGCGAGCATCTTCTGCAAGGGCGCGCGGGCCGGGCGGCCGAGGAGCCCCAGGCGGTTCACCACCAGAATGGCGAGCAAGGGCGGCATCATCGAGCCTTCGGCGTAATGGAGGAAGTGGCGGTAGCGAAGCACGTCCTCGCGGCGCGGCGGGGGTCCCAAGCGGCCGTTCGCCTTGTCGACGAGATATTCGACGATTGCGCCGGTTTCGGCGATCACCGCGCCGTCGTCCTCGATCAGCGGCGACTTGCCGAGCGGGTGGACCTGGCGAAGCGCGCGGGGCGCGAGCATGGTCTTGCGGTCGCGGGCGTAGCGGCGGACTTCGTACGAAAAGCCGAGCTCTTCGAGCAGCCACAGGATGCGCTGCGAGCGCGAGTTTTCGAGGTGGTGGACGACGATCACGGCGTGGCTCCGTTGCGGCGGTTCATCCCCCTTCCCTCACGGCTTCGCGCACCGGTTGCAAGCGGCAACGGAACTTGCGCCGCGCCGCCGCGTCCCCCAATTGGCACCTCCCACACCCAAGGACGAACATGGCGAACGATCAAGCGGCAGCGGCGCCGGCGGCGGAGCGCGGCCCGAAACTGCCCGAATTCATTGCACTGATGGCCGCGTTGATGGCGTCGAACGCGCTGGCCATCGACGCCATGCTGCCGGCGCTGCCGTCGATCGGAGACGCATTGGGCGTGGCCGAGGATAACAAGCGCCAGCTGGTGATCACCGCGTACCTGCTCGGCTTCGGCGTGGCGCAGCTGATTTGGGGACCGCTTGCCGACCGCTTCGGGCGCAAGAAGCTGCTTGCCGGGGCGCTGCTTTTGTACGGCGGTTTCGGCCTGGTCGCGGGGCTGGCGAGCAGTTTCCCGCTGCTGCTTGCGGCACGCGCGCTGCAGGGCGTCGCGGCGGCGGCGTCGCGGGTGCTGGTCGTCGCTATCGTTCGGGACAGGTACCAGGGGCCGGCAATGGCGCGGGTGATGTCGCTGGTGATGATCGTGTTCATGATCGTGCCGGTGCTTGCGCCCGCATTCGGGCAGGGCGTGCTTGCCATCGGAACCTGGCGGCACATCTTTATCGGCCTTGGGGTCTACGGGGCGGTGCTTGCGGCCTGGATGCTGGTTCGGTTGCCGGAGACGCTGAGCGCGGAAAATACGCGCTCGCTGTCGATCGGGCGGATCGCCGAAGCGTTCTGGACAACGCTTCGCAACCGCCAGTCGATCGGCAACACCCTTGCCCAGACCCTGCTGATGGGGGCGTTGTTTTCCTTTATCAATTCGGTCCAGCAGATCGTCTTCGACGTGTTCGGACGCGCCGAACTGATGGCCTTGGTGTTCGCGCTGATCGCGGGGCCGATGGCGTTCAGCTCCTACGCCAATTCGCGGCTGGTGATGCGGCTCGGATCGCGGCGGATCCTTCTGATCGCGCTGAGCGTGTTCACGTTCATGGGGGCGCTTCACCTCACGGTCGCTGCGACGTTCGGCGAGACGATCTGGAGCTTCGTTCTTCTCCAGGCGATGACCATGGCCTGTTTCGGCCTGATCGGCGCCAATGCCGGCGCGCTGGCGATGGAGCCGTTGGGGCATATCGCCGGCACCGCCTCGTCGCTGCAAGGGGTGATCACCACCGTCGGCGGGGCGCTGATCGGCTTCACGGTGGGACAGAATTTCAACGGCACCACAATTCCCTTCCTGATCGGCTTCACGACCTGTGGCGGTGCGGCGTTGCTGGTGTCGCTGTGGGCGAATCGGCAACCGTCGCGAGATACGCATGACGAAATGGAGGTGGACGTGGAGGAGATTGCGAGCCGGCCTGGCTGAGGCTGTTCCGCACTCCCTGCACCGATGTGCCGGGCAGCCATCCGCTACCGTTACAGCGTCTTTCTTCAAAAGGGCGCGCCTTCGAGTGCAGCGGCGTCGTGGCGACTGCGAATGTCACAAGAGTCACACGGTTTCGCGGGGGGTCTTCTCCCCCAGAAGTGCGAAACCCGGCTGCATCGCTGCAGCCGGGTTGCATTTTGAGAATTGTGGACGGCGCCACCGGCAGCCTCCTGCCCAAAGTCCTTACAGATCGTCCTCAGCGCCGGGTCCGACCATCAGGGCTTCGGCAACTTCCTCGGTCTTGCCGCGGATCGCGCTTTCCAGCTTTTTCGCCAACTCCGGATTTTCCTTGAGATAAGTCTTGGAGTTTTCGCGGCCCTGGCCGATGCGGATCGAGTCGTAGCTGAACCAGGCGCCGGACTTCTCGACGATGCCGGCCTTGACGCCGAGATCGAGGATCTCGCCGATCTTGGAAATGCCTTCGCCGTACATGATGTCGAATTCGACCTGCTTGAACGGCGGCGCGACCTTGTTCTTCACCACCTTCACGCGGGTGGTGTTGCCGACGATATCGTCCCGGTCCTTGATCTGGCCGGTGCGGCGGATGTCCAGACGGACCGAAGCGTAGAACTTCAATGCGTTGCCGCCAGTCGTGGTCTCCGGATTGCCGTACATCACGCCGATCTTCATGCGCAGCTGGTTGATGAAGATCACGATGCACTTCGACTTGGAGATCGAGCCGGTGAGCTTGCGAAGCGACTGGCTCATCAAACGCGCCTGAAGGCCGACATGGCTGTCGCCCATCTCGCCTTCGATCTCTGCCCGGGGAACCAGCGCGGCGACCGAATCGACGACAAGGACGTCAATGGCGTTGGAGCGCACCAGGGTGTCGGTGATCTCAAGCGCCTGCTCGCCAGTGTCCGGCTGCGAAACGATGAGGTTGTCGACGTCGACACCAAGCTTCTTGGCGTAAACCGGGTCGAGCGCGTGTTCGGCGTCGACGAAAGCGGCTGTGCCGCCGTTACGCTGCGCTTCGGCGATGACGTGGAGGGCGAGCGTGGTCTTGCCCGAGCTTTCCGGCCCGTAGACTTCAATGACGCGGCCGCGCGGCAGGCCGCCGATGCCGAGCGCGATGTCGAGACCGAGCGAGCCGGTGGAAATGGCTTCGATTGCGATTGCTTCGCGCGAGCCCAAGCGCATGGCGCTGCCCTTGCCGAATGCGCGGTCGATCTGCGCCAAAGCGGCGTCGAGGGCTTTCTGCTTGTCCATATTGTCCGAGGTTCCGACTACTTTGAGAGATGCCGCCATGTGCGAGAACCTTCCCTATCCAAGCCGCGCCGCCCATTCAACGCGTGAGTGACTATGTACGTTGTTTGTTCCACAAGAACAAGAGGGAAACGTGCGTACAGGCTTGGCGTGCGGCGAAGCAGGTGCGATCAGTGGGCGATCCACCGCGAGGTTGCCGACGATGCGGACGCTGACCCTTCCCCGTTTCACCGCCCGGCTTGCAGCTGTTGTTGCCGGATTGCTTCTGTTCGGGGCGCCGGCGGGCGCGGCGCCTACCGCGGCGGCACGGCTGGCCACGGATGCAAGCGCGGCCATCAAGACGTGCCGCTCCGCCGACGCGGCGGCCGAGCGCGGCTGTTATGCTAAGGTTTTCACGGCGCGGATCGCAAGCGGCGGTCCGGCGTCCGCGCTTGAGCTGCTCGACCGGCTCGCGGCGCTGGAGCCGAAGGTGCGCAGCGACGGCCATTTCTATGCCCACCATATCGGCGCGTCGGCACTCCAGTCGCCCGCCGAGGTTGCGCGGGTGTTTGCAAGCTGCACGCCCGGTTACCAGTCAGGCTGCTACCACGGCGTGATCCAGTCCTACTTCATTGCCAAGGAGCGCGAGGGCGCCGGGGTGACGGCGCAGAGCGTGGATGCCTTGTGCGCCGATTATCGCGGCACGCGCGCGGACTTGCTGTTCCAGTGCACGCACGGGCTCGGCCACGGCCTCACCATCCTGCAGCACCACGATCTGCCGGCGGGGCTTGCCGCCTGCGACCTGCTGAGCCGCGAGGCGGAGCGGGAGATGTGCTATGCCGGGGCGTTCATGGAGAGCCTGGTCAACGCCACCCACCCGGGCCATTCGGTGGTGCCAGCGGTAGTGGCTAAAAGCGGAGATGGAGGGGAGCCGGATCCGCATGCGCACCATGGGGCCCACTCGGCGGGGGCCGCCTCCGCCACGCCGGTGTTCCGGGCGCTGGACCCTGACGACCTTCACTATCCCTGCTCGGCGGTGGCGGAAAAATTTCTGATCGCCTGCTACACCATCCAGACTTCGGCGATGCTGCACCATACGCGCAACGACGTCGGCCGCGCGGCCACAGAATGCGGACGCGCGCCGGAAAAGGCCCGGACCACCTGCTTCATCAGCCTCGGCCGCGACGTCAGCACAGTGGCGGCGGGCAATAACCAGGAGGCGGTGAGACTGTGCGGCCTGGTGGAAGCGGGGTATCGCGCGACGTGCCACCGCAGCGTTGCGGAGACTCTGGTCAACATGAATGCCAACCCGGTGGAGGCGATCGCTTATTGCCGCGCGGTGGCGGAAGCGGGCGGCAAGAGTGCCTGCTACAAGGCCGTGGGCGAGCAGGCGTCGGTGCTTCCGAACGGCACCCAGAAGCGGGAACAAGCCTGCCGCGCGGCGGAGGCGGAGTATCGGGAAAGGTGCCTTGGCGCGCCGAACGGCGCGAAAACGGCGGCCTAGTGCTCAGCCCTCACGGGTGACGGACGCCGCGCAGGCTTCGTTGAGGGCCGGTTCGACGGCGTCGATGGTGAACGGCTTGGAGAGGACCGGCGCGTTCGCATGGGACGCCGGTGGCGGTTCGATGTGGCCGCCGGTGGCGAGGATGTAGGGGATGCCCATCTCCGCCAGGCGGTCGGCGACCGGCCAGATACGCTCGCCCTTGAGGTTCACGTCGAGGATGGCGACGTCGAAGCCGCCGTCGGCGACGCGGGCCAGCGCTTCCGGCACGCTTTCGCAGGTGCCGGCGATGGTGTGGCCGAGCGACTCCAAAAAGTCCTCAAGCATCATCGAAATGAGCGGCTCGTCTTCAACGATCAATACGGTGCGGTAATCGGTCACGGGGCTGCGCTTATCGGCTTCGATGCGGAATCGGAACACTTATTTCGCGGCCAGCGTATCGCGCGCCGCCTCCGCCAATTTCTGGACGGTGAAGGGCTTGGCGAGAAAGGCGACTCGAGGGAGATCGATCGACTGGCGAAGCTGCTCCTCGGCATAGCCGGAGATGAACAGGATCGGCAGATCGGGCTGGAGCTTGCGCGCTTCGCGGGCCGTCGTCGGCCCGTCCATGGTGGGCATGACGACGTCGGAGATCATCAGGTCGACGCGCTTCTCGCGCTGGAGGATCTCGATCGCCGCCTCGCCATTTTCCGCGAGGAGGACGGTGTAGCCGTGGCGGGTGAGGGCGCGTTCAGCGACCGCGCGGACGGTGGCTTCGTCCTCGACCAGGAGGACGGTGCCGGTGCCCCAAAGTTCGCCGGCCGGCTCCTTTTTGCGGGGCGCAGGCTTGGCGGCGTCGGCGCGGTGAACGGGGAGGTAGATGGTGAAGCTCGTCCCCTGCCCCGGCTCAGACTCGGCGAAGATGAAGCCGCCCGATTGCTTGACGATGCCGTAAACGGTGGAGAGGCCGAGGCCGGTGCCCTTGCCGACTTCCTTGGTGGTGAAGAACGGCTCGAAGATCTTGGACAGGAGCTGCGGCGGGATGCCCGTACCGGTGTCGGAGACCCTGAGCGCGGTATAGTCGCCGATGGGAAGGATCTCGCTGCCCATGCGGCGGACATCGTCGGCGGTGACCGCGTAGGACTGGATGGTGAGGGTGCCGCCGGCGTTGGCGTCCTTGGCGAGCATTGCGTCGCGGGCGTTGACGGCGAGGTTGACGATGACCTGCTCGAGCTGGCCGGGATCGGCGCGGACGGTGCCGAGGCTTCGGCCGTGCTTGACCTGCAGCTTGACCTTCTCGCCGAGCAGGCGGCGCAGGAGCGTGGAGACCTCGGCGATAACGTCGGGGAGCTGGAGGACCTGCGGGCGAAGCGTCTGCTGGCGGGAGAAAGCGAGGAGCTGGCGGGTCAGGCCGGCGGCGCGG
>DASVUO010000229.1:0-6590 GCA_036386995.1 Allosphingosinicella sp. | reverse complement strand
CAGGAAGGTGGTGATGCCGAAATTGCCGTTCTCGTCGTGGAAGTGGTGCGCCATGTGGCGCTTCTTCATGTCCTGCAGCACCTTACGCTTCGGCTTGTAGGCGAGGTGCTGGATGCAGTGAACGAACTCGTAAAAGCAGGTGGTCAGCAGGCCCGTCGCAAAGGCGGCCATCGCGGCGCCGAAGCCTGAGCCCGGAGCAATCGCTTCACCGATCGCCCAGCCGAGCGGCAGGGTGGCGAGGCCGATGGTCGGCAGCGTCGTGTGAAGGGCGCCGAACAGCACCTCGAGGTGGTTGGGATCCTGGTGGTGATCGTAATGGATGCGCTTCCAGGTGGAGGCGAGGGCCGGCACCTTGAACATCCAGCGGCTGTGCAGCACCCAGCGGTGAAGCACGTACCAGACCAAAGGATAGATAAAGGTCGCGACACCCACCGCAGCGAGCGTCGGCACCAGCGGCGCCGGCTCATAGGCGAACAACACTACCGCGACCGCCGACAAAAGCAGGTAGGCCATGATCGCCGGATATTGGAAATAAGCGATGACGAGTTCGCGGAACGTCATCTTGTCGAGATGATGCTCCCGCTTCCAAAAGCCAGGCCGCAGCGCAGTTGCGAGTTTCACGTTGAAATCCCTCAGCTTTTTGTGCGGCGCCGGGGGCGCACGCGGTCCATCCCTATATGGGGCGAAGCCATGAAGACTCAATAAGGCGGTTTTTTGGCAGGGGCGCCGCGCGTTGCAAACGGCCCTGCCAGGATCTGGCGGGGCCAGACACGGCCCCGCCACGCGACGAACCTTAGAACTCCCCGGCGACGCCGACGCGGAACGCATTGTTCTTGTTGCCGGCGAAGGAGAAGCCAGCGCCGATGGCGAGCGGCGTGTCGCCGCCGATCCGGTGCATGATCGAGCCGCCGACGGCATATTCGCCGCGGAAGGTGGCGCCGTTGACCACGTAGCTGGTGCGGCCCGCTTCCGAAGGCATCGGCGCCTGGCCGATGGCCACCGCGGCGGCGATCCCCTGACGCGCATCGCGGCGATCAACGTCGCGAAGGTCGTACAGGGTGTCAACGCGGGTGCTGAGGCCGGCCATGCCGCTCTGAAGCGCCGTGATCTGTCCCGCCTGGGTGGTGGAGGCACCCTGAAGCGCCTGAAGCGTCGGAATGATCGTGGTGTTGCGCCCCAGTGTGCCGTTGGCATCAACAGTTGCGACGCTGACGGTGCCGGTCTGCGCGGCGGTGCTTGCCGCAATGTCGCCGACGCGCACCGAGCTGCCGGTGCCGCCGAGCGTCACCTGGTTCGCGGCCGTGGTGGTGGCGTTGAAGCCGATTGCGGTGGAGCCGGCCTGGGCGGCATTGGCGTTCTTACCGACGGCCGTTGCATTGTCTCCGCCCGCGACGGCCTGATGGCCGGCGGCAAGTGAGGTGGCGCCGGTTGCCCGCGACTGCCAGCCGAACGCCTGCGCACCGCGGCCCGAAGCGACGGACTCGCCGCCAACCGCGGTGGAATGGAAGCCCGAAGCAACAGCCGCATCGCCAATGGCGACTGCATCTTCGTCGCTTGCGACGGAAAGATTGCCGACAGCCGTTGCGGTAAGTGCCGTTGCCCGGGCGGCTTCGCCGACCGCGGTGGAGCGGACGCCGGTTGCCGTGGCGAGGTGACCAAGCGCGGTTGCCCGTTCGGCAGTGGCGTTGGAGCGCCAGCCGAAGGCGGTCGCGCCGGGGCCGGTGGCGATGCTTTCGCCGCCTACTGCCGTGGTGGATGGGCCAGTCGCCATCGCATCCGTACCGAAAGCGATTGCGTCGATGCCGTTGGCAACCGCGCCGTCGCCGTCATTGTCGCTGTCGCTGCCGAGGGCAATCGCGCCGACGCCGCGCGCTTCGCTGTCCGCGCCGATCGCAATGCCGGCCTGATCGGTGGCAAGGGCGCCGAACGCGCCGCCGTCGCTGTTGCCGCCGATCGCAATGCCGGCGCTGCCAAGAGCGGCCGCGTCATTGCCGACCACAACCGTCTGATTGCCGGTCGCGCGGGCATTCTCGCCAACTGCGGTGGCGCCAGTGCCGGTGGCAACGCTGTTGGCGCCGCATTCGGTGCTGTCCGGAGCCGCGCCGTTATTGCACGGCGGCGTCGGATCGGCCCAGGCGGGGGCTGCTGCGAAGGCGGCGGCGGACAAGAGTACGGCCTTGATGGCGAGTTTGTTCATGAAATTTCCTTCCCTGGAAACGCAACCAACTGGGGGCTGCGACGGGAGCTACGGGCGCGGCGCGGCTACGGATGCAGCGGAAAGCGAAAGTTTTTGCGGGCGGCGTTGCTGGGGGCGGTGCAGTGTGGCAGACCCCCGTCGTGGATAACCCCGCTGCAGCTTCGGATCGCGATGGCCTTTCGCGCGCGCTCGGCCGCGTCGCGGAAGGCAGCCAGGCAGCGCTTGCCGAAGTTTATCAACGCACTTCCGCGAAGCTGTTCGGCATCTGCCTTCGTATCTTGGGCGACAGGAGCGAGGCCGAGGACGCGTTGCAGGACATTTACATCAACGTTTGGCGAAAGGCCGGGAGCTTCGATCCGGCGCGGGCGAGCCCGATTACGTGGCTTGCGGCGTTGGCGCGCAACCGCTCGATCGACAGGCGCCGCGCCGGCGGAAAGCGCGAAACCGCGTCCGTTGAGGAAGCGGCCGAGATTCCCGACGGCAGCGCCGATGCATTGACCCTTTTGACCACCGCCGAGGGCAGCAACCGGATCGCCGCCTGCCTGCATGAGCTGGAGGAGCGCCAGAACGGGGCGATCCGTGCGGCGTTCTTCGACGGGCTTTCCTATCCCGAGTTGGCGGTGCGCTGGGCGGTGCCGCTCGGCACGATGAAGAGCTGGATCCGGCGCGGCCTGCTTCGGCTCAAGGACTGCCTCGAGCGATGAGCGACGAGACTTTCTCGCCCGAAGAGGAACGCGAGCTGCTTGCCGCGGAATATGTCCTGCGCCTGCTCGACGGCGAGGCGATGCTTGCCGCGAGTGGGCGACTGGCGAGCGACGCCGCCTTTGCCGCCGCGGTGGACGCGTGGGAGCGGCGGCTTTCGCCGATGTATGAGGATGTCGCGGACGTGGCGCCGTCAGCGGAGGTCTGGCACCGGATCGAACAGGCGATCCGCGCCGAGAGTGCAGGCGCGGCGCCGGCGGAGGGCAATGTCGTCCAGTTCCGCCGCCGCGAGCGGCTGTGGAAGACCTATGCTGCCGCCATGACCGCGATTGCGGCGGGGCTGGCGCTGTTCCTGGCCGTGAAGGTCGCGCAGCCGGACGTGCCGCAGGCGCAGACCCCCGCCGCCGAAGCGCGGGCGCTGGTTGCCGCGCTGTCCACCGAGGGCGGGGAGGCGACGCTTGCCGTTACCGTGTCCGGCGATCACCGCAGCGTGCTGGTCACGCCGACGCGCATGGCGGCGGTGAGCGGCCATTCGCACGAACTGTGGCTGATCCCGGCTTCCGGCACGCCGGTATCGCTCGGCGTCGTCGCGCCCGATGCGCCGCGCCGCCACAGCATCCCGGAAGCCTTCGCCGCCGAGGTGCATGCCGAGACGGCGCTTGCCGTGTCGGTTGAGCCGGTCGGCGGATCGCCGACGGGCAAGCCTACTGGGCCGGTGGTCGCAACCGCGCCACTGCGGGAAATTTAAAAACACGGCCGCTGCATCCGCGGCAACCGCGCCGCCGTAGCTCCTCCCGCAGCCCACCCAAGAGGCTGCCCATCCAGGAGGAATATATGCGCTCATTCAATATCGCAGCGGCCGCCATGCTTTTGGCCGGCGCCAGCTTTGTCTCCGCTTGCAACACCATGGACGACGGCATGGACGCTTCGTCCGCATCGGCCGGCGCGGAAGCAAGCGTCACCGTCGGCGGCGCGCCGATGTACGCGTCGCGCAACATCATCGAAAATGCGGTGAACTCGCGCGATCACACCACCCTTGTCGCGGCCGTCAAGGCGGCAGGCCTCGTCGACACGCTGTCCGGCGCCGGGCCGTTCACCGTCTTCGCGCCGGTGAACTCGGCGTTCGACCGGCTTCCGGCCGGCACCGTTCAGACCCTGCTTCGCCCCGAGAACAAGGCGATGCTGCAAGGCATTCTCGCCTACCATGTCGTGCCGGGCCGCCTCACCGCGTCGGATCTGATGAGCCGCATCCGCGCCGGCGGCGGCAGCGCCAGCCTGACCACGGTGCAAGGCGGAACGCTGACCGCGAAGATGAGCGGCCGCAACATCGTCCTCACGGACGCCAAGGGCGGAATGGCGACGGTGATCCAGGGCGACGTGATGCAGTCGAACGGCGTCATCCACGTCACGAATGCGGTGTCGCTCCCGGGCTGACCCGCGCAGGCGCCGCGCCGTATCCCCCTGTGCGGATGCGGCGCCTGCACCCACTTTCGCCGATCAGGAGTTGTTGCTTGATGCTCTCCCGCCGTTCCTTTCTCGCCACCGCCGCCTGCGTGACCCTTGCGCCCGCCGCGGCCGCAGCCACCGCCGAGCGGTTCGCCATCACCAAGACGCCGGCCGAATGGAAGCGCCGGCTCGGGCCGCAGCGTTATGCCGTGCTGCGTGAGGAGGATACCGAGCGTGCCGGTTCCAGCGCGCTGAACCGCGAGAAACGGCGCGGCACGTACCTTTGCGCCGGCTGCGACCTGCCGGTTTACAGTTCCCAGACCAAGTTCGAGAGCGGAACCGGCTGGCCGAGCTTCTACGCGCCGCTTCCCAATGCGGTCGGCACCCGCAAGGACGGCAAGCTGCTGTTCGTGCGCACCGAGGTCCATTGCCGCCGCTGCGGCGGCCATCTCGGCCACGTCTTCGACGACGGCCCCAAGCCCACCGGCAAGCGCTACTGCATGAACGGCCTCGCGCTGACCTTCCGACCTGCCTAGACCAGGCGCAGCCTTCGCGAGAGGCCGCCGAGCGCCTCGCGGTCGCCGCGCACCAGGCCGAAGCGAAGGGCGCACCAGCTGGTTGCCGCCCAGAAGACGGCCACGATGGCGAAGCGCACCGGGCCGTCGAGCAGATATTCGGTCACCGCCATGAACATCACGCCGACCAGGGCGATCCCCAGCCCCTGGAACAGGCGCCGCTCGAACGGCCAGAGGTTGTCGCTTCGACGGAGTTCAAGCACCGCTGCGTAAGCGGTTGCAACGGTGGCGGTGGCGACGGCGAGCGCCATGCCGACCGCCCCGATGCGCGGCACCAGGAACAGCGCCATCATCGCCCAGATCAGTACGCCGATCAGGCTGTTGAGCAGCGGCAGCACGCGGTGGCCGACCATTTCCACGATCGGGGTCGCCGGGCCGACGATCGCCTCGATGCCGCGTGCGGTGACCAGGATGTAGAGGAGGGGGAGGGCGCCCTTCGCCCCGTCGCGGTAGAGGCTGAGGATGTCGGTGCCGGCGAAGATCAGCAGGCCGGCGAGCGGCACCACGAGGGCGGTCGAGACCCGGCTGGCGAAGGAATAAAGCGGGCCGATCTGGCTGCGATCCGCCTTCGCCTGGGCGGAGGAGAGCGGCGCCATGACATATTGAAAGGCCTGGCGGACGGCGAGCGGGACGGTAGAGATTTTGCGGGCGATTTCGAACAGTCCGGCGGAGAGGGCGCCCGCCGATCCCGGCAGCATCAGGTTGAGCACGAGGGGCGGCGCGTCGATCAGCAGGCGGCGCGAGATGTTGGCCGGAAGCAAGGCGAGGCCTGTCGGAAGCAGCAGCCGCGCGCAGGATAGGGAGAGCGGCGCGCGGAGAACCGCGCCCAAGTCGTAATAGCGCGCCACCAACCGGAGGCAGAGCGCCGCGGTCAGCGCCAGCGAGCAGAGGTGGGCGGCGACCAGGCCGAGATTGCCGAAGCCGGCGATAAAGAAGCCGAGCGCGAACAGGATGCGCGCGATCTGCTCCCAAAACAGGCGGAGGCGGATTTCCGGGCCGAATGCGCGGCGGGCGCGGGCGGCGGAGGTTGCGACCTCGACAAAGGTCCAAAGCGGCACCGCCCAAGCGAACATGGCCACGGCGGTCGGCAGCGTATCGCGATCCTCGGGCGCGGTGGAGAAGAAGCTGGAGACCCACTCCGCCTGCCACGAGACCAAAGCGGCGAGCAGGATTGCGGGGACCATGGCGAGGAGAAAGGCGGTCTTGACCAGCGCCCGGATGCGCGGTTCGTCCGCTTCGCCCGGCACGATGCGCTGCAGCGCGCTGGTCATGGAAAGGTCGACGATGTTGGAGGCGAGGTTCACCGCGCCCCACAACACGACGTAGACGCCGTAGGTCGCCAGGCCGAACAGCCAGGTGTAGATCGGCTGTGCATCGGCCTCGATCAGGGAGGCTGCGCGCGACAGGCCGGCAAGCCCCGCCCCCCTTGCCACGTCGCGGCGGCTGACGGCCGGTTCGGCCGATGGAGTGTCGCTCACTCTTCGGTCCGCACCAGCACGGTTTCGCCGATCAGCAGAAACAAAGCGAATGGCGCCCAGGCGGCGAGGAGCGGCGGGTAGGCGCCGAGATTGCCCATCGCCAGCGCGAAATTGTCGGCGACGAAGTAAGCGAAGCCGAGCGCCATACCCATCACGGCGCGCAGGAACAGCTGGCCGGAGCGGGCGAGGCCG
>DASVUO010000228.1:0-7141 GCA_036386995.1 Allosphingosinicella sp. | reverse complement strand
GTCGCGGATCGACGAGCTTCGCCGCCAGCGCAACGAACTGAGCGCCGGCTTCAAGACAGCCGACCCCGCCGACCGCCCTGCTCTGGGCGCCCAGGCCAAGGCGATGGGCGCGGAAGCGACCGAGGCGGAAGCGACGCTTGCTGGCGTGAGCGAGGAATTGAACGGCCTGATGCTGCGCCTCCCCAACATCCCGTGGGACGGCGCGCCAGTTGGGCCGGACGAGAATAGCAACGTGGTGATCCGCACCGAAGGCACGCCGCCCGAGTTCGACTTCGAGCCGCGGGACCACGTCGCCCTTCTGGAGATGAACGATTGGGCCGAGCTCGGCCGGATCACCCAGGTCGCGGGCGCGCGGCAATACTGTCTCAAGGGGCGCCTCGCGCTGCTCGAGCAGGCTTTGATGTTCCACGCCCAGCAGCGCCTCGCCGCCGACGGCTTCACGCTAATGACGGTCCCTGCCCTCGCCCGCCCGCAGGCGTTCGTCGCCACCGGCCATTTCCCCGGGCACGAGGAAGAAGCCTATGAAGTGCCCAAGGACGAGCTTTACCTCGCCGGCACCGGTGAGATCGCGCTGACGTCTTTGCACAGCGGCGAGATCCTGGAAGAAGCGCAGCTTCCGATCCTCTACGCCGGCTACTCGCCCTGCTTCCGCCGGGAGGCGGGCAGCGCCGGGCGCGACGTGCGCGGGCTGCTCCGCGTCCACCAGTTCCTGAAGCTCGAACAGTACGTGATCTGCGAGGATGATCCCGAAGTCTCCGCCAAATGGCACGCGCGCCTGCTCGCCAACGCCGAGATGCTGCTTCAGGACCTGGAAATCCCCTATCAGGTGGTCGAGACCTCGACGGGCGACATGGGCCTCGGCAAGTTCCGGATGAACGACATCGAGAGCTGGGTGCCGAGCCTCAGCAAATATCGAGAAACGCACAGCTGCTCGACCCTGCACGACTGGCAGGCGCGGCGGGCGAACCTGCGTTGGCGGGATGGAGAGCGCAAGGTGCGCTTCGTCCACACGCTCAACAACACGGCGCTGGCGTCCCCGCGCATCCTGGTGCCGCTACTCGAGAACCACCAGCAGGCGGACGGGCGGGTGAAGCTGCCCAAGGCGCTGCAGCCGCTGATGGGCAGTGAGTATCTCTAAGCGCCCGGACCACAAGGCGCCCCCCGCCTGGATGCGGGTGCGCGAAGGCGCGTCGTTGTTCGCGCGGGTGTGGCGGGCGTTCGGTAAGCTGGGCGCTAGGGGTCCGGAGAACGGCCCGAAGCTGATGGTCATCCCCGGCTTCCTCGCCACCGACCGCACCACCCTTGGCCTTCAGCGCGCGCTTGCCGAGGCGGGCTACCGGGTGACCGGCTGGGGCCTCGGCCTCAACCGCGGCGTCAGCGAAGCGACTGTCCACAGCATCGCTGAGCGGGTGGAACGCTTCGGCGCGGGCGAGAAGGTGATCTTGGTCGGCTGGAGCCTCGGCGGCATCTACGCCCGCGTCGTCGCCCAAGAGCGACCGGAGCTGGTGGCGAAGGTGATCACTTTGGGCTCCCCCTTCCACGGCGACCGGCGGCGCAACAACAATGTCTGGCGCTTGTATGAGTATGTCGCCGGCCACCCGGTCAACAGCCCGCCGATCGACAAGGACCCGGAAGTGAAGCCGCCGGTGCCGACCCTCGCCATCTGGTCCCGCCGCGACGGCATTGTGTCCGTGGCCGGCGCCCGCGGCGAACCCCACCAGCGCGACGCCGAGGTCGAGCTCCAGTGCAGCCACATGGCCTATGCGGTGAGTTCCAGGGCATTCCCGAAGATCGTCGAGGCGGTACGTAACTTCTGATCCTCCCCGGGACGGAGAGGATTAAGGAAGGAAGGCGGCTGTCACTTCCGGTGGCACACGTAGCGGCCGGCCGGTGGTCCGATCCAGCACCGCCCACGTCGTCTTCGCCCGCACCCTCGGCTTCCCGTCTTCGCCGGTGAACTCCATATGCCGGTCAAAGCGCGCGCCGCGTGGCGGTTGCTCGATCCACGTGCGACCCGTTACCGTCTCGCCCGGGAGCACCGCGCGCAGATAGTCGATCTCGTGACGGGTCACGACCCAGACATAGGCGTCGCGATGCCTGGCGGGCGCCGTCGCGTACCAGTGGGCGGTGGCCAGATCCTGGATCCAGCGCACCCACACCGCATTGTTGACATGGCCGAGCTCGTCGATGTCCGCCGGGCTAGCGGTGATCCGGGTCTCGAAGGGCGTCAGTGTTACTTCCCCTCACCGATCTGGGTCAGCACGAAGGCATAGGCCTCCGCCACTTCGTGCAGACGGTCCCAGCGGCCCGACTTCCCGCCATGGCCGGCGCCCATGTTGATCTTGAGCAGCAGCAGATTGTCGTCCGTCTTGGTGGCGCGGAGTTTGGCGGCCCACTTGGCCGGCTCCCAATAGGTCACGCGCGGATCGTTGAGGCCGCCGGTGATCAGCATCGGCGGGTATTTCTGCGCCTTCACCTGGTCGTAGGGCGAGTAAGAGCGGATATATTCGAACGCGGCCTTATCCTTGATCGGATTGCCCCATTCGGGCCATTCGCCCGGGGTGAGCGGCAGGCTCTCGTCCTGCATGGTGTTGAGCACGTCGACGAACGGCACGTCCGCCACCACGGCGCCCCAAAGCTCCGGATCGGTGTTGGCGACGACGCCCATCAGTTCGCCGCCGGCCGATCCGCCCTGGATGCCGATATTGCCCGCCTTGGTGAACTTGTTGGCGATCAGGCCCTTTGCGGCATCGACGAAGTCGTTGAACGTGTTGGTGCGCTTGGTGAGCTTGCCCTGCAGGAACCAGTCATAGCCAAGATCGTCGCCGCCGCGGATGTGGGCGATGGCGTAGGCGTAGCCGCGGTCGAGCAGGCTGATCCGGCTGGTCGAGAATGAGGGCGGGATGGCGTAGCCGTAAGCGCCGTAGGCGTAGAGGAAGAGCTTGCCCTGGCCGTTCTTCTTGAAGCCCTTCTTGTAGACCACGGACACCGGCACTTGCTTGCCGTCGCGCGCCGGAAGCATCAGCCGCTCGGTGACGTACTGGCTTGCGTCGTAGCCCGAGGGAATTTCCTGGACCTTAAGCTGCTCCAGCGTGTCGGTCTTCGGGTGGTAATCGTAAACGGTCGCCGGGGTCACCATCGAGCTGTAGGTGACGCGGTAGGCGTCCGGCGCATATTCCGGGTTGCCGCCGAAGCCGGCCGAATAGCTCGCTTCCTTGAAGGGAATGCGCTCTTCCTTGCCGTCATAGCCGCGCAGTCGAAGCTGATCGAGGCCCTCGACCCGCTCGGACACGGCGAGGTGGTCTCGGTAGGAAGTGATGCCGCGCAGATAGACCTTGTCGGAGCCGGGAATCACCGTCTTCCAGACGTCCGGCTTTCTCGGATCGGACTCGGCGACGCGGAAATTTACGTGGTCGTCGTTGGTCAGGATCCACAATTTCCCATGCGCCGCGTCGACCGAATATTGGCGCTTCTCCTTGCGCGGTGACATCAGGGTCAGCGGACCCGTCGGGTCCTTGGCGGACACGAAGCGCACTTCGTTGGTGGCGTTGTCGCCGGTGGAGATGAAGATCAGGCTTTCGTCCTGCGCCTTGGAGACGCCGACCGTGAAGCCAAGCTCCTTGGTCTCCTCATAGAGCGTCTTGTCCTGCGCCACCGGCGTTCCGAGCCGGTGGTAGCGGGCGCGGTAGCTGCGCCAATTCTCGTTCACTTCGGTGAAGACGACGCCCTTGGAGTCGCTGGTCCACACCGGCTCGCCGATGCCGACTTCCGTCACGGTCTCGATGTCCTTGCCGGTGGCGAGATCGCGGATCCGGAGGTCGAAGCGCTCGGAGCCGTTGTCGTCCACAAGCGTGGCGGCGAGCCGGCCGTCCGGGCTGACGTTCATCGCGCCCAGGCGGAAATATTCCTTGCCCTCGGCTTCGGCGGCTTCGTCGAAGATCACCTGATCGGCGCCGCCCGCGACGGGCTTCCGGTACCAGGTGCGGTATTGCGCGCCAGGCTTGAACGCCCACCAATAAAGGTAAGCACCGTCACGCAGCGGAACGGAGGATTCATCCTCCTTCTGCCGGCCTTTCATTTCCTCGAACAACGTGTCGATCAGCGGCTGGTGCGGCTTCATCGCCGCTTCGAAATAAGCGTTCTCGGCCTTGAGATAGGAAAGCACGTCGGCGTCGTCGACCTTGGGATAGCCCTGGTCTTTCAGCCAGAAATAGGGGTCGTCGACTTTGAAGCCGTGGCGTTCGTAGCTGTGGGGGCGTTGCTCGGCCTTGGGCGGCGCGGGGAGGTCTGAAGGTTTGGTCATGGTTCCGTTCTGGGCTGAGGCCGCAGTTGCAGCGAGCATGAGAATGGCTAGGAAAGCAGGCTTCATATTCCCCCCGGCGGGCTGAATTGCAGGGCCTTCACTGCCCTGCTTCGCGCCGCCGGTAAAGAGAGGCGCTTATGTCCGCTTACCTAGACCGCCTGCAGGCGCTTCGCGAACAGCTCAAGGTGGACGGCCTCGACGGCTTCGTGGTGCCGCTGACCGACGAGCATATGAGCGAATATGTCGGAAGCTACGCCCAGCGCCTCGCCTGGCTGACGGGATTTCAAGGCTCGGCGGGGTCGGCGGCGCTGCTTGCTGAGAAAGCGGCGATCTTCACGGACGGGCGCTACACGCTTCAGGTCCGCGATCAGGTGGACGGGGCTTTGTGGTCCTACCAGTCGGTGCCGGAGACCAGCATCGTCGAGTGGCTAAGCGAGCACGCGCCCGACGGCGGGCGGATCGGCTACGATCCCTGGCTCCACACCAGCGAGTGGGTGAAAAAGGCAAAGGCGGCGCTTGCCGATAAGGGCGCGGAGCTGGTCGCCGTCGCGCGCAACCCAATCGACGCGGTTTGGACCGAGCGGCCGGAGCCGTCCAAGGCGCGGCTCGCCGTCCACCCCGACGCGTTCGCCGGCAAATCCTCCGCCGCCAAACGCGCGGAGATGGCGGACTGGCTGAAGGAGCAGAAGGCGGACGCGGCGGTGCTTTCCGCGTTGGATTCGATCGCCTGGACCTTCAACGTGCGGGGCGAGGACGTCGAGCACACGCCGGTCGCCCTCTCCTTTGCCATCGTCAACGCCGACGGCACCGCCGACCTGTTCGTGGCGCCGGAGAAGATCGGCGACGACGTTCACGCCCACCTGGGCAACGCGGTGCGGGTGCACGACCGGGAGGCGTTCGCGCCGCATCTCGGCTCGCTCAGCGGCAAGACGGTGGTGGCCGATCCGGAGCGGGCGGTGGCGGCGATCTTCGATGCGTTGGAGGGCGCGGGCGCCAAGGTGATCGCGCGCCGCGATCCGGCCGTGCTGCCCAAGGCGATCAAGAACGACGCGGAGGTTGCCGGCCACCACGCCGCCCAAGCCCGCGACGGCGCAGCGATGACGCGCTTCCTGCATTGGCTGTCGGTGGAGGCGCCGAAGGGCGGGCTGGACGAGATCGTCGCGGCCGAGCGCCTGCTCCAGTTCCGCCGGGAAGCCGGCGGCCTTCGCGACACCAGCTTCGACACCATCTCCGGCGCGGGCCCGAACGGCGCCATCGTCCACTATCGGGTGACCGAGGAAACTAACCGCCCGCTTGAGATGGACCAGATCTACCTGGTGGATTCGGGCGGACAGTATCCGGACGGCACCACCGACATCACCCGCACGGTGATCGTCGGCACCCCTACGGCGGAGATGAAGGACCGCTTCACCCGCGTGCTCAAGGGCCACATCGCCGTCTCGGCGTCCGTATTCCCCGAAGGCACGCGCGGAAGCCAGCTCGATACATTGGCGCGGCAGTATCTGTGGCAGGTCGGCCTCGATTACGCCCACGGCACCGGCCACGGCGTCGGCTCGTACCTCGCGGTGCACGAAGGCCCGCAACGCATTTCACCGGTCGGCTCGGGCCAGGCCGGAGGCGATGAGCCACTGCGCGCCGGCATGATCCTGTCCAACGAGCCCGGCTATTACAAAACCGGCGCCTACGGCATCCGCATCGAGAACCTCATCCTCGTCTCGCCTCGAGAGGTCGATGGCGCGGAGAAGAAGCTCCTCGGCTTCGACACGCTGACCTGGGCACCGATCGACCGCTACTTGGTGGAGGTGGCGCTGCTCACCGAGGCGGAGCGGACGTGGCTGAACGATTACCACGCGGGGGTGCTGGAGGTGGTTGCACCGCAGCTTGAAGGCGACGCCTTGGCTTGGGCGCGCGAGGCCTGCGCGCCCGTTTAGTGTTGGGGCGCGCCGCCTGCGCGAAGGTGCGGCGCCTTACTCCGCCGCGACCTCAAGCAACTCGACGTTCGCCGCCTTGCCGGTGCGGCGTTGTTCCTCCGCGAACCAGGGGGCGGTGAGGTCGAGGCCCTGCTGCAGCTCGACCTTGGGTGCCCAGCCGAGCAGCGCCTTGGCCCGGTCGATGTTCGGCTTGCGGCGGCGGGGGTCGTCTTCGGGGAGCGGCATGTTGACGATCCGCGACTTGGAGCCGGTCATCTTCAGCACGCGCTTAACGAGGTCGGAGACGGTGAGCTCGACCGGGTTGCCGAGGTTGACCGGGCCGTCGCGCACGTCCGAATCCATCAGCCGCATCAGGCCTTCGACGAGATCTGAGGCGTAGCAGAAGCTGCGGGTTTGCGAGCCGTCGCCGTAGACGGTAATGTCGTCGCCGGCGAGCGCCTGGCAGATGACGTTGGAAACGACCCGGCCGTCGTCGGGGCGCATGCGGGGGCCGTAGGTGTTGAAGATGCGGGCGACGCGCACGTCGGCCTTGCCCATGCGCTGATAGTCGAAGGTCAGCGTTTCGGCGGCGCGCTTGCCTTCGTCGTAGCAGGCGCGCGGGCCGGTGCAGTTGACCCAGCCGCGATAGCTTTCGGGCTGCGGGTGGACTTCGGGATCGCCATACACTTCGCTGGTCGAGGTCAGGAGGAAGCGGGCGCCTTTCTCCTCGGCCAAGCGGAGGAGGTTGCGGGTGCCGACGACGTTGGTGAACATCGTGTGCTCGGGATCGGCCTGGTAGTGCGGCGGCGAGGCGGCACAGGCGAGGTTGTAGACGTGGGTGAAATCGCCGCGGGTGACGGACGCAGGCAGGTCGTCGATTATGTCGCCTTCTACGAAATCGAAGCGGCTCTCGCGCTGGAGATGCGCG
>DASVUO010000227.1:0-5393 GCA_036386995.1 Allosphingosinicella sp. | reverse complement strand
TATTTGTGTTGGCTCAACGATCCGCAGGTTTCGGGCTATCTTGAGACTCGGCACAGCCCCCAGGACATGGCGAGCGTCCGTGCCTTTGTGGAAAGCGTCGCCGCCCGTGATAACGAGGTGCTGTTCGGCATTTTCCTGCGCGAAGACGGACGTCATATCGGCAACATCAAGGTCGGTCCCATTCACCCGTGGCACCGTTTGGCCGATGTCAGCCTGCTGATCGGCGACAAGGGCTGCTGGGGGCGCGGCTTTGCTGCCGAGGCGATTGAAGCGCTCAGCCGCTACGCCTTTGCACACCTGCCCGTCGAAAAGCTCAGCGCGTCGATGTATTGGGAGAATGAAGGCAGCCGCCGCGCTTTTTTAAAGGCAGGGTACCGGGAGGAAGGCCGCCGCCGCGCCCATTACCGGCTGGCCGAGGCACGCTCCGACTTGATCGAGCTTGGCTGCCTCCCCTCGGATCTGGAGGCGCAGGCGTGATCCTTGGCATTCTTCAGGCGCGCACTTCCTCCACCCGCCTGCCCGGCAAGGTGATGAAGCCGCTTGCCGGCGCGCCAATGATCGCGCGGCAGATCGAGCGATTGCAGCGCGTGCGCGGCATCCATCGGCTGGTGCTCGCCACCACCGATCGGCCGGGTGACGAAGCCGTTGCCGAAGTCGCCGTGGCGGCTGGAATCGACAGCTACCGCGGGTCGCTGAACGATGTGCTCGACCGCTTCTACCGCGCCGCCGAGCCGTTCGAACCGAGCCATGTGGTGCGCCTGACCGGCGATTGCCCCGTTGCCGACTGGTCGGTGATCGACGGCTGCATCGAATTTGCCCTCGCCGGCGGCTACGATTACGCATCCAACACACTGACGCCGACCTGGCCGGACGGCCTGGACGTGGAGGTTGTCACCTATGAGGCGCTGCGCACCGCTTGGCAGGAAGCGACGACAAGGGTGGAGCGCGAGCATGTGATGCCGTTCATCACGCGCAGGCCGGACCGCTTCCGGCTTGGCTCGTTCGAGAACGGCGTCGATCTTTCACCGATGCGGTGGACGGTGGACGAGCCCGCCGACTACCAGTTCATCAGCCGCATTTACGACGCCCTTTACCCCGCCAACCCGGCCTTCACGACCGCCGACATCCTTGCCCTCCTCGGCCGCCAGCCCGACCTGATGAGCCTCAACGCAGGCTTTGAACGGAACGAAGGCCTGCGCCGGGCGGAGGAAGCCCTTCTGAAAGCGAGTACCGACACGTGACTAACTCCCTGCCCATTTATTCCCGTTCCGAAGAGATGCTCGAGCGTGCCTTGAAAGTGATCCCGCTCGGCGCGCAGACTTTTTCGAAGAGCATCACCCAATATCCGCGCGGCGCCGCGCCCTTCTTCATCGAGCGGGCGGAAGGCTCGCGAGCATGGGACGTCGACGGCAACGAATATGTCGATTTCAACAACGCGCTTTGTTCGGTGACGCTCGGCCATGTCGATCCCGATGTAAGCCGCGCCGTGACCGAACAGCTGCCCAAGGGCACGATCTTCACCTTATCGAACGAGCTCGAAATTGAGGTCGCGGAGCGGATCGTTGAGATCGTGCCGTGCGCGGAGAAGGTGCGGTTCGGCAAGAATGGGTCGGACGCCACCGCCGGCGCGATCCGGGCAGCGCGTGCCTTCACCGGCCGGGAGCGGGTTGCGGTGTCCGGTTACCATGGCTGGCAGGACTGGTATATCGGGTCCACCGCCCGCTCCAAGGGGGTGCCGGAGGCGACCCGCGGCCTGACCCATAGCTTCCCTTATAACGACCTTACCGCTCTCCAGGCGCTGCTGGAAGCGCATCCCGGTCAGTTCGCGGCGGTGATCCTGGAGCCGATGAACGTGGCTTATCCTCAGGAAGGCTTCTTGCAGGGCGTCATCGACCTCGCCCACCGGCACGGCGCCGTCGCGATCTTTGATGAGACAATCACCGGCTTCCGCTTCGCCCCGGGCGGCGCCCAGCAATTGTTCGGCGCGACGCCTGACCTCGCCTGCTTCGGCAAGGGGCTGGCGAACGGCTACCCGCTCGCCGCCGTTGCCGGACGCGCCGACATCATGACGGAGTTTGAGCATGTCTTTTTCTCGTTCACCATGGGGGGTGAAACGCTGTCGCTTGCCGCGGCGCGCGCGGCGATCGATAAGACGGTGCGCGAAAACGTCACTGACGCGATCGCCGCGCGGGGCACGCAGCTCCTGAACGGCGTTCAAGGCGTCATCGACCGCCACGAGTGCGGACATTTCCTGTCGCTCGCCGGCCACCCGTCCTGGTCGTTCCTGATGATCGCGGACCAGCCGGGCGCCTCGCAGTTCGAATTGAAGACGCTATTCCTCCAGGAAGTGCTTGCTCGCGGCATCCTTACCGTTGGGACCCACAATCTCTCCTTCGCCACCAGCGAGGCGGATGTGGACCGGCTGATCGCCACCTATGACGAGGTCTTCCCGCTGATGCGCGACGCCCTTGCGCGCGACAAGGTGATCGGTTCCTTGCGCTGCGAGCCGCTGGTGCCGCTATTCCGGGTTCGCTGAAGCAGGGGAACTCGCCGCCCTTTAAGCGTTGAACGGGCAGAGGAGACCCAGTGAATGGAAAATGAAGCGCGGCTGACCTGCGAACGCTGCGGCAACACGGCAACCATGTCGATTGCCGAGGACACGCCGGAGCACGACGTCGTCGCCTGCCCCTCGTGCGGCGCCGGCCTCGCCACCGTGGGCCAGCTTCACGCCCAGTTCGCGCAACAGGCGCTCGGCCTCGGCGCGACCGACCTTCGCGACGATCACGTGCCCGTTGACGGAGAACTCGGCGAGCGCCCTAACGTTTGATACGAAAGGGGAGCCGGTGTCCCGGCTCCCCTGCTGATCCTCAGCTCTGCGGCTCGGAGCCGGCGCCTTCACGGTACCAGCGGTCGAAGTCCCAGGTTCGGGGCGCCCACTCGTTCTTCTGATAATCGGGCTTGTTAGGCGGCACGACGGTGCTGTCCACGATCTCGTTGAACTCGTTCTCGTCCAGCCCGACATATTCCAGGAAGAGCTCAAGCGAGGGCGGCTTGCGGCCTTCATACTGGCTGACCAGTTCCTCGCCGCGCTCCTTGGTGATGCGCTCGTTGCGCAGATCAAGCGCCACCATCTGGCTGACGCGGCTGTAGCCACGCTTCAGATATTTGATGTAGTCGCGCATGCCCTGCATGTAACATTCGATTTTCTCGTAATTATATTCTTCCCAGGGCATGCCTTCGACCTGGTCGCCCTTCCAGCCGAGCTCGCGTTCGATGATCTCAACCTGCTTTTTCACGTCCCAGGGGATGTAGGAGCCGAGGCAGACCGAATTGTAGCGCAGACGCTTCAGGTCCCGCATCTGCGGATAGGTGTAAGGCAGCAGGTCGCGTGGCTGGACGTCGAAATCGTCCTTGATCATGCCGTACATGTCTTCAGCGGTGATGCCGAGATTAACGAAGCGGTTGAAGCGAGTCTCATCGACCTGCTCGATGTCGCCTTCGGCATAATCGTAATATTGCGTATATTCCGATGACGGCTCGCCCCAGAAGACCAGCGGCACGTTGAACTTCACCGCGATGTGCATCGGGTAGGAGAAGATGCCGGTGTGGCAGTGCCAGCAGAAATCCCCCTTGCGGCGTAGAGCCTCGAGCATGAGGCGCTTCACCAGCTTCCAGTTCGGCGTGAAGCTGATCACGTCGACACCGAGCTTCTTGAAAGTGCGGACGTTGTTCTCTTCCAACGTGTCACGCATGAAGCCGTGGTTGAAGCGCACGACCAGCGGCTTCAGCTTGTACTGGGTTACCAGGTACCAGAGGGTGAAGGTCGAATCCTTGCCTCCCGAAAACGGCACGATGCAGTCGTAATCGTACTTGCCGCGATACTGCTCAACCAGCTCGTCAAGCATGACCTTGCGAGCAGTCCAGTCGATCTTCTCGTCGCGGAATTGCTTACCGCGGCAGATGTTGCAGGTGCCCTTGGGATCGAATTCGATCGTCTCATAGGTCTCGGGCAGGAGGCAGCTGCCGCACTTCTTCAATTCTGTCACGGTTTCGTCCTTTGGCGGGTGCCTTGGCTTACCCCAGCTCCGACCAGCGGGCAGGATTGAGGTAACGGGCGTCCAGGGCGCCGCTTGATGTAGAGGGGTTCAACGGCGCCTTTACCCCGGCCGCCTTCTCTCCTGCAAGCAGAATAGCGTCGAGTTCGGCGGCGCTCGTGACGCCTACAACGAAGCGACTGATCTTCGGGCGAGCGAAGGCGTGGGCAAGGATGCCTTCCAGCGGCGACAGGCCAACTTCACGGAAATCCGCGTGCAGAGCCGCGATCGCGTCGCGGAGGGGGCCGAACCTGGCGGAAATGTTCGCCGCGTCCTGAAGAAGGAGGCCCTGGAGGAACAGCGAGCGGGCGTGGACCTCCACCCCCGCGTTGGCCAAGGCGGCAAGCTGCCCGCCGCGCTCAAGGCGCTGGTCGAGCGGGTTCCAGGGCAGCTGAACGATGTCGATCGGAAAAGCGGCAAGAGCGGCGTCGATCTCCGCGCCTTCGTAGATCGAAACGCCGATCGCGCGCACCAGGCCGTCCCGCTTCAGCGCCTCCATCGCCGACCACAGAGCCGGTCCCATTGGCCCCAGAAGATCGGCCGGATCGTGAAGAAGAAGCGCATCGACGCGGGGCTGGCGCAGTTTCTCCAGCGATTCCGCAAAGGCGGATTGCAGCGCCGCTACGGCTTCGTCGGCCGAGCGCGCGCCCGCCGCCTTGGGCGTCTTCGTGACGATCCGGAAGGCGGCGTCCGAAGGCGCGGCACGGCCGATCGCACTCTCGCTTTCGCCGTAGAGGTTCGCGGTATCGAGTAGGTCGATGCCCGCCTCCGCGCAGCGCGCGAGGATCGCCGCGGCTTCGCTGTCGCTGATTCGGCCGTCGCTGTTGGTGATGCCGTAAGCGAGGCCGAATTGAACGGTGCCGAGGCCCAGCCGCGCCGCCGCCGCGCCGCTCATCGGCGAGCGACCGCTTTCACCGCGCCGATCACCGTCTGGACGTCGGCGTCGATCATTCCGGCGTAGAGCGGAATGCTGATCGCCTCCCGGTAATAGGCTTCGGCCTCAGGGCACAGACCGGGCTCGAAGCCCAGCTTGCGGTAATAAGGCTGCAGGTAGACCGGCATGTAGTGGAGGTTCACGCCAAGACCTGCTTCGCGGAGGGCCGCAAAGGCCTCCGCCCGACGCGCCATGTCGGCGCCGCGTAGGCGGATCACGTAGAGGTGCCAGCTCGAGGCGGTGTCCGCCTCCTGCCACTGCACCGCCACCGGCTCGTTCGCGAACGCGTCGTTGTAAGCAGCGGCGATCTCGCGGCGGCGGGAGACGAACTCGGTTAGCCGCGTCATCTGGCTCGATCCGAGCGC
>DASVUO010000226.1:0-16955 GCA_036386995.1 Allosphingosinicella sp. | reverse complement strand
GGACGCGATCGTCGCCACCGGCGCCACCATCGTCGACATGGATTTCTTCGAAGCGCTTGGCCACAAGCATTATCAGGCGCTCGAGATCCCCGACGACGACACGCTTCGCTCGCTCTACATCGACCGGATCTACGACACGTATATCGATGAAGAGAAGCTGCAGGAAACCGATCACACGATCGGCGACATCGCCAACAGCCTGGAAGCGCGGCCTTATTCTTCGCGCGAGTTCATCAAGGAAATGGGCAAGTGGCTGATGACCCACGGCAAAAAGGAGAACAGCCTGGTCAAGCTCGCTTACGAGCATGACGTGCCGATCTTCTGCCCGGCGTTCGTCGACAGCTCGGCGGGCTTCGGGCTGGTCAAGCACCAGGTCGACCGGATGAAGGAAGGCAAGCCCTACATGGTGCTCGACGCCATTGCCGACTTCCGCGAGCTCACCATGCTCAAGATCGAAGCGGGCACCACCGGCCTTCTGATGATCGGCGGCGGTGTGCCGAAGAACTTCACGCAGGACACAGTGGTCTGCGCGGAAATCCTCGGCCATGACGATGTCGAGGTTCATAAGTACGCGGTGCAGATCACTGTCGCCGACGTGCGCGACGGCGCCTGCTCGTCCTCGACGCTTCAGGAAGCGGCATCGTGGGGCAAGGTCTCGACCGCAATGGAGCAGATGGTGTTCGCCGAAGCGACCACGGTTCTCCCGCTGATCGCGTCGGACGCCTACCACCGCGGCCATTGGCGCAACCGCGCCAAGCGTGGCTTCGCCAAGCTGTTCGGCTAAGACTCGCCTGAGAGTCTAGAAAGCGCCTCCTCCGGTTCCAGCCGGGGGAGGCGTTTCTCGTTCAGTCGTCGAAATCCGGCTGCGGCGGCACTTGTGCGGCGGCAAGCACCACCAGAAGAAGTAGCACCACACCGCCGACGACGATGATGGTGGTTGTCGATTTGCTCAGGCCGAGCTTGGTCTTCATCTGGGCAGTGCTTTGCCCACCCATGTGAAGCGCCGGCTTGCCGCCCTCGCCTGCCACGATCTCGAGACCCTCCGCGCGGCGGGTCGACGTCGCGCCCGAGCGCGGGTCGCGCACCGTGGAGGCCGCGGCCAGTTGCAGCCGCGCCGAGGGCTTCCCGGCCTGCGCGCCGCCGAACGGTACGCGCAGGGTCAAGCCGCCGAAAGCCGAGGCACGCCGCTCCCGCATGCCGGAGTCGCGAACATCCTCTGCGGCTGCGCAAGGCTGCGCCGCCAAGATGCCGATCGCCGCAATGGCGGCGGCAGAGCCGATCCTGATCATTTAACATCCCCCCGGTTGTGAAGGGCCAAGAGGCTCCTGGTGGGAACGCAAGTCAAGCGACGTGCGGGCGGCGCGTTCCCCTCCTTGTTGCAGCCGGCCGCACAATGGCGCACCCTCCCCTCTCATTTGGGGGGAGACGCTTACATGGAATCGAGTCCGATACTCGCGCCGGTGGTGGCTTTGGTCGCCTGGTCGCTGATGATGATGGCGTGGATGTACGCTACCCGCTTTCCGGCGATGCGGCGCAAGGGGATCAGCCTAAAGGGCCGGGTCGGCAGCCGGCCGGGGGCGCTGGACGCGGTGGTCGAGGACCATGTCCAGTGGAAGGCGCACAATTACAACCACCTGATGGAGCAGCCGACCCTGTTCTACGCCATCGCGCTGACGCTTGCGCTGCTCGGCGACGGCCACGGCATCAACCTGTATCTTGCATGGGGCTACGTCGTGCTGCGGGTCGCGCACAGCCTGGTGCACGCAATTACCAACGTGGTCCGTACCCGCTTCCTGTTGTTCAGCGCCGCGTCCTTATGCCTCGTTGCGCTGACCCTGCATGCGGCGATCCACCTCCTTCATCACGCTTGACGCGAAAAGGCGCCGACCAGTTCGACGTGGGTGGACCAGCGGAACTGGCCGACCGGCTTGACCCAGTTGAGCCGGTAGCCGCCGTCGGCGAGCGCCTTTGCGTCACGAGCGAAGGTTGCGGGATTGCAGGAGACATAGGCGATCCGCGGCACGCTTGAGCGGGCGAGGTGCGGGATCTGCTCCTTGGCACCGGCGCGCGGCGGATCGAGGACGATCCCTTCGAAGCGGTTCAGTTCGCTTTCGATCAGCGGGCGGCGGAAAAGGTCGCGGTGGTCGACGAACAGCTGGCGCTGCGAGCGCGCAGCGGCGGCCTTGAGCGCAAGCACCGCGTCGCGCGCGCCTTCCACGGCAAGCACCCGCCCCTCCAGTGCAAGCGCGAAGGTGCCGAGGCCGGCGAAGAGATCGGCGACCACGCCTGCGCCGCGGACCGCCTCGCCCACCGCGGCCACCAGCGCAGCCTCCCCGTCTGCGGTGGCCTGGAGGAAGGCGTTTTCGGGCAGCGGCACCGGAACGCCGCCGAGCGTGATCGTCACCGGCTCCGGCTCCCAACGGGTCTGCGCGCCGTAGCCGTCGTCGATGCTGAGCCGCGCGACGCGGTTCGCCTGCGCGAAGTCTGAGAGCGCTTCCGCCGCGGCAAGGCCGTCCGCCTCCACCCGGTCGAGGGTCAGGTCGACGCCCTGATCGGCGAGCGTCATCCGCACCCCGCCGCTTGCGCGCGGGCCCATCATGGTGCCGAGCAGGCGCCTGAGCAGCGGCACGAGCAGGAACAGCTCCGGCCGAAGCACGTGGCATTCGTGCATGTCGATGATGCGGTGGCTGCCCTCCGCATGAAAGCCGAGCAGCACCTGCTTGCCGCGCCGCTCCGCCTTCAGTGAGGCGCGGCGGCGGCTGTTGGGGGGGGAGATGTGCGCAGAGAGGATTTCGGGCACGTCCAGCCCTTGCGCGAGGAGCGCGCCGGCGATCCGCTCGCGCAGGAACGTCGCGAACGACTCATCGTCGATCTGTTGAACCTGGCAGCCGCCGCATTCGGGGAAGTGCCGGCAGGGCGGCTTGCGGCGGTGAGGGCCAGGCTCAACGCTGCCGTCGGGCAGGACGAGATCGCCCGGCGCGGTGAGCGGAAAGAAGCGCCCGCTTTGGGTGACGCCGTCGCCCCGGGCAGCGAGGCGGACGATCGGTTCGGTTACAGACATTCAACGGTCGCCTGGCGAAGGGGGAGAAGGAGGTCGTCGGCGACGAGGACGGGACCGGCGAGCGCCGCCGCACGGCCGTGGAGCCAGACCCCGGCGCAGGCGGCTTCGAACGCGTCGAGCCCTGAGGCGCGCATGGCAGCAATCACGCCGGTGAGCACGTCGCCCGTGCCCGCGGTGCGAGCCAGTGGCCGGTGCTCGCCGCCACGGCCGCGCGGCCATCCGGCGCCGCGATGACCGTGTCGGCGCCCTTGTACACAACGACTGAGCCGCTTGCCTCGGCGGCCTGGCGCGCTTGCTCCACCTTGCTGCCGGAGAGACTGCCGAACAGGCGGGAGAACTCGCCCGCGTGCGGCGTCAGCACCGGGCAGTGGCGCGCGCGGAGGAAGAGCGCCGGGCCTTCCTCGGCCGCAAGGGTCAGAGCGTCGGCATCGAGGATCAGCGGCGTGTCTGAGACGAGCGCAATCTCAAGCAGCGTCCTAGCCGCAGCGCCGCGTCCTAGGCCGGGACCTACGGCCGCAGCGCCGATCCTGGTGTCGGCCAGTACTGCTGTGGGCTCTGCCGCGTCCACGACAACCGCGCTCGGCAGGTTTGAGAAGCTACCCTTCCCCACCAGCCGCACATAGCCCGCACCAGAACGCAGCGCAGCCCCGGCGGTGAGTGCCGCCGCGCCCGGCATCTCCCCTGCCAGCACGGCGACATAGCCGCGGCTGTACTTGTGGTCCGCGGGGCCCGGCGTACGCAGGCGCGGGCGCGCGACTTGCGTGAGCAGGCCCTCCGCCGCCACGCCGATGTCCGCCACGACGATCCGGCCCATCACGGAGGCGGCGGGTTGCAGCAGGTGGCAGGGTTTCATCGCCGCGAAGGTGACCGTCAGATCGAAGCGCGGCACCGGCGAGAGCAAAGCGCCGTCGTCCGTGGAGACCCCGCTCGGCACGTCCACCGCCACTGTGACTCGCGCAGCAGCGGCAAGCTCGCCCAGCTTGCGCGCCACCGCCTCGTCGAACGAGCGCGTCAGGCCGGTGCCGAACAGCGCATCGACGATCAGGTGCGCAGGTTCGGCATCTTTGAAGTCTTCGATCGGACTGTCCCAAGTCTGACGAGCGGCCAAGGCCGCCTGCGTCTTCGGCTCACCGAGCGCGGCGACTCGCGCCGCCACTCCGGCTTCGCGGAGGGCGCGGGCGATTACGTAACCATCGCCGCCATTGTTGCCGGGGCCGCAGAGGACCAGCGCCGGAACAGGGCCCGCAAAGAGCCGGATCGCCTCCGCCGCTCCGCGCCCAGCCCGGTCCATCAGCGTCGAGGCATCCGTCCCGAGCGATATCGCCGCTTCCTCCGCGCGGCGTATCTCGCTTGCCGTCAGGATGGCGAGGCCGGTCACTTCCGGATCGTGGCGGGGAGACGGTAGCGGTCGCCGCCGATCGCGACTTCGATCCCGCTGGTGCCGAGCGAAGTCACCTTCGCCTGCTCCACGCCGTCCGCTGCGATCACGCCGCGTCCGTCGCTCGTAACGAGGAGCCGGCGGAAGCTTCCATTCGGAGCGCGGATGGTCAGCGTCAGCCCCTCAGGCGACTGCGCCCGGTCGAGCGCACACACCTTCTCGAAAGCCCCTGCCCCTCCGACCGCACACTCGACCCGCTCGGCACCCTCAGGCGCGGAGGCGAGCACGTCTTTCGGCGTCTCCTCCGCGTCGCCACAGGCGGAGAGAAGGAGGAGAAGGGGGAGCGCGCGCTTCATGGCTCCCCGCTTAGCGCCGGGCGCGCAGCGCCGCCAGCGCCTCGGCGAGTTCGTCGCCGGCGATCAGGTCGTCGAAGCGGCTGTCCTGCGCCTCATCCCGCGCCACGCCCGCCGCCGCCAATTCGATGCCGCGCTTCAACGTGGCGAAGCTGGCGGCGCTGTTGCGCGCCATCGCGGCGACGAAGGCGTCGAGCTGGTCCAGCGGCAGATCGGCAAGGCCGATGCGCAGCGCCTCCTCCGCGTCGATGGTGCCGGCGCTGAGGAGCAGCCGCGCCGCCTGCCCCCGTCCGACCAGCGCGACAAGGCGGGCGACGTCTTCCTGCGGGTAGGAGATGCCGTATTTGGCCGGTGTAATCGCAAAGCTCGCGCCGCTGCCGGCGAAACGCAAGTCGCACGCCATTGCCAGCGCCACGCCCGCCCCGAAGCAGGGTCCGTGAATGGCGGCGACGGTTGGAATTGTCAGTCCGGCGACAGCTTCGATACCCTCGCGCATCGCCTGCCGGAACTCGCTGGCTGCGCCGAGATCGCCGTGCATCCGCTCAAAATCCTTGAGGTCGGCGCCGGCGCAGAAGGCTTTGCCCTCCCCTTCCAGGATCAGCAGGCGGGCACCCTCCGCGGCGGCGCCTTGCGCCAACGCGCCGAGCGGCCGCCACTGATCGGCGGGGATCGCGTTGCGGGCGTCGGGCCGGCGGAGGATCAGGCGGGCGATGCCGTTCTGGAGGCGAAGGTCGAACATCGCCGCTTCATGGCGCGCCGCGACGCGCTTGTCCTCAAAGAAAAGGAGCCGGCCGCTCATCCCCGAGCGGCCGGCTCAACTGTCCGGAGCGCCGCGGCGGCTTGGCCGAGCGCGGGACCTCGGGCGAATGTCCACAAGGAGCTGCCCCCAAGCTTCGACTCGTCGTTCATCCTGCAGCAAGGACCGTGCCACGACGCAAAGCCGCGGGGTGCAGTGGTTAACGGGCCCGCGAACCGTGCCGGAGCGGGACGGGTGGGTCACCCAATGCGGGACTCGAGCAGCCACCAGCTCGGCTGGGCGGAGCGCATGGCGGCGGCGCCGGCGTCGCAGGCGGCCTCGTTCTCGAACAAAGCAAAGCAGGTGGCGCCCGAGCCGGACATGCGCACCAAGGTTGTGCCTTCCAGGCCGTCGAGGGCGTAGAGCACGTCGGAAATCACCGGCGCGACTTCTATCGCCGGCGCCTGAAGATCGTTGCGAGCCGAGCGAAGGTCCTCCGGAAGCGGCCCGCCGTCCACGCCGCCCCAGCAGCGGAAGACGTCGGCCGTAGAGACCGGCACGAGCGGGTTGACGAGAAGCAACGGCGCGCCCTCCAGCCCGCTCTCGTAAGGGCGAAGCGCGTCGCCTCGCCCCGTGCCGATGCAGGTGCGCGACAGCAGGCAGGCGGGAACGTCGGCGCCGAGCGGCCGTGCAAGTTCAAGCAGCGCCGCCTCGCCTGCCTCCAATCCCCAAAATCGGTCCAGCAGCCGCAAGGCCGCCGCAGCATCGGCCGATCCGCCGCCGATGCCGGAGGCCACGGGTAAACGCTTATCGAGAATGAGCGCGGCGCCCTCTTCCACCCCGAAGCGCGCCTGAAGCGCTCCCGCGGCGCGCAGCACGAGATTGTCCTCCCCTCTGGATAGTCCCGCTGCAAACGGCCCCTCCACCGTGAGGGTCAGCTCGGCACCCGGCTCCACCCGAAGCACGTCCCCGTGCTCGGCGAAGGCGAACACCGTCTCAAGCCGGTGATACCCATCCGGCTCCCGCCCCCGCACGTGCAGCGCCAGGTTGATCTTGGCCCGCGCGAGCTCTTCCATCAGGGCGCGGCGAGGCTCGGCTTCAAGCCGGTGTCGATCTTGGCCTGGAGGCGCGCGGCGGCGTCCCTTTCGGCATAGGTCAGCGCCGCCTGCCAGGCGTAGCGGGCCTCGAAGCGGCGACCGGCGCTGTAATAAGCGTCGCCCAAATGCTCGTTGATCGCGGCGTCGGCGGGCTGGCCGCGCGCCGCGCGCTCCAGAAGCTCGACGGCCTTCGGATAATCGCCCCGCACATAATGCGCCCAGCCGAGCGAGTCGGTAATCGACGGATCGTCCGGCTGGAGCTTGCTCGCCTCGCGGATCAGCCGCTCGGCCTCGGCAAGGTTCTCGCGCCGCTCGAGCTGCGAATAACCGAGGTAGTTCAGCACCACCGCCCGATCCGGCGCCAGCTTCTGAGCCTGCTCCAGTGCCGCTTTCCCTTCCGCCCACCGGCCCGCCTGGGTCAGTGCGCCGCCGCGCAGCAGCCACAAGGTCCATTCGGGCTGTGCCGCCCTCGCTCCGCCACTGACGAGATCGAGGGCCTTCCCGTAAGCCTCGCTGGCCTCGCCGTGCGCCTTCCCCGCGCTGAGCAGATCGGCGAGCCGGGTCCAGCCCTGCACAGATTGCGGTTGCGCGGCGACCAGCGCCCGCGCCTCGGCGATCGCTGCGTCCCGTTCGCCGCTGCTGTTCAGGATACGCAGGCGAAGGTCGGCCGTCTCGGTGAACAGCGCGTCTTCCACCGGCACGTGACGAAGCGCGGCAAGGGCGGCCGGGTAGCGACTCTGGGCGGCAAGCAGCTCCGCGGTGATCAGCCAGGGCGCGGCATTGCCCGGTGCGAGAAAGGTGGCCGTGCGCGAAAGGGTGAGCGCAAACTCCGGCGCTTCGGCCGCAGAGGCATCAGCGGCGAGGCGAAGTAGCAGCTCGGAAATGCCCTCCGGCGCGGTGGCCATGCCCGCGCGCAGCCGCTTGCCCGACTGGAGGCGAGCGCGAGCCGCGGCGAGCGCGGGCGCCTGGCCTTCGAGCAGCGCCAAGGCTTCCGCTTTCTGCCACTGCCGCGCGAGCTGGCCGGCGGCGGCAATCGCTAAGCGCGCAGGCAGCGGCCCGGCTTCCTGAAGCGCGGTCAGGGCAGCGAGCCCCTCCTTCGTCCGCCCCTTTGCAAGCAGCAGGAACGGCCGATGCTCGGAGGCGTAGCCGGCGGCGAAAGGATTGTCGGTGATCGCGGCGATCGCCGCGAGCGGATCGCCTTTTTTCGACCCCACCCGCACCCAGGCCTCCAGCGTCGGCGTCAGGTGGGAGAAGACGGGGTCCTTGCGAAGCTGGTCGAGCTGGAGCGTGGCCGTCTTCCAGTCGCTCCTCCCAACCGCGTCGGCGAAGAGAACGAGCCGCCCGTCCGGTGCCAGCTTTCCGGATGCCTGAAGCGCCCGGGCGGCGCTGACCGCGAGCGCCTTGTCGCCGACGGTGAACGCCTGCCGGAACGCGGCGGCGGCAAGCACGGGGTTGTCGGGAGAAAGGGCAAGCGCGGCGGCGTAGCGGCGTGCGGCCTCTTCGGGGGCGCCGAAGCTGTCGGCGGCATAGGCGCTGGCGAAATCCGAAAGAGCCGACGGCGCCTCGACGCTCGCAAAGGCACCTGCCGCGGGGAGCAGCATAGCGCCTGCCAGGAGCGCTCCGAGCAGCGGCCTACATGTTCGGGTAATTCGGGCCTCCTCCGCCTTCGGGAACCACCCAGTTGATGTTCTGGGTCGGGTCCTTGATGTCGCACGTCTTGCAGTGGACGCAGTTTTGCGCGTTGATCTGGAGGCGCGGCGTGCCCGCTTCCTCCACATACTCGTAAACGCCGGCCGGGCAGTAACGCTGCTCCGGCCCGGCAAATTCCGGCAGGTTCACCCGCGTCGGTATCGACGCGTCCTTCAGCGTCAGGTGAACCGGCTGGTCTTCCTCATGGTTGGTGTTGGACAGGAACACCGAAGAAAGCTTGTCGAAGCTGATCACGCCGTCGGGCTTGGGATAAGCGATCGGCTTCACAAGATCGCGGCGCCACAGGCTTTCATTGTCCTTGTGGTGCTTCATGGTGAACGGCAGGCCGATCTTGAGCGTGCGCATCCACATATCGGCCCCGGCAAGCATCGTCCCCGCGGTGCCGCCGAACTTGGCGACCATCGGCTCGACGTTGCGCACGGTCTTCAGCTCGTCGGCGACCCAGCTTGAATGCAGCGCACTGTCATAAGCGTCCAGGCTGTCGTTCGACCGCTCCGCGCCGAGCGCTTCGAAGGCGGCTTCGGCGGCAAGCATACCCGACTTCATCGCGGTGTGGCTGCCCTTGATCCGCGGCACGTTCACGAATCCCGCGGAGCAGCCGATCAGCGCCCCGCCGGGGAAAGCGAGCTTGGGAATGGCCTGGTAGCCACCTTCGTTGATCGCACGCGCGCCGTAGGAAACGCGCTTGCCGCCTTCCAGGATCGCGCGGATTTCCGGATGCTGCTTCCAGCGTTGGAACTCCTCGAATGGCGAAAGGTAGGGGTTGCGGTAGTTCAAGGCGACGACGAAGCCGATCGCCACCTGTCCGGCATCCTGGTGGTAGATGAAGCCGCCGCCCCAGGCGTCGTCGAGGGGCCAGCCTTGGGTGTGGATGACGCGGCCGGGCTCGTGCTTGTCGGGCTGGATGTCCCAAAGCTCTTTCAGGCCGATCCCGTAGACCTGCGGCTCGCTGTCCTTGTCGAGCTCGAAGATGCGCTTCACTTCCTTGGTAAGGTGCCCGCGCGCGCCTTCCGCGAAGAAGGTGTAGCGGCCGTGAAGCTCCATGCCCGGCTGGTAATCCGGCTTGTGCGTGCCGTCGCGGGCGACGCCCATGTCGCCGGTTGCGACGCCCTTCACCGAGCCGTCATCATTGAACAAAACTTCCGCCGCCGCGAAGCCCGGGAAGATTTCGACGCCCAGTGCCTCGGCTTGGCCCGCAAGCCAGCGGCAAAGGTTGCCGAGGCTGACAGTGTAAGTGCCCTTGTTGTTCATGAACGGCGGCATCAGCAAATGCGGCATGCCGTATTTCTTGGTGCGGGTGAGCACCCAATGGTGGTTCTCCGTCACCGGCACGGTGAGCGGGCTGTCCATGTCGCGCCAATTGGGCAGAAGCTCGTCCATCGCTCGGGGGTCAACCACCGCGCCGGAGAGGATATGCGCGCCGACTTCCGAGCCTTTCTCGAGGATGCAGACGGAAAGCTCCCGCCCCGCTTCCTCGGCGAGCTGCTTCAGGCGGATCGAGGCGGCGAGCCCGGCCGGGCCGGCGCCGACGATCACCACGTCATAAGCCATCGACTCGCGTTCGGACATTCGCTTCTCCATCGGGCGCTGCCCTGCCGATCGTCGCAGTCAGCCAACGTTTTGCAGATAGGAGGCTATTTTGCGGTTGACCAGCCTGCCCGCACCGCCTTCCAGTGGCTTTGGATGGAGCGGGGAAATGATCCACTGACACCGGAGGCCGCGGCGAGCGCGCTTTCCTGGTGGGCCGATGCGGGCGTCGATATCTTGATCGACGAGACCCCGCGCGACTGGTTGCGCCCGCAGCCCAAGGCGGAGGTCGCGTTTGCGGAAGCGCCTGCCCCAGTGGCGCGGGCAAAGGCCCCTGCCCCCGCGCCGGCGGCACCCGCGCCCGAGGATTTGCCTCCGGATCAGCTCAACTTGTTTCAAGCCTGGCTGAAGGACAGCGCCTCCCTCCCGTTCGCCGCCCCCGCCGCAGCGCGGGTCTGCCCGTCAGGCGATCCAGTTTCCGGGCTGATGATCCTCGCCGACATGCCGACGGCGGAGGATTGCGGCACCGGTACGCTGATCTCCGGCGATGCGGGGCGCCTGTTCGACCGGATGCTTGCCGCGATCGGTCGCGACCGTGCTTCGGTTTACCTTGCGGCTTTGTCCTGCCTGCGCTCCCCGGACGGGCGCTTCGCAACCGACGCGGCGAAGAATTGCGCCACCCTTGCCCGCCACCATGTCGGCTTGGCCGGTCCGCGCGCGGTGCTTCTGCTCGGTGACGCCTGCTCGAAGGCTCTGCTCGGCCTGCCGATGGCGCAGGCGCGTGGGCGCTGGCACGAAATCGCGACCCAGGCCGGGCCGGTGAAGGCGCTGGTGACATTGTCGCCCGCCCACCTGCTCAGCCACCCGGCCCACAAGAAGTTCGCCTGGGCCGACCTCCAGATGCTGATCGAGGAACTGAAAGCATGACGAGTTTGCGCGCGCTCCTCCTCGCCGCCGCGCTTGCGCTTCCGTCAGCGGCCCTTGCCGAGGGCGCCGAACCTGTCGCGCCGCGCAACACGGTTCCGACTCTGCTCAACGCGGCGGAGCGCACCGGTTGGCGGGAGGTGTTCTCGGCGATCGAGGCAAGCGACTGGCTCGGCGCCTCGGCCAAGCTCGCGCTTGCGCCCGAGGGGCCGCTCAAGAACGCCGCGTACACCGAACTCTACCTCGCCAAGGATTCGCCGAAGGTGGAGCTCGAGCCATTGCTCAAGCTGATCGCCGCAGCGCCGGAAGCGCCGAAGGCAGATCAGCTCGCCCGCTTGGCGCAGACGCGCGGCGCGACCGAGCTTCCGCCGCTGCCCGCCGCGCAGTCGCTGGTCTGGCAAAGCGGTCAGCCGCGCCGTTCGCGCGCGCAGCCCACCAAGGGGGATCTCGCCGCCCCCGCGCTCGAGAAGCTGGTCTCGCCGCTGATCATCGAGGATCGACCGGCGGAAGCGGAAGCGCTGCTGCTCCAGTACCAAGATCAGCTGACCCCTGAAGCACGTACCGAATTCCAGCAGCGCATCGGCTGGTCCTATTACCTGATTGGCTTCAACGCCGACGCACGGCGCGTATCGGACCTCGCCCGCGCCGGAAGCGGCGAGTGGGCGCTGCACGGCGCCTGGACATCCGGCCTCGCCGCCTGGCGCATGGAGGATTGCCGCGCCGCCGCCGACACGTTCAACACCGTTGGCGCACGCTCCGCCGATGTGGAGCTGAGCGCCGCCGGCTTCTACTGGGCGGCGCGCGCGGAAACGAAATGCGGCCGGCCCGAACGGGTGCAGGGGCACCTCCGCAGCGCAGCCCGGATGAAGGAAACCTTCTACGGAATGCTCGCCGCCAAGGCGCTCGGCATCAAAGCCCGCGATTTCGCCGGTTTCCACGATTTCCGTGACGCCGAGTGGCAGGGGGTGGTGCGCAAGCCCAACGTCCGCACCGCGCTCGCACTTCTGGAGATCGGCGAGCCGGCGCTTGCCGACCAGTACCTTCGGCACCAGGCGCGGATTGGCGGCTCGGCCGATCACAACGCCCTTCTCCACCTCGCCGCCGATCTGAACCTCGCCTCCACCCAATTCTACCTGGCACACAATGCCCCGCGCGGATCGTCGGTGAACCCGGCGGCGCGCTACCCCCGTCCCGACTGGAAGCCCGTGCGCGGCTGGCGGGTCGATCAGTCCCTGGTCTTTGCCCACGCCCTTCAGGAGTCGAACTTTCGCACCGAAGTGATCAGCCCCGCCGGCGCCATCGGCTTGATGCAAGTGCGGCCCGGCACCGCCGGCGACGTCGCCCGCTGGGGCGGGACCACCTACAACCGGGAGCAGCTCAACCAGCCCGGCTTCAACCTCGAATATGGCCAAAGCTATATCGAATATCTGCGCGATTTGCCCGCCACCGGTGGGCTGCTCCCCAAGGTTATCGCCGCCTACAATGCCGGCCCGGGACCGATCGGCGAGTGGAACGGGCGCGGCATCGATCGCGGCGATCCCCTTCTTTACATCGAGTCGCTGCCGTATTGGGAAACCCGCGGCTACATTCCGATCATTCTGCGTAACTACTGGGTCTACGAGGAAGTAAGCGGCAAAGCGGGCGCCACCCGTGCTGCGCTCGCCCAAGGCCTGTGGCCGCGCTTCCCCGGTCTCCCCGGCGCATCCGCGGTACGAGTGTCGCAGGGTAACGACTGATCTAGTTCTTGCTTTGTTCTCACGTCTGGGCGATAGCCTCAGGCATGAGTCGCCCCGACGTCCAGCGAGGCCGCGGCGCGCCCGAGAACCGGTTGCCGACCCGCTTCAACCTCCCCACCCGCGAGGTGGACGGCGACTGGCTGGACGCGCGACGCGACATCGACGGCGAAGCGCCGCCGCTTCGCACCACCGTGACGGTGGAGAAGCCGAAGTCGATCATCACGCGCAACACCTCGCCCGACATCGGCTTCGACCGCTCGATCAACCCCTATCGGGGCTGCGAACATGGCTGCATCTACTGCTTCGCGAGGCCAACCCACGCCTACCATGACCTCTCCCCCGGCCTCGACTTCGAAACCAAGCTGTTCGCCAAGCCGGACGCCGCCAAGCTGCTCCGCGCCGAACTCGCCAAGCCCGGCTACACCGTCCGCCCGATCGCGCTCGGCACCAACACCGATCCGTTTCAGCCGATCGAGGGCAAGTGGCGGATCACGCGGAGTATTTTGGAAGTGCTTGCGGATACCAAGCACCCCTTCACCATCACCACCAAATCCGACCGTGTCGCGCGCGACATCGACATCGTCTCGCGCATGGCGGCGGAGGGCCTTTCCTCCGTTGCCATGTCGGTGACCTCGCTTCAGCCCTCCGTTTCCCGAACGCTGGAGCCCCGCGCACCCTCAGGCCGCAAGCGCTTGGCGGCGGTGAAGGCGCTGAGCGAGGCAGGCGTGCCGGTGACGGTGGCGATCGCGCCGGTGGTGCCGGGGATCACCGACCACGAGATGGAGAGCATCGTCGAAGCGGCGGCCGAAGCCGGCGCGCGCGGCGTGTTCTTCCTGCCCGTCCGCCTGCCGCACGAAGTCGCGCCCTTGTTTCGCGCCTGGCTCGACGAGCACTTCCCCGACCGCGCCGACAAGGTGATGAACATCATCCGCGACATGCGCGGCGGCAAGGACAACGACCCCAATTGGTACAGCCGCCTGCGCGGCTTAGGCCCCTGGGCGGACCTGATGCGGGTCCGGCTTGAGGCTGCGGCACGAAAGCACGGCCTCAACCGGGAGAAGCAGCCTTTGAGGTGCGACCTCTTCGTCCCTCCACAAGGGCCGCAGCTCAGGCTCCTTTAGGTCAGGCCGCACTCGCCAGCTGGTGATCCTTATACTGCTCCCTCAGCGCCGTCTTGAGCAGCTTACCCGTCGCCGTATGCGGCAGGTTTTCCACGAACAGCACCTCATCCGGCAGCCACCATTTCGCCACGTGCTTCGAAAGGTGCTCCAGAATCTGCGCCGCGGTCACCTCCGCGCCCGGCTTGCGCACCACCAGAAGCAGCGGCCGCTCGTCCCACTTCGGATGCGCGATGCCGACCGCTGCCGCTTCCGCAACACCTGGGCAGCCCACCGCCGCATTCTCCAGCTCAATCGAGCTGATCCACTCGCCGCCGGACTTGATCACGTCCTTTGACCGATCGGTGATCTGCATCGCGCCATTAGCGTGGAGGATCGCCACGTCACCCGTGTCGAACCACCCTTCGCCATCGACGCAGGGGCCGCCTTGGTCGCCATAATAGCGCTCGATCACCCAGGGCCCACGCGCCTGCAACTTGCCGGAGGCGCGGCCGTCGCGGGGAAGCACATTGCCCGCGTCGTCCACAGTGCGAAGCTCGACGCCGAAGGGAACCCGCCCCTGCATGCAGCTATAGGCGATCTGCTCCTCGTTGCTCATCGAGTCCCAGTTGGCGAGCGGCGCGCCGCAGGTGCCGAGCGGCGACATCTCCGTCATGCCCCAGGCGTGGCCGACGCGGATCCCCTTGTTCCGGAACCATTCGATCATCGCCCGGGGTGCGGCGGCGCCGCCGATGTGGATCAGCGACAGGGTGCCGAGATCGGCCTGGCTTGAGTCGACATAGCCCATCAACGCCAGCCAGACGGTGGGCACGCCGGCGCTGTGGGTGACGCCTTCGTTCCGCATCAGATCGCACATCACCTGCGGCGTATAATCGGCGGAGAAGACCATCTTCCCGCCGACCATCGCCGTGGCGAACGGCAGCCCCCAGGCGGCGGCATGGAACATCGGCACGATCGGCAGCACCACGGCCCGCGCCGACAGATCGAACACGTCGCGGCTCACCTCGGCAAAAGCGTGCAGCACGGTGGAGCGATGCTCGTAGAGCACGCCCTTCGGATTGCCGGTGGTGCCGCTGGTGTAGCAAAGCATGGCAGGGTCGCGCTCGTCGCCTTCCACCCACTGATAGTCGCCGCTCTCCGCTACGATGAGATCTTCGAAGCCGTGCTCGCCGGGCGCGGGGTCGAAGCAGATATAATGCTCGATGCTGGTCCAGTGGGGCTTCAGCCGCTCCACGATCGGCGCAAAGGCGCGATCGTAGAACAGCACCCGGTCTTCGGCATGGTTGGCGATGTAGACCAGCTGATCGTCGAACAAACGCGGATTGATCGTGTGGATCACCCCGCCCATGCCGATCGTGCCGTACCAGGCGACGACGTGGCGGCTGTGGTTCATGGCAAGCGTGACAACCCGGTCGCGCTTGTCGATGCCGAGCCGCTCAAGCGCCTGCGCAAGCTTCAGGGAGTCGCGCTTGATACCGGCCCAATTCGTGCGGGTGACGCTTCGGTCCGCCCAGAGCGACACCAGCTCGCGCGTGCCGTGTTCGCGCGCGGCGTGATCAAGGATGCGCGGAATCCGGAGCGGCCAATCCTGCATTCCACCAAACATAAACCCTCCGTGTTGAAGGGCGCAGTCTATGGCTTCAGGAAACGAGCGCAAGCCGGGGCGCAGAGGCCCCCGCCGAGGCCACCGAAAGCGCGACGGCGGTCACTCCAGGCAGCCGCTCCAGCCGGGCGGCGAGCTCCGCATCCAGTTTGAAGTCGCGGCCGAGGATCACGTCGGCTCGCCCACTCTCCACCGGCGCGCGCAGGCGGAGCTCGCCATTGCCGCCGCGTTCCGCCGACAGCATCTGGGCCAAGCGGGGAAGCACTTCGGCGTCCTCCACTTCGATCTCGAGCTGAAGGCGCGTGCGTTTCGAAAGTCCCTCGAGCGGCTGCACCGCCTTCACCGTCACCCGCGGCGTTTCCTCACCCGGGCGGCGGTCGAGCTCCACCGTCAGCAGCGCGCAGCTTCCCGCCTTTGCCGCTTCCTCGACCTTTCCCGCCGCATCGTCGTCGAACACGGTGGCGATGAACTGGCCGGTGGGATCGGACATCGTCGCCATCAGGTAGCGCCGCCCGCGCGCCGAGGTGCGCCAGCGCGCTTCCTCGATCAGCGCCGCCATCACCGCGCCGGTGCGGCCGCCCTCGGCAGGCGCGGGCATCGATCCGAGATCGGCGAAGCTGCGCGCGCCGTGCGCGATGGCGATGTGGCGATAGCGGTCGACCGGATGGGCGGAGAAATAGAAGCCGAACGCTTCCTTCTCGGCCGCCATGCTTTCCGCCATCGACCAGGCGGCGACGACCGGCATCCGGATCGGAACGACATTGCTTTCGCCCCCGAACAGCCCGCCTTGCCCGCTGGTGCGTGCGTCGGCGGCGCTTGCCGCGTGGGCAAGGATCGTCTCGGCGGCGGCGAACACGGCGGAGCGGTTTGGCGCGATGCCGTCGAAGGCGCCGCCGGCGGCGAGGCTTTCGAGCTGGCGGCGGTTGAGCAGGCGCGGATCGACCCGCTCGGAGAAGTCCTCAAGCGTCTTGAAGCGTCCGTTCGCCCGCCGCTCGTCGACAAGCTGCTCCATCGCTTTCTCGCCGACGCCCTTGAGCGCACCCAAAGCATAACGCACCCCCGCCGCGCCCTCCGCGGGCCGCTCCACCGCGAACTCCGCTTCGCTGGCGTTGATGCAGGGTGCGAGGCACGGCACCGGCGGGTCCATGCGCCGCATGTCGTCGATGAAGATCGCCAGCTTGTCGGTCTGGTGCATGTCGAAGCACATCGACGCAGCGTAGAATTCGACCGGGTAATGCGCCTTCACCCAGGCGGTCTGGTAGGCGACGAGCGCGTAGGCCGCGGCGTGGCTCTTGTTGAAGCCGTAGCCGGCGAACTTGTCGATCAAGTCGAACAATTGGTTAGCCTGCGGACGTTCGATGGCGTTGGCGGCGCAGCCGGTGACGAAGCGCTCGCGTTGCGCGTCCATTTCGGCCTGGATCTTCTTGCCCATCGCGCGGCGCAGCAAATCGGCCTCGCCGAGGCTGTAGCCGGCGAGCACCTTGGCCGCCTCCATCACCTGCTCCTGGTAGACGAAGATGCCGTAGGTTTCCTTCAGCACGTTCTCGAGCAGCGGATGCGGGTAGGCGATCTCCTCGCGGCCGTTCTTGCGGGCGCCGAACATCGGGATGTTGTCCATGGGACCCGGGCGGTAGAGCGAGACCAGCGCGATGATGTCCTCGAAGCTGGTCGGCTTCACCGCCGCGAGCGTACGGCGCATGCCTTCGGATTCG
>DASVUO010000225.1:0-3297 GCA_036386995.1 Allosphingosinicella sp. | reverse complement strand
GCCTTTCGGCCACAGCGACCTCAACGCTGCGCGTCTACCAGTTCCGCCACGACCGCACGTGTTGTCGCCGATCAGGGACCGGCGCCGGTAGGAGCGGGGCCTCTAGCAAAGCCCCCCCGCCCGCGCAATGCGCTTTCCGCGGGCGCCTAATAGAGGAACATCGGCATGCCTTCGACGCGCATCAGCTTCGCGCGATAGGCTTGCGGATCGTAGAGCGCGGCGACATCCACCCGCTTGGTGCCCTGAAGCAAAGTGTTGGCGGCGACATGGCCGTAATTGCCTCCGCTCAACGTCACCATCCGCGCCTTTTCCCCGCGCTGGAGGAGCTGCACGGCCAGCGCCCCGAAGGCCAAGCCGACCATCCGGTCCATCGCATCGGGCTCGCCCGCGCGCATCAGGTACGCAAGCTCCTGGTTGACCACGCCCGATCCGATGCCGGCGGTGATCGCCCGGCCGAGCCGCTGGCCGACGCCGAGTTCCGAACGCTCGCTCGCCGGCTTGGAGAGCTCCGCGTCGGCGCCGGCGCTGCCGATCGTCGCGCCTTCCGAAATCACGCACATCGCGTAGCGCGCCGGATTGTCCGCTTTGTCCCGCGCGAGGAGCGGCAGCAGCCGGTCGAGATCGGCCGGCACTTCCGCAATCACCGTCCGGTCGACCTGCGCCAGGAAGCCGGCGAGGAGCGCCGTCTCGCCGCTGCGCCGCCCGAACAATTCGATCACCCCGATGCGCTCATGGCTGCCGACGGTGGTGCGAAGCGCGTTGATCGCCTCCACCGACCGGCTGACGGCCGTCGAGAAGCCAATGCAATAATCGGTTCCGAAGACGTCGTTATCCATCGTCTTGGGGACGGAGATCACCGGCACGCCCTGGTCGGCAAGGTGGCTCGAAAAGCGCAAGGTGCCGTCGCCGCCCAGCGTCACCATGGCGTCAATGCCCATCCGCTCCAGCACGCGAAGCACGCGCGCCGTCTGGTCGCCCTCCTTCACCGTCCGCGGATCGGTGCGGGACGTGTGCAATATAGTGCCCCCCGTCCGGTCGATCCCCCTCACCCCCTCCCGGGTCAATTCGACGCTGTTCTCCGCGACACTTTCGGCAACATCCGGATCGATGCCGAGCACGCCTTCCCAGCCGCGGCGAAAGCCGGTCACCTGCCAGCCGAGATCGTCGGCGGAAAGGGTGATGGAGCGGATGCAGGGGTTGAGGCCCGGCACATCGCCGCCGCCGGTCAGCACCCCGATCCGCATCAGCCGGCCGGCGCGAAGCTGATGTTCACCGCTTTGGCGCCCTGCGGCACGTCCACTTCGGCGCTGTTGAAGGTGGCGCTTGCCCCCGGCGCGAGCTGCGGCACCGGCGCGGAGATCACCCAGCCGTAGATCGAGCGCCCGCTTGCGTCGCGAAGCTCGGCCCGAAGCGCCGGCACGCGCTGCGCCGTGTCGCTGGGATTGGTGATCCGCCCGGTGACGGTAAGCAGCTCGTTGCCGCTCGCCATCCGCGACCGCTGGGTCTTGTGGTCCACGATCTGCAGCGCCGTGCCGCGCGCCTTGGCAAAGGAGAGGCCGGAACCGAGCTTGGCGGGAAGGCCCCAGAAGCCGATCGCGGCGGTGGCGGCAAGCATCAGCACCGCGGCGGCGATTGCGGCGATCGTCCAGATCTTCGCCCAGTTGCGCCGCGGCCGGAACGGCGGTTCGTGCGCGAATGCGTCATAATCCTGCGGCGCCTCTTCCGGCTCCGGGCCAAGCAAGGCGGCTGCGGACGCGCGCGGCTGCGGCACGTCGCGCTGCACGGGCGCGCGCATCGCAGGCGCGGGCGGCGGAGACGCGGGAGGAGGGGGCGAAGGCGGCGGCGGCGGTGGCGCCGCGGCGCGAGCGACGGCGTCGCCAAGATCGAGAACGGCGGGCTGCTGGAACCAGCTATGCCGGCAGCTTGCGCAGCGCACCTGCCGTCCGGTGGCGCCGACAGCGCTGTCCGGCACCACGTATCGCGTATTGCAGGCGGGACAGCTCAGGATCATGGTTTAGGTGAGGCCCCACTTCTCGGTGCGCGTGCCGAATCCAAGCACATTCAGGCGGCGCCATGCAAGCAATTGCGCGGTTTTGTATGGTTTACGGCCCCCCGGGCGCCGTGCCATTGACGGCAGAGGGGTTTCAGCCAGCGGAGAGGGCTCTGAACAGCAGCGCCAGCATCGTCCAGTTCGACAATGTCGGCCTGCGCTACGGCACGGGGGCGGAGACGCTTTCGGACCTCAGCTTCTCGTTGCGCGAGGGCGGATTTTACTTCCTCACCGGCCCGTCGGGCGCAGGCAAGACGTCGCTCCTCAAACTCCTCTACCTCGCCCAGCGGCCGAGCCGGGGCCTGATCAAGCTGTTCGGCGAGGACATCGTCACCATGCCGCGCAAGCGTTTGCCGGGGTTTCGCCGCCGCATCGGCGTCGTGTTCCAGGATTTCCGCCTCGTCCCGCACCTTTCCGCCTTCGACAACGTGGCATTGCCGCTGCGTGTCGCCGGCGTGGAGGAAAGCGATCTCCAGACGCCCGTCTCCGAAATGCTCGCCTGGGTCGGTCTCGGCCACCGCGCCACCGCGCGGCCGGCAACCCTGTCGGGCGGCGAGCAGCAGCGCGTCGCCATCGCCCGCGCCGTGATCGCCCGGCCCGAGCTGCTGGTTGCCGACGAGCCGACCGGCAACGTTGATCCCGAAATGGCCAAGCGGCTGCTTCACCTGTTCGACGGTTTGAACAAGCTCGGCACCACCATCGTCGTCGCCACCCACGATCTTCACCTCATCTCCTCGATTGGCCGCTCGGAGATGCTCCGCCTCGACCGGGGGCAGTTGCTCGACCCCACCGGCGCCCTTCGCCACCCGCCGAAGCGGCCGGAAGCATGAAGGCGCCCCTGCAATGAAAGCCGGCGTACGCCAGTTCGGCACCGCCGATGCGCGCCTCCTTTCGGAAGGGCGGCTGTCCGGCCCGATGCCCTGGGTGATCGCGATCATGATGTTCCTTACGGTGCTCGCCGCAGCCGCCGGTTTAGGCCTCGGCGGCGCGGCCGATCGGCTCGACACCACCACCGGCAACCGCGCCACCGTGCAGATCGTCGAGCCGAACCCCGACCGCCGCGAGGAACAGGCGGTCGCTGCTCTGTCCCTTCTCAAGCGCTTCCCGGGCGTCACCTCCGCGCGCCGCATCCCGACCTCCGAGATGGCCGACCTGCTCGAACCTTGGCTCGGCCCCGGCGGCGCGCAGGACGATCTCCCCATTCCGGCGATGATCGACATCGAGCTCAGCCCGGCCGCTTACGCCCA
>DASVUO010000224.1:0-10014 GCA_036386995.1 Allosphingosinicella sp. | reverse complement strand
GGAACAACATCCCAACCCGCTCCGGCACCGCCGCCTCCGCGCTGACGCTGGACGAAAATGAGTATGTGGTGCGGATCACGGCTGGCGAGGCTGGTAAAGCGCCCCAGGTCGAACACCCCGGCTACTTTACGATCGACAATCGCGCGCTCGCGGTTCGCGAAGGGTCGGCTGAGCTCAGCGCCGACCGGCTGCCCGGAAGCACGTTGCTGCGCCTCACCGGCACGGTGCTTGCCGGAGCCGAGCCCGAAACCCTGCGCCTCGGCATCGACGACCCCGCGCATTACGCCGCCTGGCGCTTCAAGCAGATGCTCGAAGCGCGGGGCGTCCGGGTGAGCGGCTCGGTGCAGGTGCGGCACCGGGCGATTGGCATCGATGCTGCTCCCGCTGCGCCCCTTACTGCCCTGGCCAAGCTGACCCCGCCGCCGCTCCTTGAGGACGTGAAGGTTACTAACAAGGCGAGCCAGAACCTCCACGCCGAGCTCCTGCTCCGCCGCGTTGCGCTGCGGAAGGGCGACGGCTCCCTTGCCGACGGGCTTGCGGCCGTAGAGGCGATGGTGGTGCAAGCTGGCGTCCCCGGCGACCGCGTCGATCTCTCGGACGGTTCGGGCATGTCGACCTACAACCGCGTCACGCCGCGCGGCATTGTGACCTTCCTCCGCTGGGTGCAGCGCCAGCCCTGGGGCGCCAAGTGGCGGGACACGCTGCCGATCGGCGGCATCGACGGGACACTGGCGCGCCGCTTCAAAGGTACTCCGCTGGAGGGGCGGGTGTTCGCCAAGACGGGAAGCCTGAACGCCACCACCGGCCTGTCGGGCTATCTGATCGCGAAGAGCGGGCGGACGCTCACCTTCTCCGCCTTCGCCAACGACATCCCCGATGGCGTTGCCGCCACCAAGGCGATTGATGCGGCGCTCGTCGCGATCGCGGCGGAGAACTAAAAGGTGACCATCCGCACGGTCGCGGAGACGGGCTCCACCAACGACGATCTCGCCTCGCTCGCGCTTGCCGGCGAAGCAGAAGGCAGTTGGCTTCGGGCGGAGCGGCAGACCGTTGGGCGCGGGCGGCAGGGGCGCGCCTGGTCCTCCCCGCCGGGAAACCTGTACGCCAGCACGCTTGTGCGGCTTCAGCCGGGCGATCCGCCGGCGCCGACGCTTGCGCTTGTCGCGGCAGTGGCGCTGCACGAAGTCGCCTCGGCCTGGGCACCTGAGGCCGCCATCCAAATCAAATGGCCGAACGACCTGCTCGCAGGCGGCGCAAAGCTCGCCGGCATCCTGCTCGAGCGGGCAGGGGAAGCGGTAGTGATCGGTTTCGGCGCCAACCTCGCGCACCACCCCGGAGGGACCGAGCGGCCGGTGACGAGCCTCGCCGCGCTGACCGGGTCAGCGCCCGAGCCTGCTCCCTTTCTGGAACAGCTCGCCGAAAGCTTCGCCCGCCACCTTGCGCGCTGGCGCAGCCAGGGCATCGCCCCAATCCGCGCCGCCTGGCTGGAACGCGCGCACCCGCTTGGCACAGCCCTCACTACGCCCGAGGGCGAGGGGCTGTTCGACGGATTGGACGAAACCGGCGCGCTCCGCCTGCGCCTTCCCCACGGGGAAGTGCGGCTGGTGCACGCCGGCGACGTGTTTTTGCTTTAACGGATTCGCGGGCCGCCGAACGGAAGCGGCGGTGGCGGACGGCGATCACGGCGCGGCAGCTGCGCCTGATAGGCGACGCCGCAATGCTGGACGCAATAAGGGAAGCCGGGGTTCGCCTGCTGCCCGCAGAAGTGGAAATCGGGCTCGCCGGGGTGACCGATCGGCCATTTGCAGATCCGCTCGTTCAGATCGAGCAGGCTGGTCTTGTCGGCAATCTCCGGGCTCGGCTTGGCCGGCACCAGGCGGCGCGGCGGCGCGGGCGGGATCGGCGACTGCTGCTCGCCCGGCGATTGGCGAAGAAAGCCGCCTGGCCCAATGGAGCGGATCACCGGCGGCGGCGGGGTCGGGCGCACCGGCGCCTGCTGCTCGGGCTCGGTGGCTGCGGCGGCCGGGGCGGCGGGAGCCTCTTCCTCCTCCCAAGGCGCCACATCCGGCTCAGGAGCCGGGGCAGCCGTGGCAGGAGCCGATTCAACAACCGGAGGGGCTTCGGGCGCGGGCGCTTCCTGAACAGGCTCCGGCGCGGCTGGAGCGGCGGCGGCAGGCGCGGCGGCGGCAGTGGCACCTGCGTCGTTGGCCTTCACCGGCGACGGCCGCGACTGAAGGCCAAGGCGATGGGCCTTGCCGATCACCGCGTTGCGCGAAACACCGCCAAGCTCGTCGGCAATTTGGCTCGCGGTATTGCCCTGGGTCCAGAGCTCCTTCAGCCGGTCGATCCGTTCGTCGGTCCAGGACATGCTTGTTCTTCTTCCTTCACGGCTTGCGGGCCACTGCGTCTGCCTCTAGCGACGGCGCGATGAACGACCAGCCTTCCAATTGGGTCAGAGCCGAACCTGGCGTGCCGACAATCCGGCGCGTCAACTGGGGCGGTCTCCAGACGCTCTATGTGAAGGAGGTGAGGCGTTTCTTCAAGGTCCAGCTTCAGACGGTGTGGGCGCCGGCGATCACCACCCTCCTGTTCCTGGTGATTTTCAGCGTCGCATTGGGCCGCGGCGACCGGATGGTGGCGCTCGGCGCCGCCCAATTCCACTTCGCCGACTTCATCGCGCCCGGCCTGATCGTGATGGGAATGATCCAGAACGCCTTCGCCAATTCCAGCTTCTCGCTGCTGGTCGGCAAAATACAGGGCAATATCGTCGACTACCTTATGCCACCGCTGTCGACGGGCGAGCTGATCGCAAGCCTGATCGGCGCCGCCGTCACCCGCGCGGTGCTCGTCGGCTGCGCGGTGTTCCTTGCCATGCAGCTCTGGCCGGGCGTCCACGTCATGCCGGTGCATTTCTGGGCAGTCGCCTGGTTCGGCATCCTCGGCAGCATGATGCTCGCCTTCTTTGGCCTGATCACGTCCATCTGGGCGGAAAAGTTCGATCATGCCGCGGCGGTGACCAATTTCGTCGTAGCGCCGCTGTCGCTGCTTTCCGGCACCTTCTATTCGATCGACAGCCTCGCCCCGGCTTTCCAGGCGGTGAGCCATGCCAACCCATTTTTCTACGTGATCTCCGGCTTTCGCTACGGCTTCCTCGGCGCGGCGGACTCGCCGATCGCCTTCGGCGCGGGCCTGCTCCTGGCGATCAACATCGCGCTTGGCACCTTGTGCTACACCTTGCTGCGCAGGGGCTGGCGCCTGAAAAGCTGAGCCGCCTGCCTGAACGGCGGCTTTCAAGTCCGTTCAGGGCCGAAACATTCGTCGAGTCGTAGAAAGGGCGCATGGTTCACACGAGGAGTAAGCCAATGCGTAAGTTTCTCATCTCCGCTCTCGCCCTTTCCGCGATCGCCGTTTCCGCGCCGGCCGCGGCCCAATATCGCGGCGGCGGCGGGTACAACCAGGGCGGCCAGGGCATTGAGCGCCAGATCGACCAGATGGAGCGTCAGATCGACCGCCTGCGCGACCGTCGCCTGATCTCGACCAACGAAGCGCGTCGGCTCAGCCGCCAGGCCGAGCAGATCGACCGCCTTCACGACCGCTACCGCCGCAACGGCCTCAGCCAGGGTGAGCATCACGATCTGATGCAGCGCATCCAGAACCTGCGCCAGAGCGTCCGCTACGAGCGCCGCGAAGGCCGCGACGATCGCCGCAACGATCGCTGGTAAGCAGATGGATCGGGCGCCGTGTTGACGCGGCGCCCGGCCAATCTCTAGAGGAAAGGCGGCTCCGCAAGGGGCCGCCTTTTCCTGTTCCAGCGCTTTTGGAGGAGCCTCTCATGGCCATCACGCCGCTTATGCCCGTTTACCCGCGCTCTCCGGTGCGCCCGGTTCGGGGCGAAGGCGTGTACCTTTATGGCGAGGGCGGCGAGAAGTATCTGGATTTCGCAAGCGGCATCGCCGTGAACCTGCTCGGCCACGGCCATCCGCACCTCACCAAGGCCATTCAGGAGCAGGCGGCGACCCTGATCCATGTCTCCAACCTCTACGGCTCGCCGCAGGGGGAGAAGCTTGCGCAGCGGCTCGTCGACTCGACCTTCGCCGACACGGTGTTCTTCACCAATTCGGGCGCCGAGGCGGTAGAGTGCGCGATCAAGACCGCGCGCCGCTACCACCACCATCACGGCCGGCCGGAGAAGAACGTCCTTCTCACCTTCCGCAACGCCTTTCACGGCCGCACCATGGCGACGATCAGCGCCACCGATCAGCCCAAGCTGCGCGACGGCTTCGCGCCGCTTCTGCCGGGCTTCGAGGTGCTGGAGTTTGACAATCTGGAAGCGGTGCAGGGCGCCATTTCCGACAACGTCGCCGGCTTCCTGGTGGAACCGGTGCAGGGCGAGGGGGGCATCAGGCCGGCCAGCGCCGAGTTTATGCAGGGCCTGCGCGCGCTCGCCGACGAGCATGATCTGATGCTGGTGCTCGACGAAGTGCAATGCGGCGTCGCCCGTACCGGCAAGCTCTACGCTTACGAGCATTACGGCATCGAGCCGGACATCCTCGCCACCGCCAAGGGCATCGGCGGCGGCTTCCCTCTCGGCGCCTGCCTTGCCACCGAGAAAGCGGCAGCCGGCATGGTTGTCGGCACCCACGGCTCGACCTATGGCGGCAACCCGCTCGCCATGGCGGCGGGGCAGGCCGTGCTCGACGTCGTCAACAATCCCGAATTCCTTGGCCATGTCGCGCAAATGGGCGAGCGGCTTCGCGGGGCGCTTGAGCAGATGATCCCCAACCATGACGAACTGTTCGAGAGCGTGCGGGGCCTCGGGCTGATGCTCGGCGTCAAGATGAAGACGGACAGCCGCGCCTTCGTTACCTACCTGCGCGACCATGGCATCCTAACCGTCGCGGCCGGCGACAATGTGATGCGGGTGCTTCCGCCGCTGATCATCGAGGACGCGCACGTCACCGAGTTCGTCGAGCGCCTTTCCGAGGCAGCGCGTGGCTATCAGGTGCCCGAAGCCGCGTGAACTTGAACGGGGGATGGGCGTTAGCCACATCGCGCCCATGACTTCTCCCAATCAGCAATCGGCGGACGCGACCGCCAATCTCGACGAAGCCGTCGGCTTCACCATTCCCGGCCGCAATGCCCGCGGCCGCATCGTGCGCCTTGGGCCGGTGCTCGACCTCATCCTGTCGGCGCACGATTATCCGGCGCCGATCGCCCGCACATTGTCCGAAGCGCTCGTGCTGACCGCCTTGCTCGGCTCGCTCCTCAAGGAAGAAGAGGGCCAGCTCACCGTCCAGGCGCAGACGGAAAGCGGCATCGTGGATCTCTTGGTTTGCGACTACCGCGCCGGCGAGCTGCGCGGCTATGTGCGCTTCGACAAGGAACGCTTGGGCGAGCTGCCGACCCACCGCGACCTCGCCGCCTTGTTCGGCAAGGGCTACCTCGCCATCACCTTCGACCACCCAAAGGCGGAGGAGCGCTACCAGGGCATCGTGCCGCTGGAAGGAAGCTCGCTTGCCGAAGCCGCGCAGAATTATTTCGTCCAGTCCGAGCAATTGCCCAGCGTCGTGCGCCTCGCGGTAAACGACACCGGCCACGTCGCGGGCGGCATCCTCGTCCAGCACCTGCCTGAGGGCGAGGAGGGGCGGGACCGGCTCCACACCCGGCTCGACGATCCCGAATGGGAGCATGTCCGGGTGCTTTCGGAGACGATCAAGGGCCACGAACTCACCGACCCGCAGCTTCCGCTGGAGGGCGCCTTATGGCGGCTGTTCCACGAAGAAGAGACCCGCGTGCTGAGCGCGGTGCCGCTCACCAAGGGTTGCCGCTGCAATTTCGACTATATTCGCGGCGTCCTGTCCCGTTTCGGCCCCAATGAGCGCGCAGAAATGGTGGATGAAGATGGTTTCATCAGCGTCGACTGCGAATTCTGCTCGCGGGTATTTCCGTTGTCTCTCAACGACTTCGAGAACTGAAGCCGGCTTCGGCGCCGCCGAGTCGAATCGCCGGCTGTTTTCTGCTATGGTGCTGACATGATCGGGTTGAGGGCCATGCGGCGCCGGGGGGCGCTCATGCTGGCCGGGGCAGCGCTGTTCGCGCTTCCGGCGGTCGGCGCCGCGCCGGCGGGAATCGCGGCGCTCGCCAAGCTCGAAAAGGGCCGCTGGCAGGTGCGGGATATGGACGGCGCGGTTGCGCCCACCTCCATCTGCCTTGGCGATCCCAATCAGCTCCTCCAGTTCCAGCACCGCTCCGGCGGCACCTGCCCGTCCGAGACGCTGGACCAGGGGCCGGCAAGCGCCACCGTCCAATATCGCTGCGCCGCGCGCGGCTTCGGGCACAGCCACCTCCGCGTCGAAACCCCGCGCGCGGTGCGGGTTGAAACCCAGGGGCTGAGCAACGGCCGCCCCTTCTCCTACCGGCTCGAGGCACGGCGCGTCGGCGCCTGCTGATCTCGCTCCCGCAGCGAACGCTGGCCGTTAACCGCCTGTTTACCCTGTTCGTTATAGAAGGTGGCTGTGCCGATCGATGGCACGCTTTCCTCCCTAGAAGGCTTTACGGCCTAACCTGGGCCGCCCCTCACCGGGCGGCCCGTTTCTTGCGCGCCGAACTTGCGCGGGCGCGGCAAGGCGGCTAGCCGCCGCGGCCATGCCTCATCACCGCAATGCCGTCGTCCTCGTTTCGGGCGGCCTCGACTCCATGGTCTCCGCCGCGCGTGCGCGTGAGGAAGGCTATCGCCTGTTCGCCCTTACCATCGATTACGGACAGCGGCATCGCATCGAACTGGAAGCCGCGGCGCGGGTGGCGGCGGTGCTCGGCGCCGAGCGGCACATCGTGTTGCCGCTCGATCTCACCGCCTTCGGCGGCTCCGCGCTCACGGCCGACATCGACGTGCCCAAGAGCGGCGTCGAGCAAGGGGCGGTGCCGGTCACCTACGTCCCGGCTCGCAACACCATTTTCCTGTCTTTGGCACTCGGCTGGGCGGAAGCGGCGGGCGCGCGCGACCTGTTCATCGGGGTCAACGCGCTCGATTATTCCGGCTATCCCGATTGCCGGCCCGACTTCATCGCCGCCTTCGAGCATCTTGCCGCCCTCGGCACTAAGGCTGGCGCCGAAGGCGCCGCCTTCCGGATCCACGCGCCGCTTCAACACATGACCAAGGCCGACATCGCCCGCGAAGCGGCGCGGCTCGGCCTCGACGCCGGCATCAGCTGGTCCTGCTACGACCCCGCGCCGACCGGCGAACATTGCGGCCTGTGCGACAGCTGCCGCCTCCGTTCGCGCGGCTTCATCGAAGCAGGGCTCCCCGACCCCACGCGCTACGCCACCCAGCCATGAGCTACGCCGTCAAGGAACTGTTCCTGACGCTGCAGGGGGAGGGGATGCAGGCGGGGCGCCGCAGCGTGTTCCTGCGCCTGGCCGGCTGCAACCTCTGGTCGGGGCGCGAGGCGGACCGGGCGCGGGCGCAATGCACCTTTTGCGACACGGATTTCGTCGGAACGGACGGAGAAGGCGGCGGCCGCTACGAGGCCGATGCGCTTGCCGCCCGCGCCAAGGCGCTGTGGGGCGAGGGTGACGACGCGCTGGTCGTCATCACCGGCGGAGAGCCGATGCTCCAGCTCGACGCGGCGCTGATCGACGCGCTGCACGCCGCCGGTTTCCAGATCGCGATGGAGACGAACGGGACGCTGCCCGCCGCGCCCGACGTCGACTGGATCTGCGTCAGCCCCAAGGCCGGCACCCAAGTGGTGCAGCGCTCCGGCAACGAACTCAAGCTCGTCTGGCCGCAGCCCGGACTCGATCCGGAGGCGCTGCTCGCCTGGGATTTCGACCATTTCCTGATCCAGCCGCTCGACTCCGCCGACGCCGCCGCCGCACGCGAGGCGGCCATAGATTACGTCATGAAGCATCCGCGCTGGCGGCTCAGCCTCCAGACGCACAAGCTGCTCGGCCTGCCCTGAGGCTCAGGCCTTTGGACGGCACTTCTTGTTGAGCTGACCCTTTTTGTCCCAGCAATTGTCCGGGATCACCGGCAGGGCCGGGATCGTCACCGCATAAGGGTTAAAGCCGAAGCCGGGCTCGCCGACATAGACCAGGCTGTTGCGCAGCTCGCGCATCCGGCCCTGGGCGACCGCGTAAAGCCCGCCCTTGGGCGCCTGCAAGGCCGACTTCGCGATGTTGGTCGCGGTCTGGCAGAAGCCCATCTGCGCGGTGATCGCCGCGAAATTGTTGTACGTGATTGTGGAATAATCGTCGAACGCCTTTTGGCCCTTGGCGCCCTGGGTTCGTTTGAAATAGCCGTTCACGGCCGTGTAGGCGGCGGCGAGCTCCACCGAATGGTGGGCAAGGATGCCGTTATAGTTCGCCACCGCGCGAAGCCAGGGTGAGAACTGGCACTGAAGCGCCGCGACGTTGAGGCCGGAGCGCAGGTTCCAAACGAGGTGGGCGCGATATTCGGCCGGCGTCGCGCCGGGAAGCGGTAGGCCGGCGAGCGGATCGCTACCTTCGATCGGCGCGGGCTTGAAGCCGGGATCGGTGAAGAAAAGCTGGGCCGGCGCGGCGGAGGGCGCGGCAAGGCCCAAAGCGGCGAAAGCCGGCAGCAATGCGGATTTGATAAGCTTCATGAAACCCCTCCACGCGACAGACAAGCAGTGCGGCGCTTCGCCGCGTCCGTCCAGCCTGCGGCGCGCGCGCGGTCGCGCCGGCGCCACGCTTCACCCTCTAAGCGGCTGTTACCCATAAGAAAAGGCCGCCCGGTTGCCCGGACGGCCTTTCCCGTAGCTTTCGCCAGCGGAATTTACATTCCGGTGGTGTTGCCCGTTCCGGTGGTGCCGGTGGTGTTGCCGGTGCCGGTGGTGCCGGTGGTGTTCATGTCCGTGCCGGTGGTGCCGGTGGCGCCGGTGGTGTTCATGTCCGTGCCGGTGGTGCCGGTGGTGTTCATGCCAGCTTCGGCGCCGAGGTTGCCGGTGCCGTTCATCGCGTCGAGCGCGCTGTTGTCGGTGCCCATCAGGCCTTCGTCGGCGAAGTTGCCGGCGGTGTTGTTGGCCGAGGCATCTTCGCCGCCGCCACAAGCCGAAACGAGCAGAGCCGCGCCGGCGATCATCGAGCCGGTCATTACTTTCTTGAAAAGGTCACGCATTCGAGAAACTCCCTAGTTGTCGATTTGGCCGGGTTTGCCCCAATTTTGCCAAACCAAGTTCACACAATAAACAGAAAGACGTTGGCCCTCAAGCCTTCTCGGCTCCCCCCTCGAGGGAAACCAAAAACCGGTAGAGCCCCCGCTTCAGTGCCAGATCGAAACGGCCTTGCCCGCTGGGCACGCCCATCTCGCCGAGGCTGGTCACTGGGAACTCGGCAATACCGCACGGCACTATGCCTGAGAAGTGGGAAAGTTCCGGCGCCAGATTGACCGAGAAGCCGTGCATGGTCACCCAGCGCCGCACCCGGACGCCGATCGCACCGACCTTGGCTTCGCCCCGCGGCCCGTTCGTCCAGATGCCGATTCGCCCCTCCGCGCGAAAGGCGGCGACGCCCAGTTCGCCGAGCGTGTCGATGATCCACCCTTCCAGCGAATGCACAAAGCGCCGCACGTCGCGGCCCCGCTTGTCGAGGTCGAGAAGCACGTATCCCACCCGCTGCCCGGGCCCATGGTAGGTATACCGCCCGCCGCGCCCGGCGGCGTAGACGGGAAAGCCTTGCGGGTTGAACAGCTCCGCCGGATCGGCGCTGGTGCCGGCGGTGAACAACGGCGGATGCTCGAGCAGCCAGACGAGCTCGCGCGCTTCGCGGGCACGGATGGCGGCCGAGCGCGCCTCCATTTCCGCCAGCGCCTCCGGGTAGGGGACGAGGCCGTCGCTGACCCGCCACTCGATGCCCGCCGCCGCTTCGTCCTGGTCCTGTTCGTCCATAGCCCGCTTTTGCGCCCGCGGTCGCCGCCGGTTCAAGTCTTTGCGCGCAGCCTCGGCTTCGCTATGCCACGGCAAAGCACATCTCAGGGGGCACGTTATGCGGTTTTCT
>DASVUO010000223.1:0-12800 GCA_036386995.1 Allosphingosinicella sp. | reverse complement strand
ATCGGGGGTGCGGTGTTCACTATGCAGCGTGCGGGCTTCGCGAGAGTCGGCTTCATTTCCGAACCGCCTCCCGGCGGCGCGGTCGTCCGGCTCTAACGGCTAATCCAGGAGTAAGTCACAATGGCAATGGCAGCCAGTACTTCCGAAGGTGAGCCAATGATGGACATCAACACGACGCCGTTGATCGACGTCATGCTGGTGCTCCTTATCATGTTCATCATCACCATCCCGATCCAGACGCACGCGGTGAAGCTCGACCTTCCGGTCAATTCCGACACCAACACGCCGCCGCCGATCGATCCGGTAAAGAACAAGATCGTCATTACGCCTGAAGGCGGCGTGCTGTGGAACGGCGAAGCGGTGGATCTTATCCGCCTGCGCCAGTATCTCGATCTGACCCAGACGATGAGCCCGGTGCCGGAGCTTCACCTCCAGCCGGATCAGAATGCCCGTTACGAGTTGGTCGACGAAGTCCTCGCCGTCACCAAGCGCGCCAACGTGGAGAAGATGGGTTTCGTCGGCAACGAAGCTTATATGAACGCCTTCTAAGGCATCGAACTTAGTTGAAAATATGGGCGGCTTCCTAAGCGGGAGCCGCCCATTTTTTTGGCCCCGCGCTGGCGTCGACATGATGCTTCGGGAAGTGGCAGGCGCCATGATCTCTCACGGAGCCGCAACACCGGCGGATTGTGGACCTCGGTAACGTCGGCCGAGCTTATGCGGCTGCCTACCATGACATGCGGCGGAACACGGATCCGCTCACCCAGCACTGCGAAGTGTCGATCCGGCGGGGTCGCCGAATTTCTCTCTCAGCCGGGTGCCCGCATCTGGGTTGCCGGGGGACGCCGACAGGTCCGGACTGGCCGGCATGGCGGGGCTGACGCTCCCGCTTCCCGCGAGTGCGGGTGAACTTGCGCGCGGCTACGCCGCCAGTCCACCGAACTGGAGGCTGGCGAGGCGGGCGTAGAGGCCGCCGGCGGATTGCAGGGCGCTGTCCGTGCCTTCTTCAACGATGCGGCCGCCGTCCATGACGACGATGCGGTCGGCGGCGCGCACGGTGGCGAGGCGGTGGGCGATGACAATGGTGGTGCGATCCTCCATCAGGCGCTCCAGCGAGGCTTGGACGAGCCGCTCGCTTTCGGCATCAAGGGCGGAGGTAGCTTCGTCGAGGAGCAGCAAAGGCGCGTCGCGGAGGATGGCACGGGCGATGGCGATGCGCTGGCGCTGGCCGCCCGATAGGCGGGCGCCGCCTTCGCCCATGAAGGTGCCGAGGCCCTCGGGCAGGCGGCGGAGGAACTCGGCGGCGTTGCCGGCTTCGGCCGCTGCCCAAAGCTCCTCGTCCGATGCGTCCCAGCGGCCGTAGCGGAGGTTGTCGCGCGCGGTTGCCGCGAAGATCACCGTTTCCTGCGGCACGACCGCAATCCGGGAGCGGATGTCGGCGGGATCCGCGTCGGGCAAAGCGATGCCGTCGAGGAGGATTGCGCCTGCCTCCGGGTCGTAAAAGCGTTGGGCGAGCTGGAACAAGGTCGACTTGCCCGCGCCTGACGGGCCGACCACCGCCAGCCGCTCGCCGGGTCGCACGCTAAGGGAGAAATCCTCAAGCGCCGACACCTCGCGGCGTGTCGGGTAGCGGAAGGTGACGTTGCGGAACTCGAGCGCGCCCCGCGCCGGCTCCGGCAGCGCGCGCGGTTGCGCCGGCGCGCGGATGGCCGGCTGCTCGCTGAGCAGCTCCGCCAGCCGCGCCGCCGCACCCGCGCCGCGAAGAAGTTCGCCGTAGACTTCGGCAAGCGCACCGAAGGCACCGGCGACGAGGCCGCCGGTGAGCACGAAGGCAGCGATCGTGCCCCCGCTCAGCCGCCCCGCCTGAACGTCGAGCGCGCCCTGCCACATCACCATGGTGATTGCGCCGAAGATCAGGCCGATCACCGTTGCCGTCATCACCGCCCGCAGAGCGATCCGCCGCCGGGCGGTCGCGAAGACGCTCTCCACTGCACTGCCGAAACGCCGTGCCTCGCGCTCCTCCTGGCCGAACGCTTGGACGATCTTCATGGCGCCTAGGACTTCGTCGACCATGGCGCCGACTTCGGCGACACGGTCCTGGCTTTGGCGGGAGACGTTGCGGAGGCGGCGGCCCAGCAGCGTGATGGGAACAATGACGAGCGGGATGCCGAGGAGCAGCATCAGCGTCAGCTTGGGCGACAGTGCGAAGAGGTAGACGATGCCGCCCACCGCCATGACAACGTTGCGAAGCGCGACGGAGATGGTGGTGCCGACCACCTGCTCGACAATGGTGGTGTCGGCGGTGAGGCGCGACGCAATCTCGCTCGGGCGGTTTTCCTCAAAGAAGCTTGGCGCCAGGCGGAGAAGGTTGCGCTGCACCGCCTGGCGAAGATCGGCGACGACCCGCTCGCCGAGCCAGGAGACGAAGTAGAAGCGCCCTGCGGTGGCGAGCGCCATCACGAGCACGACGAGCAGCAGATACTGGAACCAGCGGCCTATTTCGCCGCCGGCCGCCCCGCCGAAGCCGCGGTCGATGATCAGCTTGAAGGCGTTGGGAATGGCGAGCGTCGCGCCGGCCGCCACGATCAACGCAAGCAGCGCGCCGAGCACATGCCCCTTGTATCGCGCGGTGAAACCCCAGATGATGCGGAGGTTACCGAGTTTTCGGGGGGCGGGAAGATCAGGGCTGTTTTGCGCCATGCCGGGGGCCTAGCAGCGCGTGCCCCGGCGCTCAATGCCGCCGCCCGCGGGAGCTTTCGTGCCATCAACCGGTTTACCGGCTAAGTCCTTGTCGCGGTTGAACCTTCGCCCGCCGCGCACCAATTGGAGTTCCGATGCTTTACGACGCATATGAGATGCAGCGCTCGCTGCTCGCGGGGGCAAGCAGCCTCGCCAATTTCGGCGCCGGCTGGATGCAGAACCCGGCCAATCCATTCGCGTACAGCCAGATGGGGCCAATCGTGTCGTCGGCTCTCGACGTGTTCGCCCACGCCTCCGCTTCGCGCGGCAAGCCGGACTTCGGGCTCGAGACGACGGTGGTCGAGGGCGAAACGGTTCGGGTCACCGAGGAGATCGTGCTTCGTAAGGCTTTCGGCCAGCTCAAGCGCTTCCGCCGCGAGGGCGTCGAAGGCGGGCCCCGGCTGCTGATCGTTGCGCCGATGTCGGGTCACTATGCGACCCTGCTGCGCGGCACGGTGGAGCGGATGCTTCCCGGCCACGATGTCTACATCACCGACTGGCGCGACGCGAAGCTGGTGCCGATCGACGCGGGCAAGTTCGACCTCGACGATTATGTCGATTACCTGATCGAGTTCCTCGAGCATATCGGCCCCGGCGCGCATATGCTTGCCGTCTGCCAGCCGTCCGTGCCCTGCTACGCCGCGGCCTGCGTGATGAGCGAGACCAAGAACCCGGCGCGGCCCAAGACGCTGACCATGATGGGCGGCCCGATCGATACGCGCCAGGCGCCGACGGCGGTGAACACGCTTGCGACCCAGCGGCCGTACGCCTGGTTCCAGCGCAACGTCATCGCCACCGTGCCCTATCTTTATCCGGGCAACGGGCGGAAGGTGTACCCGGGCTTCCTGCAGCTCGCCGGCTTTATGACCATGAACCTCGGCAACCACCTCACCAGCCACTGGGAGATGTTCAAGCATCTCGTTGAAGGCGACGGTGAGAGCGCGGACGCGACCAAGGCCTTTTACGAGGAATATCGCGCCGTCTGCGACATGACCGCCGAATTCTACCTGCAGACCATCGACGTGGTGTTCCAGCGCCACCTGCTGCCCAAGGGCGAGATGATGCACCGCGGCCGCCGCGTCGATCCGGCCGCAATCACCGACATCGGCATCCTCGCCATCGAAGGCGAACGCGACGATATCTCCGGCATCGGCCAAACCAAGGCGGCGCTGGACATCGCCACCAAGCTGCCGGCCCGCCACAAGAAGTACCACTTGGCCAAGGAAGTCGGCCATTACGGCATCTTCAACGGCTCCAAATGGCGCAACCGCATCGCGCCGGTGCTCGAGGATTGGATCAAGAGCCACGACGGCTGAATTTCGCCGCGCTAAGCCCTTGAAAAGGCGTAGGGTGCGCCCATCTTCCTCTCACTGTTCAACAACTGAAAGGAGGTGGTCTGATGTCTCATTGTCACATGCCGAACGCGGCTAATCTGGTGAGCGCAGCCTCCACGGGGGTTCGCGCCTAAAGATTCTAGCCGTTTTCCGGCTGTACAATGTGAAGGCCGTCCCGCTTCGCGCGGGGCGGCCTTTTCACATGTGGGCGGAGGGGGGCTTAGAAGCCGCCGGAGTTGCCGGTGCCGTCCTGCGCCTCGATGGCGGCGAGCACCATCCGCTCCCAGGTTTCGACATTGCCGGCGTCGGCCATGATCTGGTCTGGCTCGCGAAGGGTGCGGAGGACCGAGAGCGCATCGTCGATATGCTCACGCCAGATTTCATCGACGCGCGGCCCCGCCGAAGGATCGGCGCCTTCCGCATTAATGCTCACCACCCGCCCGGCGATGACGCGCGCAATCCGCTCAACCGCGGACGTGTTCGATACGGGCATAATCCCTCCTTTGTTTCGTTACGACAACCACGCAGGCCCCAGCGGGTTGCGAGGCGCTTACGATTCAGGCGTAGGCCCGGCGAAGCACCTGCCACGTGAGCAAGGCGGCGAGCATCCAGATCCCAAGAACGATCACGATCCCCAGCTTTGAGCGCGGGCGCTCGGCAGCGGCAGCGGCGGCGGCGCGGTGCTCGTCGAGCAGGCCAGCCGGAAGCAGCCTGGCGAACAGCCAGAGGCCGGCGGGGATCAGCAAGGCATCGTCCAGCAGGCCGAGCACCGGGATGAAGTCGGGGATCAGGTCGATCGGCGACAAAGCGTAGGCCGCGACGAGCACACCGACGGCGCGCGCGTGCCACGGGCAGCGCCGGTCGCGCGCCGCGAGCCACGCGGCGTGCGCTTCGATCCGCAGGTTGCGAAGAAAGGAGGGCTTCTCCGCCAACGATCCGGGCCGCCCAGCCGTCAGCGGCGGAGGCGGCGGATGCCGCCCAGCAAGCGGTGGCGGGCGAGCGGCTCAAAGCTCTCATCGGCACTTTCCGGGTCCAGCGACTCGCTGTGCGCAAGCGTCTTCTCAAGCTCGCTAGGCTCCTCCGGCTCGAGTGGGAGCAAGGTGCGCCCCTCGCCGCGAAGCGCCTCCACCGTCTCGATCAGCGAGTTCGTGCGGCCGAACTCCCGGTCAACCTCCGCTACCTCCACGCCGAGATGCTCCGCCATCAGATCGGCGCGGATCGCCGCGATCGTGCGCGCCGCCGCGCCCGAGGGGTCCTGCGCCGCGTCGATCAGCACGTCGCATTCGCTGTCCAGGCCCATGGAGCGGTTGTTGAGGTTCGCCGAGCCGACGCGCAGCATGCGGTTGTCGACGATGGTCACCTTGGAATGGACGTAAATGTCCTCGCCGCCCTGGGTCACCGGGTGGTAGAGGCGCAGGCGCCCTTCATGGTCCGCCTCGCCGAGCGCCTTCATCAGCTCGGCCCGCGCCGGGCTCATTGCTTCGTCGTCGAGCCAGCCCATGCCGGTTTTTGCGGTGACGAGCAGGAATTCGGGCCCGCCTTTTTCCTTCAGCCGCCGGGCCATCGCCTGGGCGATGACGCGGGAGGCGAAATACTGGTTCTCCATGTAGACGAAGCGTTCTGCCGCCATGATCATGTCGACGTACAACGCCTCGATCTCGCGCACTTCCGTCCAGTTCGGGACTTTCCCGCGGGTGCGGGCTATGGCGATGTCGATGTCGCGGAAGCCGGGTTCTAGCCCCTCCGGCCAAGGCGCCTTGGGCGGCAGCGAAGCCTCGTCCAGTTCCTCGGCGCAGCCGACCTTCCAGCGCAGGCGGGCAAGCTCGCCAAGCGCCCGCGCCGCTTCGCCGTCCATCGCCATCGCGGTGTCGTGCCACGGCGTGTAGGGGCGGCCGGTGGTCGGGCGGCGACGGCCGGGATCGTCGTCCTTGTGCTCGCGCGTGTCCCAGCGCGAGCCAGTCATGTCGATGCCGCCGCAGAAAGCGAGGCTGTCGTCGATCACCAGGATCTTCTGGTGGTGGCTCGCCTCGAACGGATGCTTGGCGTCGAAGCGGAAGTGGACGCGCTTGTGCCGCGCCCAGGTGACGAGACGGAAAATGGTCGAGCCGCGCCCGAGGAATTTATAGGCCGCCGCGTTCCAGGCGAGGACGAAAATTTCCAGCTCCGGCCGGTTGGCGTGCAGCCAGGATAAGAGGGGGCCGAGATGGTTCGGCGCCTCATCGTCGCTGTTCTGGTCGAGGCAGATGCGGGTGTCGACGTCCCAACCGATCAGCATGATCCGCGAACGGGCGGAGAGCATCGCCTTGCGCGCGACGCGGTAATAATCGTCGGCATCGACGATGAAGGCGGCGCGATCGGCCTTTGCCACCTTCCAGCAGTTGCGGCCCGGATCGAGGGGGAGCGGCCGGAGGTCGGCGGCGGCGGGCGGGGACATGGTAAGCACGGAGGCGTAACGGTTCTCCCGATCCGCGGTTGCGTGGCGCTGTGCGATTGTCGGTGCGGAGACGCCGCTCATCCGCCGTTCACCTGCTGAAAGCGGGTGTTCAGGTTACGGCGGCGGAACGTGCCTGCGCACCTGCCCAACCGAACCGCCTGGTCCGGAACGGCCGGCCCTTGCCGCTTGTTGATCCGGTGAAGAGCCTGAGGAGTGTGTCATGCGTAAGGTGTTTCTGATGGTTGGCGCCGTGGCGCTTGCGGCGTCCATGCCGGCCTTGGCGCAAAAGGGCGGCAAAGGCGGCGGCGGCAATGGCGGCGGTCATGCCGCGCACGGGCAAGGCGGCGGTGGCGGTGGCGGCGGCAAGGCCGCGCACGGTGGCGGTGGCGGCCATGGAGGTGGTCCCGCGCAGGCAGCCAAGCCAGCCAAGGCCGAGCGTCAAGCGTTTCAAGGCGGGGGCAAGCCGCAAAAAATGGAGCGCCAGGCGTTCCGCGCGCCCAAGCCGCAAAAGGCCGAGCGTCAGGCGTCCCACGCCGCAAAGCCGCAAAATGCGGAGCGCAAGTTCGTTCAGCAGGCGGCGAAGCGCGACGCGCGGGTTCAGCGCGACTTCGCGCGCGGCGAAGTGCGCCGTGACGATTATCGCAGCGCCGTTACCTATGCGGCGGCCGGCGCAGGCTATGCGGCTGCCCAGAATTGCCCTCCGGGCCTCGCCAAGAAAGGCAATGGCTGCATGCCCCCCGGCCAGGCGCGCAAGGCCTATGGCGTCGGCGAGCGGGTCGAGCAGGATTGGTTCGGCGGCTACGATCTGCCGAGCCGCTACAGCGCCTTCTACGCCGACACGCCGCAATATTATTACGGCTATGACGACAGCGGTTACATCTACCGGGTCGACCGGCAGACGGACCTGATCAGCGGCCTCGTGCCCCTGCTCGGCGGCGGCTTCTCGGTCGGCCAGGCGCTTCCGGCGGGCTATGACGTCTACAACGTGCCCTACCAGTATCGCGACGATTATTACGACACGGACGAGGCGTACTATCGCTACGGCGACGACGCGATCTACGAGGTCGATCCCCAGAGCGGGATGATCGAGAGCATCGTTGCCCTGCTCGGCGGCGACGACTTCGGGATCGGGCAGCAGCTCCCGGCGGGCTACGACGCGTACAATCTGCCGATGGAGTATCGCGACGAGTATCAGGACACCGACGAGAACATGTACCGTTATGCGGACGGCAACATCTACGAGGTCGATACCAAGACGCAGATCATCCAGGCGATCATGGAGATGCTGGTCTGAGTAGGGCATGGCGGGGGGTGGGGGAAACCCCTGCCCCTCCCCGCGCGTACTGGCTGCGTAACGAATAAAGGGGAAGAACCATGCGACACCTGATGGTGCTTGCGGCCAGTGCCGCACTGGCGGCGTGCGGCGGCAATGGCGATGGCGGCAATGGGCAGGCGCCGGCGGCCGATGGCGCGGCGGCAAGCGGCAATGCGGCGGGCGGGCAAGCGGGCAAAAGCGCGGCGAAGTCGTCGCTGCTCGCCAGCCTTGCCGCCTCGCCCGATCATGCGACGCTGACGCAGGCGATCAAGTCGGCGGGGCTCGAGAAGACCTTCTCCGGCGCCCAGCCTTATACTTTGTTCGCGCCGACCGAAGCGGCGTTTCAGGCGCTCCCCGGCGGAACCCTCGACGGGCTGATGAAGCCGGAGGCCAAGGGCCAGCTCACCGCCTTGCTGACGGGCCACATCGTGCCCGGCACTGTGACCGCCGAAGATCTCACCCGCGCGGTCGAACGCGGCAAGGGCAAGGCGCAGCTCGCCACCGTCGGCGGCGCAACGCTCACCGTCACCCGCGAAGGCGACGAGCTGGCGGTGGCCGATGCAAAGGGCGGCAAGGCGCGGGTAACTGGCGCCGATGGCGCTGCGTCGAACGGCGTGATCCACGGCATCGACAAGGTGCTCGCCGGCCAGTGAGGCCGCGTGCACAGGACGTGCACATGATCCGCGCGGCAAGCGGAAGACCCGCGCACCGCGGCTGAACTGCGCCGGCCTAGGGCAGCCTTTCTTGCAAAAGAAAGGGAGCCCCATGCAAAGCACCACCGCCGGCCCGGCCTCTTTACCCGCTCCAGCGGGGCGGGCGCGCCGGGATTGGAGCTTTTCGGCCAAGGCGGGCGTCGCCGCGGCGCTGGTCGCGGGCGGCGACTGGCTGTTTGCCGGCTGGCGCGGCGGCGCGATCTTGGGCGTTTACGCGCTGCTCCTGCTTGTGGCGCTTGCCGCGACCCGGCCGGCGGTTCTGCGCAGCCGGGCAGCTCTGGTCGCTGGCGCCGCCGCCGCGATCATGGCCTTCGCTCTCGGCAACGATCCTTCGCTTCTTGCCTTTGGTCTCTTCGCCATCGCCGCGGCGAGCGCCGCCTTGCTGCCGCGCAGCCGCTTCCACGATGGCTGGCGCTGGGCGATCCGGCTGCTGTGCCACTTCCTGTTCACGCTCGCCCAGCCGCTGCGCGACTGGCGCGGCGCGCGGCGGGCGCGGCGGCGGCGCGGCGTGATCGGCATCGTTGCCCGGCTACCGATCCTGGTCCTGCCGGTCGCCGGAAGCCTGCTCTTCGCCGCCTTGTTCGCAAGCGCGAACCCGCTGATCGGCGATGCCTTCGCCCGTGTTGATTTCGCCGATGCCCTGAGGGGTCTGTCGCTGTCGCGGCTGAGCCTGTGGGTGGTGCTCGCCTTTGCCGCATGGAACCTGCTTCGGCCGCCGGCGATCCGCATCGCGCCAGCTGAGGCGGCTAGGGAGCCGCTTGTGCTTCCCGGCGTCAGCCTCGCCTCCGTCACCGTCTCCCTCTTCGCCTTTAACACCATTTTCGCGGTGCAGAACGGGCTCGACCTCACCTTCCTGTGGAGCGGGGCGCCGCTGCCGGAGGGGATGAGCCTTGCCCAATATGCCCATCGCGGCGCCTACCCCCTGATCGCCACCGCCCTGCTCGCGGCCTTGTTCGTGCTCGTCACGCTTCGCCCCGGAAGCGACATGGCGGCGAGCCCGCTGCTTCGGCGCTTGGTCTATCTATGGGTCGGCCAGAACGTCCTGCTGGTCGCGTCAACGATGCTGCGTACGCTCGACTATGTGGATGCTTATTCGCTGACCCGGCTGCGGATCGCGGCACTGCTGTGGATGGCGCTGGTGGCGGTCGGCCTGCTCCTGATCTGCTGCCGGATCTGGCGGCGGCGGAGCGATGCATGGCTGATCAACGCCAACCTTGCGGCGGCGGCGCTGCTCCTTACCGGATGCGCGTTCGTTGATCTAGGCGCAGTGGCGGCGGAGTGGAACGTCCGCCACACCCGCGACGTAGGCGGACGCGGCGCCACCCTCGACCTGTGCTACCTCAACAATCTTGGGGCTTCATCGCTGCTCCCCCTGATCCAACTGGAGAGCAGGCCAATCACTCCAGAACTGCGCGATCGGGTTTCATGGAGCCGTGAGGCTCAGATGGCGCGGCTTGAGGCGCAGCAGGCGGATTGGCGGCTTTGGACGTTTCGCGGCGCGCGTCGCCTGGCAGAAGCGAAGCGGCTGGTCGCCGAGCGGCGGCTGCCTCGGGTGACGACCGAACCGCGCAGATGCAGCGGCATACCTTTGACAGGCATGCGGGAGGGGTGACAGACATGGCCGCAATGACCCAGAAGATCCTCGTCGTCGATGACGACGCCCACATCCGCCAAGTGCTGACTTTCGCCCTCGGCAAGGCCGGCATGGAGACTGTCGAGGCCGGCGACGGCGAAGCGGCGCTGAGGCAGGTGGAGCGGGAGAAGCCAGACCTCGTCGTTCTCGACATCAACATGCCGCGCATGGACGGGCTGGAGGTGTGCCGGCGGCTGCGCGCGACCGGCAATCTGCCGATCCTGTTCCTCTCCTCGCGGGACGATGAGATCGACCGGGTGCTGGGGCTCGAGCTCGGCGGCGACGATTACGTGGTGAAGCCCTTCTCCCCGCGCGAAGTGGTGGCGCGGGTCAGCGCGATCCTGAAGCGCGGCGGGCGGACGCCGGCCGAAGCGCCGGCCAAGGCGGCGGTGGCGCACGGCCAGCTCCGCCTCGATCCGGAAGGCTGGGAGGCGCAGTGGGCGGGGACGCCGGTGCCGGTTACGGTGACCGAGTTCCAGCTCCTCCTGCTTCTCGCCAAGACGCCGTCCAAGGTGTTCACCCGCGACAACATCATAGACGGACTTCACGGGCCGGGCTTCGCGGTTACCGACCGGACGATCGACAGCCACATCCGCAACCTTCGGCACAAATTCGCGGCCGTGGGCGGGAGCGACCTGATCGAGACCCGGCCGGGCGTCGGCTACCGCATCGGGCGCTGCCTGGGCGAGGCGACTTGATCCGAAGGGCCAAGAACTGGCTGAAAAGCCGCTGGCCGGCAATGCGGCTGCGCACCGTGTTGTTCACCACATTGCTGTTCGTTGCGGCGCTCCCAGGCATCGGCGCGGTGTTTCTCCGCGTCTACGAGAACACCTTGGTGCAGCAGACCGAGGCCGAGCTGATCGCGCAGGGCGCGGCGCTTGCCGGCGCGTACAGGGTAATGTGGCCCGAGCCGCTGCCGCCCCCCTCGGACATCTTGCAGCCGCAGCGGCCGGTAATCGACCTGAACGACATGGATATCCTCGACCAGCAGCCCGAGTGGCGGCCGACCGAGACGGTCGCCGCCGAGGCCGCGCGCAAGGCGGGGTTCGCGGTCGCGCCCATTGCCCGGGAAACGGCGCGAACCACTTTGGCTTCGATCCGGATCCTCGATGGCCATGGGGTGGTGGTCTACGGGCGCGGCGACCTGCGCAAAAGCTATGCGCATCTGCCCGAAGTGCGTGCGGCGATGGCCGGGCAGACCAGCACGGTGCTCCGCCGCGCCGGTGAGTATCAGCTGCGCTACGCCGTCGAGCTGCTCAGCCGCGTCGCCACCGTGCGTGTGCATTATGTTCGCCCCGTGGAGGTCGACGGACGGGTGATCGGCGTGCTGATGCTGTCGCGAAGCCCGCGAGGGCTTTTCGTGGGTCTCTACCAGGATCGCGGCAAGATCGCGCTCGGCATCGCGATCATCTTCGCCACCCTGCTCCTGCTCGCCGGCTTGCTGTCGCGCGGCATTGCCCGGCCGATCGAGGCCCTTTCGCAGGCGACCGAGAATGTCGCGCGCGGCTCCGTTGCGGTGCCGGAGCCGCCGGCGACGGCGGTGGTCGAGATCCGCAGCCTCTACCTCAACTTCGCCGCGATGGCCGAGCGGATCGAGCGGCGGTCGCGCTACTTGCGCGATTTCGCGGCGGCGGTGAGCCACGAGCTCAAGACGCCGATAGCCGGCATCAAGGGCGCGCTGGAGCTGCTCACCGAGCATCCGACGATGAGCGAGGCGGAGCGCTCGCGCTTTCTTGCCAACGCCAGCGCCGACGCCGACCGGCTGAGCCACCTGCTGCAGCGCCTGCTCGACCTCGCTCGCGCCGACATGGCGGCACCGCCGGAGGACAGCGTGACGCCGCTGGAGCCGCCGCTTGCCGCGATCGCCGATGCGCATCGCGGGCCGGGGTTCGATGTCGAACTTACCCTGACCGAGCTGCCGCCGGTCGCCGCGCCGGCTGCACTCATCGAAGCAGTGGTTGAGACGCTGGTCGAAAACAGCCGCCAGGCCGGTGCGTCGGCGGTGACGATCGCAGGGCACGCGGAGCATGGCCAGGTGCACGTTCTGGTGTCGGACAACGGCTCCGGTGTCCCCGCCGCCGATCACGAGCGGATCTTCGATCCCTTCCACACTAGCCGCCGCAACGAGGGCGGCTCGGGCCTCGGCCTTTCCATTGCACGGTCCTTGCTGGCCGCCTGCGGAAGCACGATCGAAAGCAAGCGCGTCGAGCGCGGCGCGTGTTTCGAACTGTGCCTTCCTGCCGCGTAGCGGTGGGGGAGGCGCTTAGGTCACTCGAACTCCAGGATCACCGCGTCAACCGCCAGGCTCTCGCCCGGCTTGGCGGCGACGCATTTCACCCGGCCCGATTTTTCGGCGCGCAGGATGTTTTCCATCTTCATCGCTTCGACGACGGCCAGCGGCTGACCGGCCTCCACCGCATCGCCTTCGCCGACGTTGAGCGCGGTCAGCAGGCCGGGCATCGGGCAGATCAGGAATTTGGACAGGTCCGGCGGGATCTTCTCGATCATGTGCCGCGACAGTTCGGCGACGTGCGGCGGGAGCACATCGGCGTGGTGGCTTGCGCCGCGCGTGGTGAGCTTCCACTGGCGGCCGCGGCGGGAGACCTGAACGGTGCGGGCGCGGTCGTCGATG
>DASVUO010000222.1:0-3406 GCA_036386995.1 Allosphingosinicella sp. | reverse complement strand
ACCCCCTCCCCCACCGCCGGCGGCCGACAGCGCGCCGCTCGCCGACCGGCTGCGCCCGCGCGGCCTCGACGAGGTCGTCGGGCAGGATCACCTGACCGGGCCGCAAGGCGCGATCGGGCGGATGGTTGCGGCGGGGAAGCTGTCCTCGATGATCCTGTGGGGCCCGCCCGGGACCGGCAAGACCACGATCGCGCGGCTGCTTGCAGACGCGGTCGGGATGCGGTTTGTCGCCATCTCGGCGGTGTTTTCGGGTGTCGCCGACTTGAAGAAGGTGTTCGCCGAGGCGCGGGATTACGCGCGGGCGGGCAAGCCGACCTTGCTGTTCGTGGACGAGATTCACCGCTTCAACCGCGCCCAGCAGGACGGTTTCCTGCCGTACGTCGAGGACGGAACGGTGGTGCTGATCGGCGCCACCACGGAGAATCCGTCGTTTGAGCTGAACGCCGCGCTCTTGTCGCGGGCGCAGGTGCTGATCCTCAACCGGCTCGACGCCAAGGCCTTGTGCCTGTTGCTCGACAAGGCCGAAGCGCTGCTGGAGCGGCCGCTCCCCGTCACGCCCGAGGCGCGCGATGCGCTGGTGGCGACGGCGGACGGCGACGGGCGTTTCCTGCTCAACCAGGCGGAGACCTTGTTCTCCATCGACCTGCCGGAGCCGCTCGACCCGGCGGCCTTGTCGGCGCTGCTCCACCGCCGGATGCCGGTCTACGATAAGGACCGGGAGGGCCATTACAACCTCATCTCCGCGCTGCACAAAGCGATCCGTGGATCGGACCCGCAGGCAGCGCTTTATTATCTGGCGCGGATGCTGACCGCGGGGGAGCAGCCCTTGTTCCTGCTTCGCCGGCTGGTGCGGGCGGCGGTGGAGGACGTGGGCCTCGCCGATCCGCAGGCGCTGGTGCAGTGCCTCGCGGCCAAGGACACGTACGATTTCCTCGGGTCGCCGGAGGGGGAAATCGCCATCGCGCAGGCGTGCCTTTACCTCGCCACCGCGCCCAAATCGAACGCGGTCTACTTGGCGCAGAAGGCGGCCTGGCGGTCGGCGAAAGAGACGGGTTCGCTGATGCCGCCCGCCAACATCTTGAACGCGCCAACCAAGCTGATGAAGGACGTCGGCTACGGCAAGGGCTACACCTACGATCATGACGCCGAGGGCGGCTTTTCCGGAGACAATTATTGGCCGAACGAGATGGAGCGGCAGCATTTCTACAAGCCTACCGATCGGGGATTTGAGAAGCGGCTTGCCGAGCGGCTGGCCTGGTGGGAGGAACAACGGCGTGAGAAAAACGGCTAAGCTCCTCCTGGCCGCGGCGTTGCTCGCCGCCCCCGCCGCTGCCCAGCAGAACCGGCCCGAGTATCTGCGGGCGCTGGCCGCCGGGTATAAGGCCAGCTTCCTGTGCAGCGACCTTTTCAATGCCGGGCAGACGGAGGCGCAGGTCGAGGCGGACGATCTCCAGCGCACCTATCCCGAAATCGAGCCACTGATGAGCGGGCTGAAGGCAGTGGTCGACCGCGAGGCGAAGACCGTGAGCGTCGCCTTTGACGACAAGCTGCCACCGCGGATCGCCGCGTGGCGGCAGCATCTCGGATGCGCGCAGCTTCCGATCGGGGCGGGCGCTGAGGCGGTAAAGCTGCTGCCGCGGCTGGCGGTGACCGGGGACGTGGCGCGCGACGATAAGCTGGCGTGGCCGCAGGGCGACCGCGCCGCGACCGCGAAGCCGGCGGGCGACGCGAAGAAGCTGGGTATCGCGATCGCCGCCGCCTTCGACCGGCGCACCTACGGCCAGGGCAGCGAAACGACGGCGGTGCTGGTGGTGCAGGACGGCAGGATCGTCGCCGAGCGCTACCGCGCCGATTTCAACATGCACGTGCCGCAGCGCACCTGGTCGGTGGCGAAAAGCATCGCCGGAACGGTGATCGGCGCCGCCACGCAGGCGGGCGTGCTAGATCCGGCCGCGCCGGCGGAGATCCCCGAGTGGCAGCGGCCGGGCGACCCGCGCGCCGCGATCACCACCGACCAGCTTATGCGGATGTCGAGCGGCCTCCATTCGGATGCGCCCGGCAACCGCACCGACGCGACCTATTTCGGTGGTTCGAGCGTGACGGAAAACGCCACCGGCTGGCCGCTTGAGGTCGCGCCCGGCACGCGTTTCCGCTACGCCAACAACGACATCCTCCTTGCCGTGCGCGGGCTTCGCGCGAAGCTCGGCGACGGGCAGGCGGCCTTGGCCTTTCCCTACGAGAAACTGTTCTGGAAGATCGGCATGAACCGCACGTTCGCGGAGACCGACTGGCAGGGCAACTTCATCCTTTCGAGCCAGGTGTGGACCACCGCGCGCGACTTGGCCCGGCTGGGGCTGCTCTATCTGGAGGGCGGCCGCTGGAACGGCGAGGCGGTCATTCCGGCTGGCTGGGGCGGCTACGTTTCGCGCAAGGGACCCGCTCAGCCGCCGATGGGCTACGGCTATGGCGCGACCTTTTGGACCTTTCCCGAAGGGAGCGGCGTGCCCGCCGACGCCTATATCGCGCAAGGCAATCGCGGCCAGTACCTCGCGATCGTGCCGTCGCGCCGGGTCGTGATCGTCCGCCGCGGCTATGACGGGCCGCAGACCGACTTCGATCCCGGCGCCTTTGTTCGAGCCGTGCTCGCCGCCTTGCGCTGAGCGCGCGCCTTTCCAACCGGCGCACTCCTGCGCTAAGGCCCGCACGATGTCCGAAAAGATAGATTACCGCGACACGGTCTTCCTGCCGAAGACCGATTTCCCGATGAAGGCCGGCCTTGCGCAAAAGGAGCCGGCAATCCTTGCCCGCTGGGCGGAGGAGGGCCTTTACCAGCGCCTGCGCGAGGCGCGGGCGGGGCGCGAGCGGTTCATTCTCCACGACGGCCCGCCTTATGCGAATGGCGACATCCACATGGGCCATGCGATGAACAAGGTGCTCAAGGACCTCATCGTTCGCTCGCAGACCCTGATGGGCAAGGACGCGCCTTACGTGCCGGGCTGGGACTGCCACGGCCTGCCGATCGAGTGGAAGATCGAGGAAGCCTATCGCAAAAAGAAGCTCGACAAGGACGCGGTGCCGCCGCGCGAATTCCGCGCCGAATGCCGGGCCTATGCGGAAAAGTGGGTGGCGGTGCAGGCCGAGCAGTTCCAGCGCCTCGGCGTGATGGGAGAGTGGGACAATCCCTACCTCACGATGAAGTTCGAGGCCGAGGCGAAGATCGTCGAGGAGCTCCTCCAGTTCGCCGAAAGCGGCACCCTCTACCGCGGCGCCAAGCCGGTGATGTGGTCGCCGGTGGAGAAGACCGCGCTCGCCGAGGCGGAGGTCGAATATGAGGAGATCACATCCACCCAGATCGACGTGGCGTTTGAGATCACCGAAAGCCCGATCCCGGAACTGGTCGGCGCCC
>DASVUO010000221.1:0-7334 GCA_036386995.1 Allosphingosinicella sp. | reverse complement strand
TTCTTGGTCTCGGTGCGCGTTCCGAAGGGGGCGACTTCCTGCCCGTCCCGGGCCGGGCGGCGGACGCTGACATTGACGTCGGCGCGCATCGAGCCCTGCTCCATATTGCCGTCGCACGAGCCGACGTAGCGGAGGATGGCGCGCAGCTTGCGGATATAGGCGCCGGCTTCCTCGGGGCTCCTCATGTCGGGCTTCGACACAATCTCCATCAGCGCCACGCCGCAGCGGTTGAGATCGACATAGGAGAAGCTAGGATGCTGGTCGTGCATCAGCTTGCCCGCATCCTGCTCGAGGTGGATGCGCTCTACGCCGATGCGCCGCGCGGAGCTCTCGTCCTTCTCGTCGAGCAGGATCTCGATCTCGCCCTCGCCGACGATCGGGTGGTAAAGCTGGCTGATCTGATAACCCTGCGGCAGATCGGCGTAGAAATAATTCTTCCGGTCGAAGCGCGACCAGGGATTGATCTGCGCCTCGATCGCCATTCCGGTGCGCACCGCCTGGCGGATGCACTCAACGTTCGGCACCGGAAGCATCCCCGGCATCGCCGCGTCGATCAGCGACACCTGGCTGTTCGGCTCCGCCCCGAACTCGGTCGACGCGCCGGAAAACAGCTTCGCCTGCGACGTCACCTGCGCGTGAACCTCAAGGCCGATCACGACCTCCCACTCACCCGTCGCGCCCTGGATTCGATAGCTGCTCATGAAAGACACTCTATTGGAATGTTAGCATAACCGTAGACGGTGGCCCCATCCAGCGCATGGATTTCCACGTTCACGCAACCGTCCCAGTTTTGGTGACGACGTGAGAAGATCAAACGCGCGCCTTCGTAAGGGTGACCTGCCCCGATTACTTGTCCGGTCAGTTCGTCTTCATTGCGCGAGAGATTGGCCTGGAACGCGGGAGGAGTCTCGACTGCGTCCCGTCCGTCGGTCCAGCCCCAGCCATAGGTGGGCTGCACTGAGACTAGATGGGATATCGTTACCACCAAGCCTCCGCCCGCGCCGTAAACCCGGCGCGTTCTTCAAACGCCAAAGCCGCGTTCAGCACACTCTGCTCATCCAGCGCCCGGCCGATCAGCTGAAGCCCGAGCGGAAGACCCTGATGATCCACGCCAGCAGGGACGCTGATCGCCGGAAGGCCTGCAAGGCTCGCCGGCACCGCGAACACGTCGTTCAAGTACATGGCGATCGGATCGTTCGACTTCTCGCCCAACCCGAACGCCGCGCTCGGCGCGGTGGGCGTCAGCAGCAGGTCCACCTCTTCGAACACCCGCTCGAAGTCGCGCGCGATCAGCGCCCGCACCTTTTGCGCCTGGTTGAAATAGGCGTCGTAGAAGCCGGCCGACAGCACGTAGGTGCCGATCATGATCCGCCGTTTCACCTCCGGCCCGAAGCCGGCCGCCCGCGTCGCTTCGTACATGTCCTGGAGGTTGCCGCCCTCCGGCGCCACCCGCCTTCCGTAGCGCACGCCGTCGTAGCGGGCGAGGTTGGACGACGCCTCGGCCGGCGCGATGATGTAGTAGGTCGGAAGCGCGTATTTCGTGTGCGGCAGCGACACCTCGACGATCTCAGCGCCGGCATCGCGCATCCAGGCGATGCCCTGCTCCCAGACCCGGTCGATCTCCTCCGGCACGCCGTCGATGCGATACTCCTTGGGGATGCCGATCCGCTTGCCGCGAATGTCGCTGTTGAGCATCGCTTCCCAGTTCGGCACCGGCAGATCGAGCGACGTGGAGTCCTTCGCATCGAACCCGGCCATCGCTTCCAGCATAATCGCGCAGTCCCGCACGTCCCGCGCCATCGGCCCCGCCTGATCGAGCGACGAAGCAAACGCCACCATCCCCCAGCGCGAGCAGCGCCCGTAGGTCGGCTTGATCCCGGTGATCCCGACGAATGCCGCCGGCTGCCGGATCGAGCCCCCGGTGTCGGTCCCCGTCACCCCCGGCGCAAGCCGCGCCGCAACCGCGGAGGCCGATCCGCCCGAACTTCCGCCCGGAGTCAGCGCCGCATTGCCGCCGTCGTTGCGCCGCCACGGCGACAACACCGGCCCGTAAGCGCTGGTCTCGTTGGAAGAGCCCATCGCGAACTCGTCCATGTTGAGCTTGCCCAGCATGCCCGCACCGGCCGCGAACAGATTGCCGCTCACCGTCGACTCATACACCGGCTCGAACCCGCCGAGGATGTGGCTTCCGGCGGTGGTCTGGTAGCCCTTGGTCGCGAACAGGTCCTTGATGCCGAGCGGCACGCCCGAAAGCGGCTTCAAATCCCCGGAAGCACGCGCCGCATCCGCGGCATCGGCGGCGGCGAGCGCATGGTCCGGCGTTTCGATCACGAACGCATTCAGCACCCGCGCCCGCTCAACCGCCGAGATAAAACCTTCCGCCACTTCGCGCGCCGAAAAGGCCCCGTCGCGCACGCCGTCGCGGATTGCCGCGATGCCGAGATTGGTGACCTCGCTCATTCGATCACCTTCGGAACCGCGAAGAAGCCGTGCTCGGCGACCGGCGCATTCTCCAGCACCGCGTCCCGAATGCCGCCGTCGGTCACCACGTCGTCACGCAGCCGGAGCGCGTTGGGGATCACCGCCGTCATCGGCGCGATGCCCGAGACGTCCACCTCCTGCAGCTGTTCGACCCAGCCGAGGATATTGTTGAGCTCGGGCGCAAGCGCCTCCGCCTCGGCATCGCTCACGGCAATGCGGGCAAGCTTCGCAATCTTGCGAACGGTTTCTGTGTCTACGGACATGGGTGCGGCGCTAGCATCGGTGCTGCGCTGCATCAAGGCGGGCCCTAGTCGAAGATTTCACCAACCGGCTTGCCGTCCACGAACACCTGCCGCTTGGCGACGGTGCGCACTTCCACCTTGCCGCTGGCGAGCACCTTGGGATCGTACGTCTCATCCCGCTCGGCCCGGTCCAACCGCGCGCCGAGCTGCGCCCAGCGGCCGTCGGCGCCCAGCTCGAAGAGCGAAGGCGTCGGCGCGCAGGTGTCGCACACCGCGCTCAGCAGCACCGCCTGGGTGGGTGCGAGCGGCACCACGCGGCAGCGATCGTGCGGCCCGGCGCAGCGCCGGGTGCGGCTGATCGCCTGCAGCAGTTTGGGCGCAACCGCTGCGCCGCCGTCCACATCTACCTTGGGCGGCGGCAGCACCGCGACTTCCGGGTCGTAGAGGTCGTAACGGTGCTCGGCTTTCAGCGCCTTCGATGCGAAGCTCCGGTACGCGCCCGAGCGAGCGAGCCGCTCCAGCGCCTGCCTTCCCGACGGCCCGAAATCGTAGCGCAAGGCCGCCCAGTCGAACTTGTCGGGCGCAACCTTGCCGCTTTCCAGCCGCGACAGCTGATCGCGGGTCGAAACGGCGCCGAAGCTCACCAGCGGCAGAGCCAGGAACAGGGCAAGCAGGCAGACGCCAGCCACCAGCCGGACGTTGAAGCTTCGCGCCTGCGCCATCCACCCGCCGCGCCCGCGCACCAGCGCGATCAGGTAAGCGACGGCAAAGGCCCCGGCGACAGCGACGAACACCGCCGCCCACAGCCGATCCGGCGTGAAGCCATATTGGCCGATCCGCTTGGCGGTCGACACCGCAGCGACAATCGCCAGCGGCAGCGTCACGGCGGCAAGCGCCATCGCCGCCCAGCGCAGCACCGGCGTCTTCGCTTCCTCGTCCGAACTGTTTCCCGACACCGCATTCACCAGCAGAACCGCGCCGCCGATGCAGGCGAGCAGAATCGGCGTCGTCGACTTGGTCTGCTCCCACAGCGCACCCAGCCCGGTGAACGGCAGCGCCACCACGAAAAAGACGAGGCCCAGCGCCAACAACGGCGCAAGCACCGACAGGATCGCCCGCACCACCCGCTGCACCGTATCCATTACCCCGTCGCGATCGCGCAGCAATCCGATCGCCGCGCCCAACGCCGCGCAGGCGAGGGTGGAGAGGAACCAGCTGCGCTGCATCAGCTCGCGCAGCAAATCGAGGCCGATCAGCGCGAACAGCTCGCTCAGCAAGACGGTCATCAGCATCGTCGCGCCGACGAACGCGCCCGCGACGGCACCGAGGATCAGGTTCGTCCAAGCATGGCCATGCACCGCCGCCGGGGCAAAGCGCGCCGCGCCGGCGTCCCGCGCCGCCTGGAACAAGGGCACCGCAAACACCGCGGCGGCGAGCGAAGCGGCGAAGTGCCAGCCTTCGTCGGATCCCCAATTGTCCGGCGCACCATTCCAGAAGGCCACGAACCCCGCCACCGTGCCCGCGAAGACCGCAAACACCGCCGACCAGTGCCAGCGCAGCCGCTCAAGCGAGAGCGCGAACACCATGCCCGACACGGCCAGCGCCGCCGCAAGCGCGATATCCATCGCCCGCTCCGGCCGGTCGACCAGCTGCGAGAACGGCAAGCCGAAAGCCGCGCCGAGCAGCGCCAGGTACAAGGCCCGCGCCGGCCAGGGTGCGTGATCCACCCGCTCGCTTGTGCCGTTCGCCATTTGCTCGTTCCCCATGCCCGTCCCTTGCTGTGATGCTACAACGCTTGCATCCTGTCATGCCATGCGCTTGTGCAGCCCTGATGCAGGCGTGGAGGATTTAGATGCTGGCGCGACGGTTCCTGTGGGTGTTTGCGGGGCTGATCGTGCTCGTTCTCGCCGTGTTGCTGGTCTACCGCCTTTACGGAACCGAGCTGATCCGCTGGACCATGGTCCCTGGAAGCAAGTTCGAAGGCGGCGCCGCTCAGAAGAGCGAGGCTTACGCCAGCCCCGCCATGTGGATCGCTCGCCCGGACCTGCCCGAGAATCCCGGCCTCTGGACTCCTCCCGGCGTCGCGCGCAGCGGCAAGGCGGAAGCCGCCTTGTTCTTCATCCACCCGACCTCGTACCTTGAAAAGGCCCACTGGAACGCCCCGCTCGACGACAAGGACTCGCAATGGCGTGCTCGCCTGTTCGTCAGGAGCCAGGCCAGCGTCTTCAACGACGTTGCCGACATCTGGGCGCCGAAATACCGGCAGGCTACATTCGGCGCATTTCTGACCAGCCAGGACGATGCGCAAAAGGCGCTGGATTTCGCCTATCGCGACGTCCTCGCCGCCTTTGATCTGTTCATCGCCCAAGTGCCGAAGAACCGCCCGATCATCCTCGCCGGCCACAGCCAGGGCAGTCTTCACCTCACCCGTCTCCTCGCCGACCGCATGGCCGGCAAGCCGCTGGCGAAGCGCGTCGTCGCCGCTTACGCAATCGGCTGGCCGATCTCCGCCACCGCCGACCTCCCCGCCCTAGGACTTCCCGCCTGCGAGACCCGCGACCAGGCCCGCTGCATCCTGTCCTGGCAAAGCTTCGGCGAGCCGGCCGACCCGAAGCTTATCACCGACGTCTACGACGCCTCAAAAGGGCCCACCGGCATCCCCCGCGCCGGATCGCCGATGCTGTGCACCAACCCGCTCACCGGCGTCCGCAACGGCGAAGCGCCCGCCGAAGCGAACCTCGGCACCCTGAAGCCGAATGCGGACCTCACCGCCGGCGAACTCAGCAAGCCCGGAGTCCCCGCCCGTTGCGACGTTCGCGGCCTGCTTCTGATCGGCGAAAACGCGCCCGATCTCGGCCCCTACGTCCTCCCCGGAAGCAACTACCACGTCTACGACTACGCCCTCTTCTGGGCCAATATCCGCGCCGACGCCGCCGCCCGCCTGGCCGCGTTCAACAAGTGATCACGTCCAGTGCCCCCGAATTCCGCGGCGCGCTGCCGATGGGCGGGCGGCTGATGGGGCTCGATGTCGGTACAAAGACGATCGGCGTCGCGCTCTGCGATGCGGGCTGGACGATCGCCAGCCCGGCCCAGCTGCTCCACCGCGCCAAGTTCACCGCCGATCTCGCCGCAATCAAATCGCTCGCTGCCGCACAAGGCGTGAAGGGCGTCGTCATCGGCCTGCCCTTGAACCTCGACGGCACCGACAGCCCCCGCACCCAATCCACCCGTGCCTTTGCCCGCAACGCCGCACCCTTGGCCCTCCCCATCCTGCTCTGGGACGAGCGCTGGTCGACCCAGGCCGTCACCCGCACGCTCCTAGACGCCGACGCCTCCCGCGCCCGCCGCGCCGAACTGGTCGACAAAATGGCCGCCGCCTATATCCTCCAGGGCGCGATCGACGCTCTGACCATGGGATAAAGATGGCCGATTTCCCCCACCGCCACCTGCTCGGCATCGATCCGCTCTCGAAGGAGGACATCCTGTTCTTGCTCGACGAAGCGGAAGGCTGGGCGGCGTTCAACCGGCGGGCCCGCAAGATCGACGAGCGGCTGAAGGGCCTCACCCAGTTCAACGTCTTCTTCGAGAACAGCACCCGCACGCTTTTCTCTTTCGAGGTCGCCGGCAAACGGCTCGGCGCGACGGTGGCGAACTTCCACGTGGCGGGCTCCTCCGTCCACAAGGGCGAGAGCCTGATCGACACGGCCCTCACCCTCGACGCGATGCAGCCGGACGTGATCGTCGTCCGCCACTCGGAAACCGACGCTCCGGCCGAGGTCGCAGGCGCGGTGAACTGCGCGGTGATCAATGCCGGCGACGGCACCGGCGAGCACCCGACCCAGGCTTTGCTCGACGCCCTCACCATGCGCCGCCGCAAGGGCCGCCTGGAAGGCCTCAAGGTCGCGATCTGCGGCGACATCCGCCACAGCCGAGTCGCCGGCTCCAACATGCGCCTCCTCCCCAAGCTCGGCGCCGAGCTTCGCATCGTCGCCCCCCCGTCCCTCCTTCCCGACGACACTGGCGGCATTCCCGCCTTCAACGATCTCGAAGAAGGCATTGCCGGTGCCGACGTGGTCATGATGCTGCGCATCCAGCGCGAGCGAATGGAAGCTGCGGTGGAAGGATCGATCGGCGACTTCCACGCCCTCTACGGCCTCACCCGCGAACGGATGAAATCCGCCGCGCCCGACGCCATCGTCATGCATCCGGGGCCCATGAACCGCGGCGTGGAAATCACCGGCGACCTCGCCGACGATCCAAACCGCTCGGCGATCCTCGAGCAGGTCGAAATGGGTGTCGCAGTGCGCATGGCCGTGCTCGACGTTCTGACCCGCACCTGCTGAGAATTTGCTGCGCCCATGCAGCGCGCAACAATGCGACGAGCTGTGCGCTAATGCGCGGAACCGGTGCCTTCGCGGCTCGCTTAGCATGGGTTAATCTCAAGGGGGTTTGCTCATGTCCCAGGCCGCCGCCGCACCCGTTCTCCTTGTCGAGGACGATCCCCTGCTTCTTCAAACCACCGCCGATCTCCTCACCGACAGCGGCTGCGACGTGCTCCGCGCCTGCAGCGCGAGCGAGGCGATGGCCCTCCTGGAGGCCGGCCCGGTCCCG
>DASVUO010000220.1:0-5169 GCA_036386995.1 Allosphingosinicella sp. | reverse complement strand
AGCCGATCGCCATCGCCCGCCTGGAAGCCCGCCCGATCGCCACCATGACGGTGGAAGCCCAGGAACGGCACGAACGCAACGAGCGTATCTCGCGCGACGACTGAACGGATCGGCTCCAAGTGGTACTTGGAGCCGGGTTTGGTTAGGAGTTCTGCGTTTCCCTGACCGGCACCAGCTTCGTTCGTCCCGAGCGAAGTCGAGGGGCGGGGTTCGGCATCTGAGCCCCTGGTTTTCCAGCCGGCTTGTTTGATTGACTGGCCTGTATACGTGCCGTGGTGCGCCCCTCGACTCGCTCGGGACGATTGAGGTGAAGGTGTGGCTCTGAGCAAGTGCGCCCGCGGTGCGCCCCTCAACTTTGCTCGGGACGGACGGATTTTGTGAGGGCGGAGGACGGGCAGGTCGCCCTTCCGCGAAACAAAAAGGGCGGCTCGGAAGCCGCCCTTCTTTGCGTCAGTGGAGGCCTACAATGGCTTCCTTTACCCGCAGTTTTTCTTTCTTGAGCCGGGCGAGAGTGGCCGTATCCGGGCAGGGTCGATGCTCTTCGTCGAAAATGCGCGCTTCGATGTCAGCGTGCTTCGTTTCCAATGCCGAGATATGCGCCTGTTGCATGCCCGTCTCCTTTGCTGCGGTTGGCGAAATCAAGATGAACCCTTGTTGCGGCCCTGTCTCCTGGCGCTCGACCGTTTACCCGATATATGCGACGGTCCGTTGCCGCCGCACTTTAGTGGGATTGGCGGCGATTGGGTAGAGGATCGGGCGCGAAAGTGGACAAGGGATGACCCCCGACGAAGCCTTCGCCTCGGCGCGGCTCGTGCAGATGCGTACCGAGCACCGCGACCTCGATTCGGCGATCGAGGCGCTGCGCGCCACCGCCGCCCCCGACCAGCTGCAGCTCGCCCGGCTGAAGAAGCGTAAGCTGCGGCTGCGCGACGAGATCGCCTTGCTTGAAGACCAGTTGATCCCAGACATCATCGCCTGAAGGCGCATTCGGCGGGCGTCCCGCCATTCACTTTCTTTCCCCGTTCCTTGGTCGGCGCGGCTGTGGCATCTCGTCGGCATGGGCCAAAACGATGCGCAAGTGCAGCTTACCCCGCGGGTGGTGGGATCGCTTTACACGGAGGCGATGGTGCTCGCCGACGAGGCGCGCTCCTATTTCGACCGGCTCGGCCGGGAGGAGCGCGACGGGCTCGATCCGGCGCTTCGGGTCGGCTTTTCCTGCGAGTCGCTTAAGGTCACGACCCGGCTGATGCACATCATTGCCTGGCTGCTGACGCAGAGGGCGGTGGAAGCAGGCGAGCTCAGCCCCGCGCAAGCGCGCGGCTCGTCGCGGCGTTTGGGCGATGAGCCGGAGAGCGATCTCTCCATCCTTGACAAGCTTCCGGAAAGCGCCCGCGCACTCGTTGCCGCAAGCCGCGACCTCTTCGCCCGCTGCCGACGGCTGGACGAAGTGGGCCCGGAACTGGCACCGCAGCCGAGCCCGGCGCGAAGCTTGCTCAGCCGGCTCGAACGTTCGTTCTAACGTCGAATTGCGCTAAAGCGGGCACGATGAAGCCTTATTCCTTCTTCTACGGGCCGCGGGTCAGCTCCGGTCCTGGGACTGCCGAGCGGCTGGCGGAACTGCTTCCGCCAGGGCCGTGCCTGTTCGTGACCGATGCGCAGATTCGGGCGCTTGCGCTTGCCGAGGCGCCGCTTTCTGCTCTGGCGCGGGCGGGGGTCGAGGTGCGGGTGTTCGATGCCGTGGAAGCCGATCCCTCCCGCGCGACCTTGATGGCGGCGGTTGCGGCGGGGGAGGGGTGCGCGAGTGTGGTCGGCTTCGGCGGCGGGAGCCCGATGGATGTGGCGAAGCTTGCCGCTTACCTTTTGGGCTCGGGCGACGATCTCGATGCGATCTGGGGGGTCGGTAACGGACGTGGTCAACGGCTGCCGCTGGCGCTGGTGCCGACCACCGCGGGCACCGGTTCGGAAGCCACGCCGGTCAGCATCATCACCGTCGGCGACAGCGAGAAGAAGGGCGTGTCGAGCGCTGCTTTGGTCGCCGACTGGGCAGTGCTCGACGCGCAACTGACGGTGGGGCTTCCAAAGGGAGTCACAGCCGCCACCGGCATCGACGCGATGGTGCACGCGATCGAGGCCTATACGTCGGCGCGGCTCAAGAATCCGATGTCGGACATGCTTGCGAGGGAAGCGCTGCGCCTGCTTGCCGGCAACATCGACCGCGTCTGCGAAGCGCCGGACGATCTCGACGCGCGCGGCGCGATGCTGCTTGGGGCGCACCTAGCGGGCGTGGCCTTTGCCAATGCGCCGGTGGCGGGGGTGCATGCGCTTGCTTATCCGCTGGGCGGTCACTTCCACGTGCCGCACGGCGTCTCGAACGCGCTGATGTTGGGGCCGGTGCTGGGCCACAATATGGAAGCCGCGCGCGCGCTGTACGCGGAGCTCGGCACCTTGCTCGACCCGGCGCTGGAGCGGCAGGGGACGCAGGCGCAGGCGCAGGGCTTCGTTGCGGCGATGGACGCGATCTGCCGCCGCGGGGGCGTGCCGCTTCGGCTGAGCGAGGTGGGGGTGACGGCGGAGGATCTCGATCTGCTCGCGGCTGAAGCGATGAAGCAGGAACGGCTGCTAGTGAACAATCCGTGTGCCATCAGCCAAGCGGATGCGCGGCGGCTTTACGAGCTGGCGCTGTGAGCCGGCCGCCGCTCCTTGGCCGCGACGCGTACGCCGTGTGGCGGGAGATCGGGACGCGCTGGGCGGACAATGACGCCTACGGGCACGTCAACAACACGGTCTATTACCAGTGGTTCGACACTGCGGTGAACGCCTGGCTGATCGAGGCGGGGCTGCTCGACATCGCGGCGGGCGATCCGATCGGGTTGGTAGTGGAGACTGGCTGCCGTTACGCCGCGCCGTTGTCCTTTCCGGAGCCGGTGGAGATCGGGCTCACAGTCGAGCAGCTCGGCCGCTCAAGCGTGCGCTACCGGCTTGGCGTTTTCGCCAAGGGCGGGTCGCACGCGGCGGCGGAGGGGCATTTCGTCCACGTCTATGTCGGTCGGGAGAGCCGCCGGCCGGTTGAGCTTCCGGAGGCGTGGCGGGCGCTGCTGGAGACGCTGACCTAGGCGCCGAGCGCCGCCTCGGCCTGCGCCACGTCGATCGCGGCTTCGCGGAAGCGGGCAAGGACGGGGGGAAGCGCGGACGGGTCGGAGGAGCGCGCCGCTTCCTCGACCGAGCGCGCACGCTCCGAAAGCCGCATCAGGCCGAGCATTCCGGCCGAGCTGACGATCTTGTGCGCGCCGGCGATCAGCTCGTCCGAGCCGCCCGCTCCGTCCGTGCCTTGCGCCACCCGCTCAACCAAAGCCGCCAGCGTTTCGAGGTGCACGGCGAGGCGCTCGGCCGGCAGCATGCCCTTGACGTCGGCGAAGGTGGCGGCGTCGAAGGCCGGCGCTTCCTCCTGCGCCGCGGGCTGCGCCTCCACGCGGCGGCGCCCGGCGAGCGCCGACGTTATCGCGGCGTGAAGCTCCGCCTGCCGAACCGGCTTGGCGACATGGCCGTTCATGCCGGCGCTGAAGAATTCGCGCACCTGCTCCGGCATGACGTTGGCGGTCATCGCGACGATCGGCACCTCGGCCGCCGCGCCGCCCAGCTCGCGGATGCGCCTCGTGGCGGTTATGCCGTCCATTTTGGGCATCTGGATGTCCATCAGGATAAGGTCGTACTCGCGCTCGCTGACCGCCTTCACCGCCGCAAGCCCGTCGGCGGCGACTTCGACGCGGTGGCCCATTCGGCCGATCATCGCCTTGGCCAGTTCCTGGTTCATCGGCAGATCCTCGGCAAGGAGGATCGAAGCGCCGCCCGCGCCGTCGGGACGCGGCGGTTCGCGGAGCAATTCGGGTGCTTCGGCACGCGGAAGGGTGACGCAGAACCAGAAGGAGGAGCCGCTGCCTTCCTTGCTGTGGAAGCCGATCTCGCCGCCCATCAGCTCGACCAGTCGCTTGGTGATGGTGAGGCCGAGGCCGGTGCCGCCGAAGCGGCGGGTAATGGACGCGTCGGCCTGGGAGAAGGGCTTGAACAGGTTCTTCTGGTTGTCGGCGCCGATGCCGACGCCGGTGTCGGTGACGGTGAAGCGAAGCCGCTCCCGGTCGCCCTCCTCGCGCTCCTTGCGAACGGTGAGAGCGATAAGGCCGTGGGCGGTGAACTTCACGGCGTTGTTGAGCAGGTTGAGGACGACCTGACGGAGGCGCGTCTCGTCGCCCAGGAAGTAAGGCGACAGGCAGGGATCGACTTCGACGCGCAACTCAAGGCCCTTGGTTTCGGCGGTGCCGCGAACGATGGAGACGCTGTTGTCGATCAGGGTCTCGAGCGCGAAGGGCTCGGGTGCAAGCTCGATCCGGCCGGCTTCGATCTTGGAGAAATCGAGCGCGTCGTTGACCACGGTGAGGAGCATGGTTCCGGCGCCCTGGATCAGCTCCACCTGGCGCCGCTGCGCCGACTGGATGGCGGGATCGGTGAGGAGCAGATCCGCGAAGCCGATGACGCTGTTCAACGGCGTTCGGATTTCGTGGCTCATCATCGCCAGGAAGTCGCTTTTGGCGCGAGTGGCACTTTCCGCCCGCCGCCGGGCGTCGGCAAGCTGGCGCGCCCAGGTGCGGGCAGGGCGGACCACAACGAACCAGGCGAGGCCGATCAACAGAAGGCCGACCATGCTGGTGACGAAATTGATCGTCAGGTAGCGGTTGCTCTCGCGGCGCGTCGCATCGACATAGCCGCGGCTTCGGCCTTCGATATCGAGGAGGTTGCGGCGGTAGCCGCGGACCAGTTCGCCGTAGCGGCCTTGCCCCAACAATTGCTCCGCCTCGGCGCGGCGGTCGCTGACCGCGAGATCGAGCGCGCCATATTCGATGGAGGAGATTTCGCGCTCGGCGGCGTCGACGGCTATGAAGGTGGCGCGGTTCTCGGGGAGCTGGATGGCTTTCTGAAGCTCGCTCAGCGTCCGGCGCAATTCGGGCTGAATCTTGCCGTAGCGTTCGGCATATTGCTCGTCGCCGGTGGCGATCGCCATTCGGGCGGATAGCTCGAGCAGCTCACTTTGATGCTGGAGGCGCTCGGCCGCCATCAGCACCTTGATCTGCGAATTGGTGATGGTCCGGATGCGCTGCCCAACGATCCAGGTGGTGG
>DASVUO010000219.1:0-1562 GCA_036386995.1 Allosphingosinicella sp. | reverse complement strand
GGTCGATCCAGCGCATGAAGCCGGACTTGGGTTCGTATGCTTGCGCCCAGTGAAACGCCATCTTCTGCTACCTCAGCCGATCCGGACCGTCGTGTCCGTCGTGAATTCGTATTCCGGAACCTGGAGATTGAGCGGCGCGGGGCCGCTGCGAATCCGGCCGGCCGTGTCGTAGTGCGAACCGTGGCACGGGCAGAAATAGCCGTGATAGTCGCCGCGATTCTCGCCCTCGGCGGTGCCCAGCGGCACGCAGCCGAGATGGGTGCAGACGCCAAGCGTGATCAGCCACTGCGGCTTGCCTTCGGCAGTGCGGTCGGCAAGCGACTGCGGATCGCGAAGGCCGCCGACGTCGACGCTGTTCGCGTCGCGGATCTCGGCCGGCGTCAGGTGCCGGATGAAGATCGGCTGCTTGCGCCAGATCGTCTTGATCGCCTGGCCCGGCTGGATCGCGGACACGTCGACGTCGATCGACGCCAGCGCGAGCACGTCCTGCGACGGGTTCATCTGGTTGACGAGGGGATAGGCCACCGCCGCAACGCCGATGCCGCCGGCCGCGACCGCCGCGATGTTGAGGAAGTCGCGCCGGCGCACGCCGCCCTCGGCCGCCGGGCCGTTGGGGTTTGCGCCGTCTTCGGGCGCCGCCGGGCCCGTTCCTTGATGTTCAAACGTCGCCATAGAAACCTTCAGCGATCCAAACAGGAGTGCATGACCCGCCGGGAGAAAGCGCGGGAAACGCCACACGTGCCGCGCCGGGGGAGAGTGAACTCCCGTCCCCTGGCGGCTCGCGGCGCCTGATAGCCGCGTGGCGCGCGATTTGCCAACAGCGATTTTGAAGCGATGCGCGCATGGGCCTAAGAGGCGCCACATGCGCCTCGCTCTCCACCAGCCCGATCAGGCGGGCAATGTCGGCACCATCCTGCGCACCGCCGCCTGCTTCGCGGTGCCCGTGGACGTGATCGAGCCCTGCGGCTTCCCCTTCTCCGACCGTGCCCTGAAGCGCGCGGGGATGGACTATGCCGCCTTGGCCGAGGTCCGCCGCCACGCCGACTGGGCGGCCTTCGAAGCGCAGGTGACGGGCCGCCTCGTCCTCTTCACCACCGCCGCCGACGCCCTTCCCCTGCCCGACGCCCGCTTCGAGGCTGGCGACACCCTCCTCTTCGGCTCCGAAAGCAGCGGCGCACCGGCCCACGTCCACGAACGCGCGGACCTTCGCGTCCGCATCCCCCAGGCTGCGGCCACGCGCTCGCTGAACCTCGCCGTCGCCGCCGGCATCGGCGTCGCCGAAGCGCTGCGCCAGGCGGGGCTGTGGCCGGCATGAGCGCGCGCGCGGTTTTCGAAAGCGATGAAGCGCGGCGCCCCGCATAAGGGATTCCCACAGGTGTCGGCGTGAGGAAAGGTTTACGGCGCGGCTTCTAATGCCCTTCCTGGCATAAGGCGCCATCCGGCCTTGGGGGGTTGGTTTCGTGCTTCAGATTCCGAACGCACCGTTTCTCGCGAGCATCCTCGACGCGGTTCCGCAGATCGTCTGGAAGGCGGCGCCCGACGGCGCCTGCACCTTTCTCAAC
>DASVUO010000218.1:0-8930 GCA_036386995.1 Allosphingosinicella sp. | reverse complement strand
GTTCGGACGTGAGCCTCCCTCTAGCCGCGCCTTTGCGGCCTGTTAACCCCTGCGCGGCTAAAGCGGCGGCCATGAAAGAACAGGCTCCTTCCGATTTCCTGGCCGGCATCGATGCCGCCGCCGAGAATGCCGTCCTCCGCGCCGCGCTTGCCGACGCCCAGCGGCGGTTGCGGCATTATGAGGAGCAGAGCGAAACCGACGCCCTCACCGGCCTCGCCGACGGCCGCCGCTTTACGCGCGCGCTTGAGCGGGTCGCGGGCGTTGCCGGCCGTCACGGCACCAGCGCTGCCGTACTCGCCATCGAGCTGCAGGGGCTGGACGAAATCCAGGCGACGCATGGCGAGCCGGGCCGTGACGCCGCTCTGGTGCACCTCGCCCGCACGCTGAACGGCCTGATCCGCACTACCGACCTGCTTGCCCGCACCGGCGGTGCCGAGTTCGGCTTGATCCTCGACCATCTCGACCATGACAGCGCCATCGACACGGCAGAGCGCCTTCAGCGCTGCATCGCCGCCGCGCCGTTGGAGCTTGGCAACGCAAAGGTGCGGCTGGACGCAGTCGCGGCCGCCACCGCCTTGCTGCCGGGCGACACGGCGCACGACGTGATGCTGCGGACCGCCCGCAATCTCGTTCTGGCGAAGAACGAGCGTTAAAGCACGTATTTGCTGAGGTCGGTGTTACGCGCCACTTCGGCCAGCTGCCGGTCGACGTACGCCGCATCCACCGTCACCGTCTCGCCGCGCCGTTCTTCGGCTTCGTAGCTGACATCTTCCAGCAGCTTCTCGAGCACCGTCGACAAGCGCCGGGCGCCGATATTCTCGATCTGCGAATTCACCTCCGCCGCGATCCGCGCGATCGCGCGGATGCCGTCGTCGGTGAAGTTCACCTCTACGCCCTCGGTCGCGATCAGCGCGCGATACTGCTCGGTGAGGCTCGCTTCCGTGTCCGACAGAATGCGAACGAAGTCAGCTTCGGTAAGCGCCTTGAGCTCCACCCGGATCGGCAGGCGGCCCTGAAGCTCCGGCAGGAGATCGGACGGCTTGGCGACATGGAACGCGCCCGAGGCGATGAACAGGATGTGGTCCGTCTTCATCGGCCCGTATTTGGTGGCAACGGTAGTTCCCTCGATTAACGGCAGCAGGTCGCGCTGCACACCCTCGCGGCTAACCGAGCCGCCGCGCACGTCCGAGACCGCGATCTTGTCTATCTCATCTAGGAAGACGATGCCGTTGGCTTCCGCGTCGGCGAGCGCGGTGCGGGTGACGTCATCCTGGTCGAGGCGCTTGTCCGCTTCCTCCTCGATCAACCGCTCCCAGGCCTCGCGCACCTTGAGGCGGCGGCGCTTCTTGTTCTGCTGGCCGAGTGCCTTCGACATCATGTCGGACAGGTTGATCATGCCGACCTGACCGCCCATTCCGGGAATTTCGAACGGCGTCGATGGCGCTTCGGAAATCTCCAGCTCGATTTCGCTGTTGTCGAGATGCCCTTCACGGAAGCGCGCGCGGAAGCTTTCGCGGGTCGCTTCGCTCGCGCCCTTGCCTGTGAGCGCGTCGAGCAGCCGCTCGAGCGCCGCCGCTTCCGCCGCGTCGCGAACCGCGATCCGCCGCCGTTCCTTCTCAAGCCGTACCGCTTCCTCGACAAGATCGCGGGCGATCTGCTCGACGTCGCGGCCGACATAGCCGACCTCGGTGAACTTGGTCGCTTCCACCTTCACGAACGGCGCGTCGGCAAGCTTGGCGAGGCGGCGGGAAATCTCCGTCTTGCCGCAGCCGGTGGGGCCGATCATCAGGATGTTCTTGGGCGTCACTTCTTCGCGCAGCTTTTCGGGAAGGTGCTGCCGGCGCCAGCGGTTGCGCAGCGCCACGGCGACGGCGCGCTTCGCTTCCTTTTGGCCAACGATGTGCGCATCGAGGGCGGCAACCACCGCCTTGGGAGTGAGATCGTCGTTCATGTGGTGTTGGCCGCCCGTGTTCATGCTCTTCGCTGAAGATGGCGTGGGGCAAAGGCGATTCAAGCGGCGAACCCTGAAGGTGGGCCGGATCAACTTGTGCCGAAAACGGTTCGGGGCGGCACCCGGGAGGCTTGTGCTCCCGGGGCCGCCCCGTTCCTGATACCGCGCGTGCCGCTTAGAGCAGGAAGTCCGAGGCTACCATCGGCCCGTTATCCGTCCGCATCACGTTGATCTGGAAATCGGCCGTGCCGTCGCCGTCGATGTCGCCGGAGACAGTCCAAAGGTTGGTGTTCGCATCATAGGTCGCGCGCACCTGGCCGGCGCCGGTAAAGGCTGCGGAACCGATGAAGCTGAACGCCTGGTTGCCGCCAGCGGTGCTGTTGGCGTCCAAGGCGGTAAGGCCGATCCTGTCGCCGGCGGTGAAGTCGAGGATCGTATCGATCGACAACCCCGCCGATTCCGCGACGTTTTCGTACCAGAAGAAATCGTTTCCGGCGCCGCCGCGAAGCTGATCGGCGCCGAGGCCGCCAACCAGCGTATCCACGCCGCCTAGGCCATTCATCTGGTCGTTCCCGGCGCCGCCCTTCAGGTAATCGCCCATGCCGCCGCCGCTGAGAACGTCGTTCCCGGCGCCCGACAACAGGGTGATGGAGCCATTCATGACCGCGCTGGCGTCGAAGGTAAAGGTCTCGCCCGCAACAAGCGTCGCGCCGGTGACGAACAGGCCGGCGGAGCCGACGTTCGCGGCGTTGAGCGTGATCTTATAATCAAACAACGTCGTGCCGAGGTAGGTCCCGGTCAGGAACGCAAGTTGGTCGACGCCAACCAGGCTGTCCGCCCCAAAGGTGAGGCCCGACCGGTAGTCGCCGAGAAAAGCGACCTCGTCCCGGCCTGCGCCACCATCGACCTTGTCGGCAGCTGTCATGCCCCCGCCGAAATAGATGAAATCGTCGCCATCGCCCGCGATCGCCGTGTCGTTGCCGCCGCCAAGGAAGATGATGCGGTCGTTGCCGACGCCGCTGTTCATGACGTTGTCGGCATCGTTGCCCCAAAGGGTGTCGGCACCGCTGCCGGACGTCGCATTTTCGATCGTGACCCCGTTGGCGATCGTGAAGCCGCCGTAGATCCCATAGGCGAACGACATGAAGCCGCCGCCGCCTTCCTCATACTTAAGCGTCGCCTGTCGGAGGTCGATCGTCGTGTCCCTGCTTCCGGAATAGGTGATCGTGTCAATTCCGCCGCCGTCCCAGATTGAGCTGAAGTAGGTGCCGGGCGCGTTTTCGTCCTTCAGAATGTAAGTGTCGTTGCCGGTCGCCCACTCCTCGTTGACGCCGTATTTGTCCTGGATCGCGGCGATGTCGAACGCCATCAGGCCGCCCAGATAGCCGTAGCCTGCGTCCGTTGCAGCATTGCCGTAGGGGGAACTCTGCCAGCCGTCCTCGTAGGACATCATGGTGAAGACGCCCTGGTTGAGGTTGAAATCGCCGGTGGTGTAATCGGCGACGCCCGCGCCTTCCGTCTCGACGCCGTTCATGATGCCGGAATGACCGCCATTGTCGTGCGGGTGGGCAAGCCCGTGACCGTGGCCGAATTCGTGGATCAGCGTCACAAAGGAGAAGCCGCCCTGCGCCAGGTTCTTCGCATTCCAGCGCTCGTCGCCCGAGTTGAACTGGGCAAGACCTTCGTCCGGCTCATCCGGCGGGCTCATTGAGCCAAGCAGCGAGACCCCCGGTCCCGGCGTTCCGATGTAGCTGGTATAAGTGAAATCGGCATGCGCGCGGTTGGTGACGACCAGATAGACCACGTCGGCAACCTTTTCGAACTCGCCCAAGGCAGTGAGCACCGCAGCTTTCTCGAAGCCCTGGACGTCGCGCACGTTCAGCATCACCGGCGGCAGGCCTGGGCTGGTCGGATCCTCGATGGAGGTGATGAGGTCGCCGGCTTTCGCAAAGTAAATGGTGATGACGTTCTTGCCGGTGATGTCCTTGCCCTGCGCGGCGGCAAGCGCCGGGATGTCGAGCAGCTGCGAGTAAACCGGCGTCCCCTGGGCATTGCCGGTGGGATCGACGCCATTGCCGCCCGTTGCGCGGGTACCTTCATTGCCGTCCGGGTTGCGGGCCGACTGGTTGATCTTGTTGACCTGGGAGCCCCAATCGATCGCGTAAAGCGGCGAGGTGCCTTCGTAATAAGGGTGGTAGACGTTCGGATCGTTGGGATCGACTTCCTTGGCGTACAGTTCGTAATCGCCAAGGCCTTCGCCGGTCGCACCGCCGACGGTGGGGTCGTTATCGAAGGCGCGGGCGTTGATGTAGTAGGTGCCGCTCGTAGTCGCGGTAAACGTCAGCACAGCGTCGAAGCCGGAGTTGACCATGTTGACCGTTGTGCTCGCGCCGCCATCGGCCGAGCCGAGCAGGACGCCGGACGCGCTGTAAAGCTCGATGTACGAATCCTGCAGCGGCAACAGGTTCGGGCCGCCGGCCTTGCCGAACAGGCCGAACTCGTAGGTTTTGCCGGCCACCAAAGTGACCTGGTAGAAATCCTGGTCGCCGAGCGTGCCGATCGCGCCGACGACCGGGGGCGTGCCGATACCGAGAACCGGATTGCCCGGTGCAACGCCGATGCCGTTGCCGGCTTCGTCCGGCGTGACCAGCACAAGGGTAGTCGGCAACAGGCTGATCCCGGTGCCCGGAACCTGGAAACCGGTTCCCGACTTCGTCGCCTGGCGGAAGCTGACGATCTCCGCATCGTTGTAGAGGGGGGCGAGGCGCTCGGTCGCGCGATTCAGGAACAAGGTGTCACGGGAGAAACGGCGCATCAGGCACTCCTGTGTAGGATAGGGAATGGAAATCGGAGCCGCGGATCACCAGGACGGTGAACCCGGGCCGAAAACGGCAACGGCCGGAAACCTCGATGGAGGTCCGGCCGGTCGGGAAAGCTGTGACAGGTCTGCGCGCGAAACGCGCTGCGGGCGAGCCTGGGGTTCAGTGCTGGCGAAGCCTGCGCCGGCAGGGACACACCCCAAATTCAAACCCCTTCTTCAGGCGCGCCGACGAGGCCCGCTTAACGGGTTGTAAACCCTTCTTCTTCTTCCGGGTTCCAGCGCTTTTGCGCACGCGTTGAATTTGCAGTGCTTTTCACGACCAAGCGAGTTGATCTGGCGTCAACCCGAAGACTCCACCGTTTCCACCGTCAGGTTTCCGTTGGTGTAAACGCAGATGTCGGCGGCGATCCGCATGCCCTTGCGCGCGATCGTCTCCGCCTCCTCTTCATAGTCGAACAAGGCGGTTGCGGCGGCCAGCGCGAAGTTGCCGCCGGAGCCGATCGCGGCCACGCCGTTGGCCGGCTCCAGTACGTCGCCATTGCCGGTCAGGATCAAAGTCACGTCCTTGTCGGCGACGATCATCATGGCTTCGAGGTTGCGCAGGAACTTGTCGGTTCGCCAGTCCTTGGCCAGCTCAACCGCGGCACGCATCAGCTGGCCGTGATGCTGCTCCAGCTTGCGCTCCAGCCGCTCGAACAGGGTGAAGGCATCGGCGGTGGCGCCGGCGAAACCGGCGATCACCGAACCGTCGCCGATCCGCCGGACCTTGCGGGCGTTGGGCTTGATCACCGTGTGCTGCAGCGACACCTGGCCGTCGCCGGCGATCACCGCCTTGCCGTTTTTGCGCACCGCCAGAATAGTTGTGCCGTGCCAGCTTTCCATAACGCTCCCGCTCCTCAGTTCGAAAGGGTATTTGGGAGAGGCGGGCGGCGCGCGCAATGCCGGCCCCTTCCGCAGGCATCCCGCGGAAGGGGCGCGGCGTCACTGCGCCGGGACGGGTTCTTCGCCCTGAGCGACCGGAGCCTTCGGCTTCTTCAGCGCTTCCTTCACCTGCCGCACGAGATCGGCCAAGGCCGGTGCGTAGGCGATGATCACCGGCAGCACCTTCGCCACCGCCCCGATCGTCGATTTCAAACCCATTCTTCTTCTCCTTCGCTGCTGCAATCGACCCGCACCAACACGAGTCGAATGCGAACATAAGTAGAACAATGGGATGTAGGAAAACGGTTTCCGCACCTTTTTCGAGCGAATGAGCGCTGACACTGGGGGGCGAGACGGCTACCCCGTGCGCGATGGAGTGGATCCTCTTTGCGGCGCTGGCGGTGCTTGGCGTCATGCTCTGGCGGCTCAGCCGCCGCGTCGAGCGCCTGGAACTGGCGCTGCGCGAGCGGGACGATCATGACTACGCCGCCGAGCGCCCCCGTGAGCGTGAGCGCCCCGTAGCACGGGTGGCTCACGGCGCTCAGGCCGCTGCGGCGCCAACCGCCGTGGAGCAGCAGGCCCCGCTTTCGGTTCCGCCTGTTGCGCCGCCTCCCCGGCTGGCCATCGAGCCTTCGCCTCCCGAAGCGGCTCCGCCGCCCGAACCGCGGGAAAGCCTCGGCGGCCTGTTTGAACGGCTGGTGGGCGGACGCTTGCTGATCTGGATCGGCGGTATTGCGCTTGCGCTCGCAGGCCTGTTCCTGGTCCGTTACTCGATCCAGATCGGCCTGATCACGCCGGCGCTTCGCATGGTCATGGCCGCGGCGTTCGGTCTCCTGCTGATCGGCGCGGGGGAGATCGCGCGGCGGCGCAAGGACGCCGCGCTCGACCCGCGCGTTGCGCAGGCGCTGGTCGGTGCCGGCGTGCTTATTCTCTACGCCGCCGCCTACGGATCGCATGTGCTTTACGGCTTGCTGGGGATACGCGCTGCGTCGGGTGCGATGCTGGCGATCACCTTCGCTGCCCTCGGACTGTCGCTGCGCCACGGCGCACCGGCGGCGGTGATGGGGCTGATCGGCGGCTTCCTGACCCCTGTTCTCGTCGGCAATCCGAGCGAAAGCTCGGTGCCGCTGCTCACTTATCTGTTCCTGCTCAACGCGGCCGTGTTCGCGCTCGCGTCGCGCCGCGGGTGGACATGGCTTGCCGCAAGCGCCGTGCTGCTGAGCTTCGGCTGGACGGGCTTGCTGATTTTCCTGCCGCCGGGCCAGGCGCTGCCCGCGGGGGTGTTCATCCTGCTTCTGTCAGTGGCCGCTTCGATGCTTCGCGCAGGCGGCGGCTGGCACCTCCAGTTCCTGCGTCCGGCAGCGATCGGGCTGGTCGAACTCGGCGTTCTCGTCGCCCGCACCGATCTCGGCGTACCCGCCTGGGCGCTGTTCGCGGCCCTTGCCGCCGCGAGCTTCTTTCTTGCCGGCCGCGCCGAAGAATACCGGCCGGTGCCTGCGCTTGCCATCGGGCTCGCGCTCGGCCTCCTCTTCCTCGAGGCCGCGCCGCCCGAACCTTATCCGCTGCTCCCATGGATCGCGGCCGGAATCACCTTGATCTTCGCCGGCGGCGCCGCACCTGGCGCGCTTCGCGGCCGTTCGCGCCTCCTCGCCACTAGCCTGTTCTGCGCCGCCTTCGCCGGACCTGTGCTGATCCTGCGTTTCGTTGAGCCGGCGCTGCTGGGCCGGGCGGCCTGGGGCGCCTTGTTCGCGCTTCTCGCCGCCGCTCCCGCGCTGCTCGCCTGGCGCCGCGGTGGTGAGGCGGGACGCGGAGACGCCGATCGCCCGCTCCTCCTCGCCGCCGCAACCGCTTTGCTCCTACTCGGCCTCGCCGCCTGGGATCTCCTCCCTCGCGACCTCGTCGGCAGCTGCTGGGTGTCCCTTGCCCTGCTCGCCGCTTTTGCCGCGAGGCGCTTCGCCGACCGGGGCGTAGCGGGTCTAGCCCTCGCCGCCGCCATCGCCGCCACCATGTGGGCGGTCGCGATCGTGCCGGAGCTTTGGGCAACGGCGGCCGCGTCGCTTGAGGGCGATCCGGCGCTGGTGACGTCGCTCCCGTCGCCGCTCCGCGCCCTGCTGGTTCTGGGCCTTCCCGTGCCCCTGCTTCTGCTGGTCGCGCGTGTTGCCCCCGCCACCAATCACTGGGCGCGGCCGGTGCCGCTTGCCGTCGCGGCCTTGTTCGCGGGGGCGTGCGCCTACGTGCTGTTCAAGCAGCTCTTCGGGCTCGGGAGCGCCGCCGACTTCGTCGCCTCCGGCTTCGCCGAGCGCACCTTGTTGAACCAGGCGCTGTTCGTGCTCGGCTGGCTGATCTGCAGCGGCCGGATACCCTTGCCTGGCGCCACCGCCGACACGCGCCGAGCCCTTGGCCTAGGGCTCACCGCGCTAGCTGCGGCGCGGCTCGTGCTGTTCGATCTCCTGCTCCACAACCCGTTCCTGGTTGATCAAAATGTCGGCGCCTTGCCGGTGCTGAACCTGCTCCTGCCGGCCTACGGCCTCAGCGCCTTTTGGCTCTACAAGGCCCGGCGCGCCGCGGTCGGCAGCCCGCGCTCGGGCCTGTGGCTCGGCCTGCTCCTGGCGGCCCTGATCGCCGGCACGATGCTGATGGTCCGCCAAGGCTTCCACGGCGGAATTCTGGCCGGGCTGGCGATCGGCGAAGGCGAATCCTACGGCTACTCGCTTGCCGGGCTGCTGCTCTCGATTGCATTGCTGCTCGGCGGCATCCGCCTGCCGGACAAGGCGCTGCGCCTCGCGGGGCTGGTCCTGCTCACCGCGACGATCTGCAAGGTGTTCCTCGCCGACGCGGCCGCGCTTCAGGGCCTGCTCCGCATCCTGTCCTTCATGGGGCTCGGCATCGCGCTCATCGGCATCGGTAAGCTCTACGGCACCGTGCTCAGGGCCGAAGCGCCGGGGCGGGGCGGCGAGGCCCCCGCTCGAACAGGATGAAAAATGGTCGGGGCGATAGGATTCGAACCTACGACCCCCACACCCCCAGTGCGAAGAAGGATCTTAGGAGTTCTGCGGGTCTGGCCTAAGATAAAGGCCGCCCTCTCTCTACTGGCCCTTCGCTGTCCTAGATGCAGCTTGATCAACCTTTACGCGTTCTGCTACCTAGATGCTACCTAAACAGGAGCTAGGTAGCGTGAAGGAGAAGCTGACCGTAAGGACGGTGACAGCCATCGAGCCTGCTGAGAAAGACGTGATC
>DASVUO010000217.1:0-3069 GCA_036386995.1 Allosphingosinicella sp. | reverse complement strand
CCGTCTCGTCAAGCGTGTCGAGATGACCACCGGCACGATCGACCGCTTCTCCGCCAATTGCCGCGCCGACCTTCCACTCTGGATTCCCACCTGGCGGGCCCGGGTCGTCCGATCGAAAGGGCGCTGAGCGCTGACTCGTTGTCGGCGGCAATCCCCTCCCCTATACGACCGCCATGGAGCGGCTGGACGGCGGCTCGGCGGTTCCGCAGGCGCTTCGCGGGGGCATCGTCGCGCTCGGCAATTTCGATGGGTTTCACCGGGGACACCAGGCGGTGGTCGGCCAGGCGGTGGCGCGCGCCCGGGCCGAAGGGCGGCCGGCGCTTGTCGCGACCTTCGATCCCCACCCGGTGCGCCACTTCCGCCCGGACGCCGAACCCTTTCGCCTGACCAGCCTCGACCAGCGCCAGCGCCTGTTTGCCGAAGCGGGCGCGGACGGGATGATCGTGTTCCAGTTTGACCAAGCGCTTGCCGCCACCAGTGCTGAAGACTTCGTCGGCGAGTGGCTGGTGCGGCTGATCGGCGCGGCGGGCGTGGTTACGGGCGACGACTTCACCTTCGGGCGCGGCCGGGGCGGCAATGTCGCCGTGTTGAAGCGGCTTGGGCAGGAGCATGGCCTATCAGTCGACGCGGTGGGGGCCGTGGAGCAGGACGGCGGGCCGGTCTCGTCCAGCCGCATCCGCGAAGCGTTGAAAGCCGGCGATTGCGACACGGCGACGCGCCTCCTTACCCGGCCGTTCGCCATCGAAGGCGTGGTGGAGCATGGCGACAAGCGCGGACGCACGCTCGGCTATCCGACCGCCAATCTGAGCCTGGGCAAGTATTTGCGCCCGCGCTTCGGCATCTACGCGGTGCGCGGCCGGTTGCCCGGCGGCGTAACGGCCGGCGGCGCGGCGAATATCGGCATCCGCCCGACGTTCGACCCGGCCAAGGAGCTGCTCGAGCCGTTCTTTTTCAACTTTTCCGGCGACCTCTACGGCCAGAAGATCGAGGTGGAGCTCGTCTCCTTCATTCGCCCGGAGGAGAAGTTCGACAGCCTTGAAGCGCTGACGGAGCAGATGGACGCCGACTGCAGCGAAGCGCGGGCGCGGCTGGCATGAAGGTTTGGAAGCCGCTTGGCCTCGGCATCGCCGGGGTGGCGATCGCGCTGTCGCTGATCAACGCCTCGTGGATCGCGCCCAACCCGAAGGGGCACCTCGTGCTGGTCGCGCGCCGCGGCGTTGGGCCGGCCGCGCCCGGCGCTGACTATAAGGGCTGCAGCGCAACCCGCATCGCGCCGCCCGGCGAAAATCTGTACATCGAGAACAGCCTCCCATCGCTTTTCCGCGCGATGCGCCTCGGGGCCAACGCCATCGAAATCGACGTTCGGCGCACCCGCGACAATCAGGTGGTGCTGTTCCGCGATGCGACGCTGGAGTGCCGAACGGACGGCCGGGGTGCAGTCTCGGACCAGACGCTGGCGCAGTTGAAGACGCTCGACATCGGCTTCGGCTACACGGCGGACGGCGGCCGGACTTTCCCGCTGCGCGGGCGCGGCATCGGCGGCATGCCGACTGTCGAGGAAGCGCTGCGCGAGGTGCCCAAGATGCGCCTGATCTTCAACCTCGCTTCAGGTGATCCGGCGGATGCCGACGCGCTGGTCGCCGCTTTCGCGCGGGCGGGCATGAAGATCGACGAGAAATACAGCTTCCGCGGCGTGCCGGCGGTGACCAGGCGGGTCAAGGCGCTGGCGCCGGGCGCCTGGACGTGGGGCGAGGCGGAGCTGGGCGGCTGCCTGGACGATTACGTAAAGACAGGCTGGACCTCGGCGGTGCCGGCGAGCTGCCGCGACACGACGGTGGTTGTGCCGGTAGACCGGCAGTGGGCGATCTGGGGCTGGCCGAACCGGTTTCAAGCGCGGATGGCCGGCGCGAACAGCAAGGTGATGGTGGTGGAAAGCGTCGATGGCGCGGAGGTCACCGGCCTGACCCGGGTCGACCAGATCGACGACGTGCCGCGCGACTTCCGAGGTTATCTGTGGATCGAAGACTTCTTCACGGTCGGCCGCGCCGTTCAGCGCTGAAGCCGTTCAGGCGGCGTGCTCGTGAACCGGCGGCTGAACGTTTTCGTTCGCGCGTTCCCATTCCTTCCAGCGCTGCCAGAAATTGCCGGGGCGCGGCGCCCCGATGGCCGGTACCGGCGCAGGTCTCGCGCCGCTTTTGCTTTCTTGCTTGGTGCCCATCACATGCGTCCCCTCATGCCGCGCGCCCAAACGCCCTTGTGGCAAAACGGGATGGAGGGTCTGGCGCCCACCTACCCCGTGACGGTGCCTATGCGCGCGAGGCGGCCCCGGCGCCACGGCAAGTGCCGGCAATTGTCCGTGACGCCCACGTATCGGAGCAGCCGCTGCTGCAAGCGGTTGACGCAAAGTGCGCAAATGTGCGGATAAGTGCGTCGGGATTCTTCAAAGGGGCGTGCGGCGGTGCAGGGCGATCTGGATTTCAACCAGAGCGAGACGGTTGCGCTCAGGGTCCGCGAGGAGCTGGCGCGGCGGCGGTTGTCGCGGCAATGGCTCGCCGACTCGGCCCGGCTCAGCATCTCGACGCTGGAAAAAGCACTATCAGGCAGGCGGCCTTTCACACTGGGCACGGTGATCCGGCTCGAGGAAGCGCTGAAGATCGAACTTCGCCCGCCGGGTCCGCAGACCGGTGCCGCGCCGGTGCAGGTGAGCGGAGTAGCCCCGCAATCAATGGGCGCCTACGCCCGGCCGGCGGTGCGCTGGCTGGAGGCCGATTACCTGACGCTGCGCCCCTCTTTCGACGAGCCGGGCGCGATCTACGCCTATCGGACCATGATCGAATGGGACGAGGAGCATAGCCACCTGCGCTTCATCGAGGCGGCGCGGCTCGACGCCGCGTTTACCCAAACGGGCTTTGTCTCGCTGCCGCACCTGTCGGGGCACATCTACCTCGTTACGCAGTCAGAGGGTCAGTATCGCATGGTGATCCTCGGCCGCCCCTCCGCGGCGGCAGGCGGGGCGCTGTGCGGCATCCTCTCCAGCCTGGTCTCGGGCGCGGGATCGCAGCTCATTCC
>DASVUO010000216.1:0-3752 GCA_036386995.1 Allosphingosinicella sp. | reverse complement strand
GGCCTTCATACGCAAGCGAGGCGAGGCTGTTCAGCACGTCGAAATTGCCGGTGATCGCACCGTAGCTGGTTTCGTGCCCGTAGATCGCGATCAGGATCGACGGCTCGACGCCATAGCGCCGCCCGATCTCCTGCAGCCGTGTGAAACTGCTCTGGTAGCGCCGCTGGCCGCCGGAGATCAGCGCCGCGTTGACGTGGCGCTGGCGGTAAGGCTCGAACGGCGGCGTCGCCGACGATCCCGCCGTGCCGCCCGGCTGCGCCTGGTCCAGCTCGATGGTACGCGCGCTGAAGGTCAGCGTCGGGAACACCTGCTCCACCGTCCGGCGGTTCACCCCGGCGGCAAGCGCCCGCACCTGAAGCCTTGGCAGGTAATCGGCAAATCCTTGCGCGCTGTAGCGCGCGGTCTGCGCCTGGCTGGAAGAACCCGGCACCGCGAAGGCCAAAGAGGCCGCCGCCAGTAGGAAAATGTTACGCAAATCACTGTCTCCGCTCACTTCAAGTGATGCCACACCCGCCGCGAAGGGGGAACTCGGCTCACCGCGCGGCTTGCACAGCCGGCCCGGTGGCGCTTACAGGATCGCCCACGCAGGGACAGGTGGCCGAGTGGTTTAAGGCAGCGGTCTTGAAAACCGCCGTAGGTGGAAGCCTACCGTGGGTTCGAATCCCACCCTGTCCGCCAGCGTCCGCTAGAGACGGCTTCGCCGCCGCTCCAGGGCGATCCCGGCAAGGTTCTGGTTGCGGCGCACCCAGCGGATCTTGACCTGCGATCCACCAGCCTGCTGCAGCGTCTCCCGATACTGCGCCGCAGCGGCGCTTCTGCACGGTGCCTCACGCTTTGCCTGGGCGATGACGTTGGCGCAGTCGCCGATCAGCTCGAACTGAGCCGCCTCCAGCGAACGCGCAACCTCCAGCGCCGCCCCAAGCGCCCGCCACTCGGCGTCGCTGCTTGTTCCTTCGCCCAAATCATCGAAGAAGTAGCTCTTGCCCCGCGCCACGACAGCGACTTCAATCCTGCCGGGATTGGGCCTGCAGCCGCCGTCGAAATAGACCTTCACCCGCCTCGGCGCGCGCCTCACGCCGCCCACGCGCCAAGCTCCTCCTGCTCGCCGATGAGCGCAAGGCCGTGCGCGATCGACGTGAGCTCGTTGCCGCTCGCGATCCGCCCCTGCCCGAAGCGCTCCACGAACAGCCTCCGGATGCGCGGGATCAGCGAACTGCCGCCGGTGAGGAACACGCGGTCGATCTGCCCCGAAGCCGTGCCCGCCGCAGCGAGCGCCTGGTCCAGCGTCTGCGCGATCCGCTCGATATCCGCCGCGATCCACCCCTCGAAAGCGTCGCGCGTCACCGCCGCTTCGATTGCCAGCCCACCGCCGTTGAACCGGAAGTTCGCCGTCTCCGCTGCCGAAAGCGCCCGCTTCACCTGGCCCACCGCGTCGTAGAGCCGGTAGCCGAGCTCCTGCTCCACCACCGCGATCATGCGGCCGATCGGCTCCGGATCGATCGCCGCGCGCTTCAGCTTGGCGAGCTCCGCGAGCGTCTTGCGGTTGCGCATGAAAGCGAGGCGCGACCAGTCGGCGAAATCGTCGAAATAACCGCCCGGTATCTCCAGCACCTTGTCGAACGATCGGTACGACCCGCCTTTGCCGAGCAGCGGCATGACGAGGTTGTCCAGGATCCGGTGATCGAACCGATCGCCGGCAATCCCGACGCCGGCATGGCCGAGCGGCATGCAGCGCTTCGCCGCGCCCGGTTTGTCGATCCGCACCACGGAAAAGTCACTGGTTCCTCCGCCGAAGTCCGCCACCAGCACCGTCGCCGCCTCCCGCAGCGACGCCGCGAAGCTGAACGCCGCTCCCAGAGGCTCGTAGACATAGTGGACCTCCGCCCCGAGGCTGGAAAAGGCCGCATCGTAGCGTTGCCGTGCAAGGGCCTCATCGGCCCGGTGCCCCGCCCACGCCACCGGCCGCCCCACTACGACCCGCGGCGCCTTGCCGCTCAGCGCCCCGCCTGACCGCTCCGCCATCTTTCGGAGGAACGTTCGCGCCAGATCCTCGAAGCTGTGGCGCCGCTCGAAGATTGTTGCATGCTCGAAGCTCGGCGAGGCCGCCACCGACTTGAACGACTGAATGAAGCGGCTGCCTTCGGGATATTCCAGATACTCGGCCACCGCCCAGGGGCCGGCCTGCACGGCAATCCTAGTCTCCTCCTCCCAGAAGCACAGCGCCGAGCGGAACACCGGGTCCACCCCGTCGGGCCCCTGCAGCGGCACCAGCGTCGACGCGCCGCCGCAGGCAACGGCAGCGACCGAATTGGTCGTGCCGAAGTCGAGGCCGAGAATGGCGGCAGGCGCGTGCGTCATCATGGGCCGCGCTGCGTAGCGTCGCTGCCGCTGGTGCGCAAAGCCCGCGTTCCGGCTAAACCACCTCGATGCGTACCCGGCAAAGCATCTGCGAACGCAAAAGACGCTTCGCCTCCCGCGAAGACGCCGCCGCCGCCGCGCGCCAAGCCGCCCTCCCCCTCCTGCCTTACCGCTGCGACCGCTGCCTGCGCTTCCACCTCACCAGCCGCACCAAAGGCAAGTTCCCCCGTCTCCATCCCGAGCGCCAAGCACCCGGGGAGTAGACACAAAGCCCCATCCGCGCGAAGGGAGCGGCAACCCGTCACTCGCTGAGGAAACCATGTCCGATCCCGCAATCGCCGCCCTCGATTGGGCCGACGCCTTCCTGCTCGATGCGCAGCTCTCCGACGAAGAGCGCCTCGTCCGCGACACCGCCGAAGGCTATGCGCAGGAGCGCCTCCAGCCGCGGGTGACGGAAGCTTACCTCAACGAAGATTTCGACCGCGAGATAATGCGGGAAATGGGCGAGCTCGGCCTGCTCGGCGCGACGGTGCCGGTGGAATATGGCGGCGCGGGCCTGAACTATGTCAGCTACGGCTTGGTCGCCCGTGCGGTGGAGCGGGTGGACAGCGGCTACCGCTCGGCCATGTCGGTCCAGTCCAGCCTGGTCATGCACCCGATCAACGCTTACGGATCGGAAGAGCAGAAACGTAAGTACCTGCCCAAACTCGCAAGCGGCGAATGGGTCGGCTGCTTCGGCCTCACCGAGCCGGACGCCGGCTCCGACCCCGGATCGATGCGCACCCGCGCCACGAAAGTTGACGGCGGCTACCGCCTCTCCGGCTCCAAGATGTGGATCACCAACTCGCCGATCGCCGACGTCTTCGTCGTTTGGGCAAAGTCGAAGGCGCATGAGGGCAAGATCCGCGGCTTTATCCTCGAGAAGGGCATGGCCGGCCTGTCCGCCCCCAAGATCGGTCAGAAGCTATCCCTTCGCGCCTCGATCACGGGCGAGATCGTGATGGACAATGTCGAAGTGCCCGAGGAAAATCTGCTTCCCAACGTCAGCGGTCTTCGCGGCCCGTTTGGCTGCCTCAACCGCGCCCGCTACGGCATCGCGTGGGGCGCGATGGGCGCCGCCGAGGCCTGCTACCACGCCGCGCGCACCTACACGCTCGACCGCAAGCAGTTCGGCCGCCCCCTCGCCGCGACCCAGCTCGTTCAGATGAAGCTTGCCAACATGATCACCGAGATCACGCTCGGCCTCCAGGCGGCGCTTCGCGTTGGCCGGATGATGGACGAAGGCGAGCTGATCCCCGAGACGATCAGCCTCATCAAGCGCAACAATGTTGGAAAGGCGCTCGACATTGCCCGGATCGCCCGCGACATGCACGGCGGCAACGGGATCTCGGCGG
>DASVUO010000215.1:0-9278 GCA_036386995.1 Allosphingosinicella sp. | reverse complement strand
CCGGCGGAAAGTGGGCGCGGCGCATCTCCTGGAGCCAGCCATTGTCGCCGTCGCCGAACGTGGCGGTGACGATCAGCGGCGCGGCAAGCGGGTTCAGATTTCCACCTGGCTGCCGAGCTCCACCACCCGGTTGGGCGGAAGCTTGAAGAATTCCATCGCGCTTTCCGCGTTGCGCAGCATCCAGGAAAAGAGCCGCTCGCGCCACACCGCCATGCCCGGCTTGGACGAGGTGATCAGCGTCTGACGGGCAAGAAAGAAGCTGGTGTCCATCATCCGGAACTGCGGCCCGCAGGTTTCCACCGACGCAAGCGCCGCCGGCACGTCGGTTTCCTGCATGAAGCCGTAGCGGATGATCAAACGGTAGAAGCCGTTGCCAAGGTCGCGCATGTCGAAGCGGTTGGAGGGTTCGACGTACGGCACGTCCTCGATCCGGACGGTGAGCAGCATCACCCGGTCGTGGAGCACCTTGTTGTGCTTCAGGTTGTGAAGCAGCGCGTGGGGGACGCCGTCGAGCGTGGTGGTCATGAACACGGCGGTGCCGGGGACCCGCGTGGCGCTGGTCGCGGCCGATTTGACGAAGATCTCGACCGGCATCGCGGCTTCGTTCATGCGCTGGATCATCAGCTTGCGCCCGCGCGCCCAGGTGGTGAGCAGGGTGAACGCGATCACGCCGATCAGAAGCGGGAACCAGCCGCCGTCCGGCACCTTGGTGAGGTTCGCGGCAAAATAAGCGACGTCGACTAGGAAGAAGAGCGCGAGCAGCGGCACGGCGAGCCAGGGGGGCCACTTCCAAAGCGAGAAGAGCACCACCGTCAGCAGGCAAGTGTCGATGAACATCGCGCCGGTCACGGCGATGCCGTAGGCGGCTGCGAGGTTGGAGCTGGTCTGGAAGAACATCACCAGCAGGATCACCATCACCATCAACGCCCAGTTGATCACCGGGATGTAGATCTGCCCGGCGGCGGAGGCGCTGGTGTGAAGGATGCGCAGGCGCGGAATGAAGCCCAATTGCATCGCCTGCTGGGTGACGGAAAAAGCGCCGGACAGTACCGCCTGGCTGGCGATGATCGTCGCCATAGTCGCGAGGATGACGAGCGGCAGGCGAAGCGCTTCGGGCGCAAGAAGGAAGAAGGGGTTGCGGATGGCTTCCGCGGCCGCGGCGGGATCGAGCGATAGGATCATCGCGCCCTGCCCCATATAGTTCAGCATCAACGCCGGCATGGCGAAGAACAGCCAGGAGACGCCGATCGGCTTGCGGCCGAAATGGCCCATGTCGGCGTACAAGGCCTCGGCGCCGGTTACCGCCAGCACCACCGAGCCGAGCGCCAGAAAGGCGGCGAGGCCGTCGGTCAGGAAGAAGTTCACCGCGTTGAGCGGGTTCAATGTTTCGAGGATGATGGACGGCGCGCCGAGGATATGAACGATGCCGAGCGCCGAGATCGTCGTGAAGTAGACGATCATGATCGGCCCGAACAACGCCCCCACCTTCGCCGTTCCGACCGACTGGATCGCGAACAGGCAGACCAGGATACCAACCGCGATGGGCACCACGAACGGCGCGAAGCTCGATTCGACGGTGGTCAGGCCCTCAACCGCCGACAGAACCGACATGGCCGGCGTGATCATCGCGTCGCCGTAGAACAAGGCGCAGGCGAAGACGCCGAGGAGGATGATCCCCGCCGTCCACTTGCGCGTACTGCCTTCGGACTTGCGGTTGATCAGCGCGAGCAAGGCGAGGCTGCCGCCCTCCCCCTTATTGTCGGCGCGCATGATGACGGCGACATATTTCAGCGACACCACGATCATCATCGACCAGAAGATCAGGCTGAGGACGCCGACGATTTCGGCCGGGCCATGGGCGAGGGCGTGGTGGCCGGCGAAGGTTTCGCGAAAGGCGTAGATCGGGCTTGTGCCGATGTCGCCGAAGACGATGCCGATCGCGCCAATCGCGAGCTTGGCAAGCCCGGATTGCGGATGGTGCCCGGCGGGACGGTCCGCGGGCTGCTCGGGGGAAGCGGCTTCAGTGGTCATCGGCTGCGAAGGGGACGTACGTCCGACAATCCTCTCGTCACGCCGTGGGGGCGCCAGGGCGGCGGGCGCATTAGCACCGCCATAAGTGTTCCGCAACGGCGACAAAGCGCGGAGGCGAGGCTATAGGCGCGCCAAAGTGAGAAGAACAGGAGTCGGAAAATCATGCGCGTCGGCGTCCCCAAGGAAATCAAGAATCACGAATATCGCGTCGGCCTCACCCCCGGATCGGTGGCCGAACTGGTCAGCGCCGGCCACGAGGTCATCGTCGAGACCCGCGCTGGAATGGGCATCGACTTCGACGACCAGGCCTATATCGACGCCGGTGCCACCATCGCGCCGGACGCCGCCGCGACTTTTGCCGCCGCCGATATGATCGTGAAGGTCAAGGAGCCGCAGCCGCAGGAGATCGCGCTTCTCGAGTCGCGCCACCTGCTCTTCACCTACCTCCACCTCGCGCCCGATCCAGATCAGGCGCAGGGGCTGATGAAGTCGGGTGCGACCTGTATTGCCTACGAAACGGTGACGGCGAACGACCGCTCGCTTCCGCTGCTGAAGCCGATGAGCGAAGTGGCCGGGCGCATGTCGATTCAGGTCGGCGCGCATTATCTTGAGAAAGAACAAGGCGGCCGCGGCGTGCTGCTCGGCGGCGTTCCGGGCGTTGCGCCGGCCAAGGTCGCGATCCTCGGCGGCGGCGTGTCGGGCGTCAACGCGGCGCAGATGGCGGTCGGGATGCGCGCCGACGTCACCATCTACGACATCTCCAATGCGCGGCTGGCCGAGCTCGACATGTTCTTCGGGAGCCAGATCAAGACGGCTTATGCGTCCAAGGCAGCAATCGCCAAGGCGGTGACCGAGGCGGAATTGGTGATCGGGGCCGTGCTGGTGCCGGGTGCGGCGGCGCCGAAGCTCATCACCCGCGACATGCTCAAGACCATGAAGCGCGGCTCGGTGCTGGTGGATATCTCGATCGACCAGGGCGGCTGCTTCGAGACGTCCAAGGCCACCACGCACGAAAACCCGGTCTACGAGATCGACGGCGTCATTCATTATTGCGTGGCGAACATGCCGGGCGCGGTTGCCCGCACGTCCGCCTTCGCGCTCAACAACGCGACTTTGCCGTTCGTGCTGAAGCTTGCCAATTTGGGCGCGGAAGGCGCCATGGCGGCCGATCCGCACCTCGCCAACGGCCTCAACGTGTCAGGCGGCAAGATCCGCCACGAAGCGGTGGCCGAAGCGCTGGGCCTGCCCTTCGAAGCGGCCTGACGGGCAAGTGGGCGGCTAGTCCGCCCACTCGGCCTTTCGATAGCCTTGAGCGTAGAGCAAGGCGGTGAGATCGTTGTGAACGATCCGCGCGCCCGCGGCCTCGGCGGCGGCGGGCTTGGCGTGGAAGGCGACTCCCAGCCCGGCCTCGCGGAGCATCGGAATGTCGTTGGCGCCGTCGCCGACCGCCAGCGTGTCCTCCGCCGCAAGGCCCCGCTCTTCACGCCCGGCGACCAGCGCCAGACGCTTGGCCTCGGCGCCGACGATCGGCAGCTCCACCTCGCCGGTGAGGCAGCCGTTCTCAACTACCAGTCGATTGGCGACGACTCGCTCGAAGCCGATCTCCTCCCCCACTGGATCGGCGAAGCGGGTGAAGCCGCCGGAGACCAGGACCGTCAGAGCGCCGTCGCGGCGCATCGTCCGCACCAGCTGCCCGGCGCCGGGGGTCAAGCGCACCCGCTCCTCCCGGCAGCGGTCGATCGTCTCGGCAGGTAGACCGGTGAGCAACGCCACCCGCGCCCGAAGCGCCTCTTCGAAGGCCAGCTCGCCGCGCATGGCGCGCTCGGTGATCTCGGCGACCTCCGCCTTCACGCCGGCATAATCGGCAAGCTCGTCGATACATTCGACGGTGATCATTGTTGAATCCATGTCGGCGACGAGGAGCCTCTTGCGGCGGCCCTCTTGGGGCTGAACGATTACGTCGATGCCGGGGAGCTTGCCGTCGATTGCGGCGCGAATGGCGGGAAGGTCGTGCGCGAAGCCGTCGCACTCAAGGTCGGCAGCCGAGCCTTCGTCGATCCAGCTGAAGTGTTGCGCGTAGACGAAGCTCTGGTCGAGAATCACACCGGCCGAATAAATATCGTCCTTCGTCAGGCGATCGGCTGCTACCAGAGTGACGATGAACATGGTCGCGCTCATTGCAGGCCCCACGGCCAGCGGCAAGTCGGCGCTCGCGCTCGCCTTGGCCGAGCGCACCGGCGGCGTGGTGATCAACGCGGACAGCGCGCAGGTCTACCGCGACCTGCGCATCGTCTCCGCGCGTCCGTCGCCTGAGGAGGAAGCGCGCGCGGAGCACCGCCTCTACGGCTACCGCGACGGCGCCCTTGCCTGCTCGGCGGTCGACTGGGCGGCGGACGCGAAGCGCGAGATCGCGGCCGCGCACGCAGCCGGGCGCCTGCCGATCCTGACCGGCGGAACCGGCCTCTACATCCGCACCCTGCTCGACGGCATCGCGCCGGTGCCGGAGATCGACCCGGAGGTCCGGGCGGCGGTGCGAGCGTTGCCGGTGTCGGAGGCGCATGAGGCGCTCCGACGCGAAGATCCAGAGGCCGCAGCGCGGCTTCTGCCGAGCGACACAACGCGGGTCGCGCGGGCGCTCGAGGTGGTCCGTTCAACCGGGCGCCCGCTCGCCGAATGGCAAAAGGAGCGGAGCGGCGGTATTGCCGGCTCAGTGTTGCTGGCGCCTTTGATCCTGCTGCCGCCCCGCGATTGGCTCTACGCGCGTTGCGACCGCCGGTTCGAAGAAATGCTGTCCGATGAGGGCCTTGCGGAGGTTCGCTTACTCCTGGAGCGAGGGTTGGACCCTGCGCTCCCGGTCATGCGAGCGATCGGTGCTCGCGAAGTTGCCGCCTTTCTGGCCGGCGACCTCACCCGCGAGCAGGCGTTGGAGGCGGGCCGCACCGCCACCCGCCAATATGCCAAACGGCAATATACCTGGTTCTCGCGGCAGCCGCCGGCCCATTGGCTGCGCTTCACCGCCGCTCCGGAAGGCGCGGCGTTCGACGAAGCGCTGGGGCTTCTCCTCCGCCCCGCAATCGCCTAGCCCGGCGCCATGCAAGTCTTCACCGACGCCGATGCCGACCTGGCGCTGATCCGCGGCCGCCGCGTCGCCGTGATCGGCTTCGGCAACCAGGGGCGCGCCCAGGCGCTCAACCTGCGCGACAGCGGCGTCGCCGTGACCATCGGCCTCCCCGAAACTTCCGCCTCCAGCGCCCGTGCCGCCGACGACGGCTTTGACGTCATGACGTCAGCCGAGGCCTGTACGAACGCCGACGCGGTGGTGATGCTCGCCGCCGACGAGGACCAGGCCCGCATCTACGAGGAGGCCGTCGCCCCGCACCTGCGTGAGGGCGGCGCGATGGTGTTCGCGCACGGCCTCAACATCCACTTCAAACTGATCGTGCCCCGTCCCGATCTCGACATCCTGCTCGTCGCGCCCAAAGGCCCCGGCACCGCCCTGCGCAGCGAGTACCAAGCCGGGCGCGGCCTGATCGCCTTGTTCGCCGCCGCGCAGGATGCCACCGGCCAAGCCGAAGCACTCGCCCTTTCCTACGGCGCCGCCTTGGGCAGCGGCCGCGCCGGCATGCTCCGCACCAGCTTTGCCGAGGAATGCGAAGCGGACCTGTTCAACGAGCAGGCGGTTTTGTGGGGCGCGATCCCCGAGCTGATCTACGCCGGCTACGAAACCCTGGTCGACGCCGGCTTCTCCCCCGAAGTCGCTTATTTCGAGTGCCTCACAGAAGTGAAGCTGCTCGCAGACCTCCTCTACGAACGCGGCATCGCCGGCATGCGCGAGAAGATCAGCAACACCGCCGAATTCGGCGCGCTGAAAGGCGGCACCCGAATCGTCAACGCCGACACCCGAACCGAAATGCGCCGAATCCTACGCGAAGTTAGAAGCGGCGCCTTCGTCCAGGACCTGCTTGAAGACGCAAAAGCCGGCTACCCCCGCCTCAGAAGCAACCGTCTTAAGGCCGCGGCGCATCCGATCGAAGCCGTTCGGGAAGAGATTGAGCGCCTGAGGCGGTGCTGAGCGTGACGTTGCGTTCACCGTCGCGTCGTGATCTTATTCCAAGCCGGAAGAGCGGGAGCTATCCGACGACAAGCGGGTCCCCATGATCACGCTTTGATATGTTCCGGGAAAAGCACCGCATGCTCCACAAGCGCGAAGTGATCGGGTTCATCGTTGCGCCGCTCCCGTTCCTCGCGCCTTTCTTGGTGATGTTCGCAGTGCTTTTCTTCGACGACCCGTCGGAACTGCTCGTCACTGCTCACTTGGCGGCAACCATTCTGGTCTGGAGCTATGGCGCGACCCTGCTGGTCGGGATGCCGGTCCACCTGACGCTGCGCAGAAAAGGAAAAAGGGGGTTGATTGCTTATCTGGGGCTGACGTTCGTTGGTGCGCTCGTCGCTTGTGCCGGCGCAGCGATTGCGGAGAAATTGTTCATAGCCCCGCAAGAGGACAACCCATTCGCCCTGACCATGTGGAGCAGCGTTGGCGTGAAGGTGACGGTGCTTTTCGCGGTTCTTGCGTCCATTTGCGCCTGCATATTCTGGGCGATCGCAGTGAGGCGCAGCCCGGGACAAGGGCAATAACCAGCCGATCCTCTACCCTCACTTCCGCCCAAACAATTTTTCGATATCGCCGTGCGCAAGCTTCACCCATGTCGGGCGGCCGTGGTTGCATTGGCCGGAGTGGGGGGTGACTTCCATTTCGCGCAGGAGCGCGTTCATTTCCGCCACGGAGAGCAGCCGCCCTGCCCGCACCGAGCCGTGGCAGGCCATGGTGGCGGCCACGAGGTCGAGTTTCTCCTTCAGGCTCAACGCTTCGTCGAAGGCGGCGAGTTCGTCCGCGAGATCGGTGACGAGGCCGCGTACGTCGCCGGCGCCGAGCATCGCCGGGGTGGCACGCACCAGCATGGCGCGGGGGCCGAAGCGTTCCAGTTCGAGGCCCATTTCGGCGAGCTCGGCGATGCGGCCGTCGAGGCGGTCGCAGGCGCTTTCATCGAGCTCCACCACTTCGGGGAGCAGAAGCGCCTGGCGCGAGACGCCGCCATTGGCCATGGCGCGGCGCATGCGCTCGAGCACCAGCCGCTCGTGGGCGGCGTGCTGGTCGACGAGGACGAGGCCGTCTTCCGCTTCGGCGACGATGTAGGTGGCGGCGACCTGGCCGCGCGCGACGCCGAGCGGGTAGCGGTCGGCTTCGGGCGGAGCCTGAGTGGCGGCTTCGGCGCGGGCTTGGGGAAGGAAGTCACTATGCTCCTCGCGCACACTTCCCGTCACCCCCGCGAAAGCGGGGGTCCCGCTTCTTTGGGGCGTCCAAAGGTAAGAGGAAGCGGGATTCCCGCTTTCGCGGGAATGACTGGTTTCACTCTGCCACGGCACATTCACCGCCGCGGGTTGGGCGCTTCGGAAGCCGGCGCTGTCTAGCGCATGTCGGAGCCCCCCGATGATCAGGCCGCGGATCAGGGCCGGCTCGCGGAAGCGCACTTCCGTCTTGGCCGGGTGGACGTTGACGTCCACTTCCTCGCCCGGAAGGTCGAGGAACAAGGCGACTATCGGGTGACGGTCGCGGGCGAGGAGGTCCTGATAGGCCGCCCGAAGCGCGCCGATCAGAAGCCGGTCCTTTACCGGGCGGCCGTTGACGAACAGGAATTGGTGGTCGGCGACGCCGCGGTTGAAGGTGGGAAGCGACGCCACGCCGCCGAGCCGTGCATTGCCGCGGGCGAAGTCGACGCCGAAGCTGTTCTCGGCCAGCGCCCGGTCGGTGAGCGCCGCAACCCGCGCCGGCCGGTCCTCACCGGCCTGGACGTGGAGGTTCCGCCGCCCGTCATGCTCCAACGTGAAGCCGACGTCCGGCCGCGCCATGGCGAGACGCTTCACCACATCGACGCAGGCGGCATATTCCGAGCGCTCGGAGCGCAGGAACTTGCGCCGCGCCGGCACCCGGCCGAACAGGTCCTCCACCAGGATCCGCGTCCCCGGCGGAAGCGCCGCCGGCCCCTCACCCGTCACCTGCCCATTGTCGACGCTTCGCGACCAGCCGTCGGCGCCCCTGACCCGGCTTTCGATCCTCAGCCGCGCGACGCTCGCGATCGACGGCAAAGCCTCGCCGCGAAAGCCAAGCGTGGTGACCGCGTCGATCTCTTCGCCGGGGAGCTTCGACGTGGCGTGCCGCTCCAGCGCAAGCGCCATGTCGGCCGGGCTCATCCCGCAGCCGTCGTCCGCCACTTCGATCCGGCCGATCCCGCCGCCACCTAGCGACACGCTGATCCGCGTCGCGCCGGCGTCGATCGCATTCTCCACCAATTCTTTCAGCGCGGAAGCGGGGCGTTCCACCACTTCGCCGGCGGCGATGCGGTTGACGAGATGCTCTGGCAGGCGGCGTATTGACATGCCTTTTCCTCTAGACGAAGCGGCCGCCTCCCGCGAGGCGCGATTAACCTTATCGGTGGCGCGTACAGCGGGCGCGTCCTATAGAAGCAACATTCGGGCGGGGCTGGTATTTTCCATGCCGATTCCCGCTGTGTCAGGAAGTGAGACCCACCCACCATGTCACTCATGCGTTTCTTTAAATTCCCCTCCCACGACATGGCCATCGACCTCGGCACGGCGAACACGGTGGTTTACGTGCGCGGCCGCGGCGTGGTGCTGAACGAGCCGTCGGTGGTCGCCATCGAGACGATCAACGGGGTCAAGCGCGTGAAGGCCGTCGGCGACGACGCCAAGATGATGATGGGCAAGACCCCGGACCAGATCGAGGCGATCCGCCCGCTTCGCGACGGAGTCATCGCCGACATCGATGTGGCCGAGCAGATGATCAAGCATTTCATCCAGAAGGTGCACGGCAAGCGCCGCTTCCCGCGCTGGCCGGCCTTTCCACCACTTCGCCCGCGGCGATGCGGTTGACCAGATGCTCGGGAAGGCGCCTTATTGACATGGCAGATGCTCTAGACCAACGCGCGGCATCCCGCGAGGCTTTGCTAACTGATCAGTGGACTGGCGCAGCGGGTACCCTATAGGAAGAAATTAAGGGCGGAGCCGGTAACTTAGCCGCGAGCCCTCGAGGAGCGAGTTACGCCGATATGTTCCGTTTGCCGTCGTTTCTGAAGTTCCCCTCGCAGGACATGGCCATCGACCTCGGGACCGCCAATACGGTGGTCTATGTCCGCGGCCGCGGCATCGTCCTCAACGAGCCATCGGTCGTC
>DASVUO010000214.1:0-34275 GCA_036386995.1 Allosphingosinicella sp. | reverse complement strand
CGCCTCGATCACATCGGGCGTCGCGCTTTCAAAGCCGGGCAGGCTCGAATAACGGTCGAGCCCGAGCACGTCCTGGAGCACATACTGCGTTTCGCGGACCGGGGCGGTGTAGCTCGGCATGGTGTTTCCTCGTCGCTTGATCAGGTTGGGGCGGGTTATTCGGCGGCGGTTTCGACCTTGTCGACGAACCGCTCGAGTTCGGCGATTGCGGCGGCAATGTCCTGCTGCTGCTTTTGGAGTAGCGAGATGCGGGTGCGGCACTTTTCGAGCGTCACCCGCCGCTGTTCGGCGCGGCCGTCGCCGACGTCGTACAGATCGATCATTTCGCGAATATCGGCGAGGCTGAAGCCCACCCGCTTGCCACGCAGGATCCAGGCAAGTCGGGCGCGGTCGCGGCCGGAATAGATGCGGGAGAGGCCGCGGCGTTCCGGCGCGATCAGACCCTCGTCTTCGTAGAAGCGAAGCGCCCGCGGCGTGACGGCGAACTCCTCGCACAGGTCGCTGATCGTGAAGGTCGCGGCGCCAGCGGCCGGCGCATCGAAATCGGCGGAGTGGGCAGCTTGCGGCATGAAGGCGCTGTACGCCTACCTTACCTTTACGTCAACGGCAGGCTCGCTACTCCGCGCGCGGCGTGTCGCACAAAGGCTCGTCCACCACGTCGCGCGCCTTCAGCGCATCGGCCTGGCTGGTGCCGGTACGCGCCAGGCTGACCCCCGCCATATTCGCCTGCTTGCCGCAATAATAATTGCACGCTTCCGGGATTTCGCTCGGCAGGCGGATTGCGTTGCCCTCAATCGCGGCGGTGAGGGTGCAGCTGCGGTCGCCTTCCATCGCCAAAGTGAGCTGGTTACCGTTCCGAGTTACCGTGCCGCTGCCCGAGCAAGCGTGCATGTTGCCGCCCCAGATGTTGAGGCCGAAGCGCCCGCTCCCCTGCCCCTTCTCCACGATGCACAATTGGCTGGAGAGGCCGCCTTCCTTTTTCTCGTACAGGCCGGTCAGGCTCTCGCCCGCGGCAATCGGCCCGGTCGGCGCAGCGGAGGCGGTGCGGGTGGCGGCGGCGCCGGACAGGTTTCCGCCCGCTTCGTTGCCGTCATCGCCATCGCAGGCGGAAAGCATCCAAGCGGCGGCGGCGGCGAGGAGCAGCGGGATATGTCTCATCATGGATCCTCTCGTGGCAGCCAGCGCCCGTTCAGACAAGAACGTCCAGAAGCCAAGCCGTTCCTTTATCCACATCAATGCACGCGCCGTAGGGCGACAAATCTTGCGCGCCCGCTTATAGCGGCCGCTCGGGGACGGTTTCATCGGCGGGACGAATCTTGAACATGCTGACCACTCATCCGTTCGACGACGACAAGCTGCGCGAGGAATGCGGCGTGTTCGGCATCTGGGGCTCGGAAAGCGGCTCGGCCGTTACCGCGCTCGGCCTCCACGCCCTTCAGCACCGCGGCCAGGAAGCGGCCGGGATCACCAGCTGGGACGGCCGCTCCTTTCACTCGCACCGGGCGATGGGCCATGTCGCCGGCAATTTCGACAAGGACGACGTGATCCGCCGCCTCGCCGGGCCGGCGGCGATCGGGCACGTGCGTTACTCCACTGCGGGCGAGACGGCGCTTCGCAACGTCCAGCCGCTTTTCGCCGAGCTGGCGAGCGGCGGCTTCGCGGTTGCGCATAACGGCAACATTTCGAACGCGCTGAAGCTTCGCCGCGATCTCAACCGCCGCGGCTCGATCTTTCAGTCGACCTCCGACACCGAAGTGATCATCCACCTCGTCGCCACCTCCAGCTACCGCACGCTCTTGGATCGCTTCATCGACGCGCTGAAGCAGGTGGAGGGCGCTTACTCGCTGGTCTGCCTGACCAGCGAAGGCATGATCGCCTGCCGCGACCCGCTCGGCATCCGCCCGCTCGTCATGGGCCGCTTGGGCGACGCCTACATCTTCGCGTCGGAAACGGTGGCGCTGGACGTCGTCGGCGCGACCTATCTGCGTTCGGTGGAGCCGGGGGAGATGATCATCGTCTCCGACAAGGGCCTACGCTCGCACCGCCCGTTCGGCGCCGTCCGCCCCCGCCCCTGCATCTTCGAACATGTCTATTTCTCACGGCCGGACAGCATCGTCGACGGCTCATCGGTTTATTCTGTGCGCAAGCGGATCGGCGCGGAGCTTGCGCGCGAGAACCATGTCGATGCCGATTATGTCGTGCCGGTGCCGGATTCCGGCGTACCCGCGGCGATCGGCTATGCCCAGGAAAGCGGCATCCCGTTCGAGCTCGGCATCATCCGCAGCCACTATGTCGGCCGCACCTTCATTCAGCCGGGCGACGCCGTCCGCCACCTCGGCGTCAAGCTCAAGCACAATGCCAATTCGGCGCTGATCAAGGGCAAGAAGCTGGTGCTGATCGACGATAGCATCGTGCGCGGCACCACCAGCCTCAAGATCGTGCAAATGCTTCGCGAAGCCGGCGCGCGCGAAGTGCACATGCGCATCGCCTCCCCGCCGACGCGGCACAGCTGCTTCTACGGCGTCGACACGCCCGAGCGGAAGAAGCTGCTCGCCGCGCAAATGAACGTCGCGGAGATGAACGCCTATATCAAGGCCGACAGCCTCGCCTTCATCTCCATCGACGGTCTGTACCGGGCATGCGGCGAGGACGTCCGCGAGGAAGCGCAGCCGCAATATTGCGACGCCTGCTTCACCGGCGCCTACCCCACCCACCTCACCGATCAGGAAGATAGCGAGCCGGTCGACCAGCTTGCCCTGATCGAAGAGCGCTACGCCTAGCCAAAGGCGCTTCCGGCTTTTAGTGGGCAACGCCACGGACTCGTTCGTCCCGAGCGAAGTCGAGGGGCGCTCCTGTCGAGTCCGTGCCCCCGCCCCTCGACTACGCTCGGGACGAACGGAGTTTTGAGTTTTGGCTGAAAAATTTCTTGAAGGGCGCGTCGCCCTTGTCACCGGGGCGAGCCGCGGCATCGGCGCGGCCATCGCCCAAGCGCTTGGCGCGGCCGGCGCGCACGTCATCCTCACCGCCCGCTCCGCCGAAGATCTCGAAGAGGTCGAGGAGCGCATCCACGCGCTCGGCGGAAGCGCGACCATCGCGCCCCTCGACCTCACCGAAGGCGACAGCATTGCACGTCTCGCGACAGCAATCGCAAGCCGCTGGAACGCGCTCGACCTAATGGTGCTGAACGCCGCTACGCTTGGCAGTCTTACGCCGGTGGCGGCGATCGACGGCAAGGAGTTCAACCGCGTCCTCACCCTCAACGTGCTCGCCAACCAGGCGCTGATCGCCGGCTTCGATCCTCTGCTGAGGCAAAGCTCGGCGGGGCGGCTGCTCGCGGTGACGAGCAGCGTCGGCGCCCGGCCCCGCGCCTATTGGGGTGCCTATGGCGCCTCCAAGGCGGCGCTGGAGACCCTGGTGCTGAGCTATGCGGAGGAGGTGGGGAACCTCGCGCCGGTGAAGGTCGCGATCGTCGATCCGGGCGCCACCGCCACCACAATGCGCGCCCGCGCCTTTCCGGGGGAGGACCCCGCGACGCTGAAGCCGCCGAGCGCCGTGGCCGAGGCGATCACCGCCCTCCTCCAGCGCGACTTCACCAGCGGCGAGCGGCTGGAAGTCCGCTAGCTCGCCCGCGCCCGGGCAAGCATCCGCGCCATGCTCGCGCGCCGCACCCGGGGCGGCCGAACCGCGTCGAACAGCTTGCCCCCGGCGAGGAAGATCGTGCCGGTGCAGGCGGCGAACAGCAGGTAGCCGAACGTGCCGGGATATTGGTCGAGATAGGCGTAGCCCCGGGTCACCGCGCCGACGGCGAGCGCGTAGATGACCATGCAGGCTTCGATACGGGTCTTGATGGTGAAGAGGCGCTTAAGCTTCGTGAACATGCCGGTAAGGATAGCAAGAGCCGGGCCAAGCGCGGAAAACCGCGAGTCGGGCCGAAAGGCGGTTACGGGCTTGTAAACCTTTCCGACGTTTGCGGGTCTAAATCGCCAGCTCGACCCATGTCGGCACGTGGTCGCTTGCGCCGTCCTTGGCGCGCGTTTCGCGGTCGGTGCCGGCGGCCTTCAGCAAAGGCGCGGCGGCCGGGTTGAGCAGATGGTGGTCGATGCGGATGCCGGCATTGCGCGCGAAAGCGTTGCGCCAATAATCGAAGAAGGTGAAGATCGTCTCGTCCGGGTGGAGGTGGCGCACGGCGTCCGTCCATCCTTGGTCGAGCAAGCGGTAAAAGGCCGCGCGCGGCTCGGGCTGGAACAAGGCGTCGTCCACCCAGCGCTCCGGCTTGTAGGCGTCGCCATCCGCCGGGATGACGTTATAGTCGCCGGTCAGCACCACCGGATTGTCGAGCGCCACCAGCTTCGCGGCATGGGCGTGGAGCCGCTCCATCCAGGCAAGCTTGTAGTCGAACTTCGGACCGGGACGGGGATTGCCGTTGGGCGCGTAAAGACAGCCGATCAGCACCCCGTTCACCGCCGCCTCGATGTACCGCGCCTGCTCGTCCGAAGGATCGCCCGGCAGGCAACGCGCCGTTTCCACCGGCTCGCAGCCGCGGGCGAGGATCGCGACGCCGTTCCAGCGCGGCTGGCCGTGCCAGATCGCGCCGTAGCCCGCTTTCTCCAGCGCGGCGGCGGGAAACTTCTCGTCCGGCGCCTTCAGTTCCTGCAGGCACGCGACGTCCGGCATCGTCTCTCCAAGCCATTCGATCAGCCGCTCCAGCCGGCCGTTGACGCCGTTGACGTTGAAGGTCGCGATCCTCACCGCGTCCGTTTCCGCACAAACGGTGCGCGCTGGCGCACGGCCGGGCGCACAAAGCCGCTGTTTTTCCAGCTTTTCCGCCGTTCTTGGGCTGGCATCCTATTTGCTTCCCTTGCTCGATATGAGCTCAATGCCCAACGCGCCGTACCGATCCGTCTCCATGCCGCAGACGACGCCCTTCTATTTCATGTCGAGCCACGGCGAAGGCACGCGCCTGCCGCTGAAGAGCGGAACGGTGGTGCTGTCCAGGTTGAGCAGCGGGCGAAGCAAGATGCGGGCGCTGGCGCCATCGGTGAAATACGTCCTGCAGGGGGAGGAAACGTACGAGATCGACGGCCGCACCCGCCGCCTGCGCGCCGGCGAGTTCATGCTGGTGGAAGCCGGTGTCGAGTTCGAGGCGCGGATGGCCGCGTCGTCCGATGCGGTCGGCCTCTGCGTCTATCTCGGCGTCGAGGATGGCGGCCGAGATGGCGCCCACGCGCCGCTCGGGCGCGGCCGCGCCATCGCCGGAAGCCGGATCGATCCGCTTGCCCTGCTGCTCGGCAATTATGCGCGGCTGCTTGTTGAACGGCCGGCGGCAGGGCCGGGGCTCGCACGCCGCATCGTTCAGGAAGCCACCGTCGGCGCCGAGGATTATCTTGCCACCTTCACCAACCGGCTGGAGCGCCTGGGCTCGGTGAAGCAGTCGACGCGGGTGGAAACGCTGCAGCGGCTGGAGCGGGCGCGCTGCTTCATTCATGACAATGCCGAGCGGCCGATCAACCTTGATGAAGTTGCCGGCGAGGCGGCGCTGTCTCGCTTCCACCTCACCCGAAGCTTCGCCGAAGTGTTCGGCCTGCCGCCACTCGCTTACCATCGCCGCCTCCGGCTGGAGCAGGCGGCATTGCTTCTGAAAAGCGACGCGGTGAGCGCGACTACGGTGGCGGAGCAGCTCGGCTACGGCTCGCTAAGCGCCTTCACCCGCGCCTTTCGCCAGAATTTCGGCGTCCCTCCGAGCCAGGCACGGCTGGTGTGCTAGGCAGCCTTCCGCATTGGGAATGCGGAGGAGCAGTCATCCCCTACCACGTCGCCCCAGCGAAGGCTGGGGCCCATGCTGAGTCTCCATCTGCCACGCCGTCAACGAGTCAGCATGGATGCCAGCCTTCGCTGGCATGACGGTTGGGGGTCTCATGACGGTTGTGGGGGTGATCACTTGCCCGGCTTGTACACCCGCTCTGTCTTGCCCCTGAGCTGCTCAGGGTAAAAATAAACCTCGCGCAGATTGCCATCGGCGTAACGCTGCGCCTGGTCGTTGAAGTGCGGCGATGCGGGGTCGCCGCTTTCGCCGCCGGCGCTGACCGCCATTGCCCGCACCTTGGGGCCGAACTCGACCACGGCGACGAAGCTGTTGCCGCTGGTGCCGTACCATTTCTTCGTGCCCGGATATTGCCTGGCGCCGAAGCTCGCCAGCGAACCCCAAAGCGCCGAGGAGAAGGGCACGGGGATGCTCGCGTGTGCATCGTTGAACGGCTGCACGATGTCGCCGGTGAGGCGCTGGAAGCGGTTGATCTCGCCCCAGGGCACGTTCCAGCGGCCGAAGTCGCGCTCCAGCCGGTCGACGGCCTTGCCAAACGCGGCAAGCTTCTCCTCCCGGGTGAGCGTCTGCTCCATGTGGTCCGCAAGGCGGGTGCGCTGGCTGCGCTGCTCGGGCGACAGCATGGGAAGCATCGCTTCCGCCCAGAACACGGCCAAGCTGTTCGGCACCGACTGCGCGCCCCAGCGATAGTCCCAGCCGCGCAGCGCCGCGATCGGCGCCGTCAGCCGCTGCTTCAGCGGGCTCGAAGCGGGCGCATCGTCCCACGCGGCGAAGAGGTGCGGGAGGAGCTGGGCGAAGGCCGGCTGGTAGCTGTCATAGGCCGCGTCGCGCAGCCGCTCGAGCGTGAAGTCCTTGCGCCCGGTCAGCACCCGCTGCGCATGCACGCCGCGCGGATTTTCGCCGAACGTGTCCATGTAGCGCGGAAAGGCTTTGGGCTTGTGGCTGTACGAGCCGGCGGCGGAATAAGGCCAGTTGTTGGTGTTCTGGATCCAGCCGGTTGGCGGGTTGAGCAGGTTCGGCGCTTCGCCGAGTGCGTGCAGCCCGCGCCAGTCGGTTTGCGGTTTCCAGCCCTCCACCGGGCGGGTGTAGTCGAACCGGTCGTCGCGCACCGGGATGAACTGCGGGTGGAGGTAGGCGATGTTGCCCGCGGCGTCGGCCAAGATCGTATTGTTGGACGAATTCGCCTTCAGCTCCGCCACCTTGAGGAAGCTGGGGTAATCCTGGGCCTTGGTGCGCAGATAGCTTTGCTGAAGCGCTTCCACCGGCTTGTGCATCATCGCGAACGACACCCACAGGCCGTTCTCCTCCCGCACCACCGGGCCGTGGTGGGTTCGGTAGGTTTCAAAGGTGCGGCTCGCCATCGTGCCGTCGGCGGCGCGATAGGCGATGCTGATCGTCTGCGTCGTCACCGGCCGCCGCTCGTCGCCGTAGCGGTAGGTGAGGCCGTTCGGCCCCTGCTCCACCATCTCCAGGAACTCGTCGACCACATCGACGCCGGACGAGGTGTGCATCCAGCCGGCTTTCTCGTTGAAGCCCTGGTAGATGAAGAACTGGCCCCAGGTGGCGGCACCGTAGGCGTTCAGGCCCTGGTCGCTGGTCACCTGCTGCTCGGCGCGGAAAAAGAAGCTGGTGTGCGGGTTGATCAGCAGCAGCGCCTTGCCGTCCGCCGTGTTGGCCGGCGCGATGGCGAAGCCGTTTGAGCCGCGCGGCTCCCGGTCCGGCTCGGCGCGGTCGGCGAGCGCCTTGCCGCGTTTCGAGTAGAAGGCCTCCAGCGCCGCAAGATCGATCCGCTCGATGTCCCCGCCGATCGACCCTTCGCTGAAGGAGAGCGCCATCCAGGGCTCGAAGCGGGTGATCACGCGCGGCTTCACGTCCGGGTGGGTGGCGAGATAATAGTTCAGGCCGTCTGCCCAGGCATCCATCAGCTGTCTGAGCCAAAGCGGGCTCGACGCGTAGCGCTGCCGCAGATCGTCCGGATCCATGTAGAGCCGGGCGCGCAGATCGGCCCAGATCGCTTTCTCCCCTTCCGCCTCGGCGGTGCGGCCGAGCGCGGTGAGGTAGTTGGTCTCGATCCGGTTGAAGTCGTCTTCGGCCTGGGCATAGATCATCCCGAAAACCGCATCGGCATCGGTCTTGCCGCGGATATGGGCGATGCCCCAATTGTCCCGCGTGATGGTGACCCGCTCCGCCTGCGGCTCAAGGCGGGCTTGTTCAGGATTGCCCGCCTGTGGGGTGGCGCAGGACGCCAGCAGCGCGAAGGTGATCGGCAAGAGCTGCTTCATGCTTTCATCTCGGCGATGTGGCGGTCCACCACCCGTTCGAGCAGGGTCAGCGGCACCGCGCCGCCGAGCACAAGCCCATCGTTGAAGCGGCGGAAATCGAAGCGGGGCCCAAGCGCCGTTTTCGCCTTCTCCCGCAGCCGGTTGATCTCGCTATGGCCGATCTTGTAGCCGCAGGCCTGCCCGGGCCAGGCGCAGTAGCGGTCGACTTCGCCCTGCACTTCCTCGACGGTGGAGCCGTTGGTGGTCGCGAACCAGGTGATCGCCTGCTCGCGGGTCCAGCGCTTGGCGTGGAGGCCGCTGTCCACCACCAGCCGGCAGGCGCGGAACGCCAGCGACTGGAGGTAGCCGAGCTGCCCCACCGGATCGCCTTCGTAGACGCCGAGTTCGTCGGCGAGCTGCTCGGCGTAAAGCGCCCAGCCTTCCGAATAAGCGTTGAACGCGACCAGCGAGCGCACCAGCGGCAATTTGTAGGTATATTCCCCCTGCCAGATGTGGCCGGGAATGCCTTCGTGGTAAGTCAACGTCGGCAGCGAATGGCGCGGCCACATCGCCGTGTCGCGCAGGTTGATGTAGTAATTGCCGGGCACGGAGCCGTCGATCGTCCCCGCCGCCGCATAGCCGCCCGGAGCGCCCGCTTCGATCTCCACCGGCACCCGCTTGATGATCAAATTGCCGGGCACGAGGGTGGCGAAGGCGCGCGGCAGCCGGGTCCGGACGTCGGCAACGCGGCCGTTGAGATATTCGAGAATCTGCTTCCGGCCGGCGTCGGTGTTCGGATACAGATATTTGGAATCCTTGCCGAGCGCGGTCATCCGCTCGCCCACCGTCCCTTTGATGAAGCCGAGCGAACGCAGGATCGGGTCCATCCGCCCTTGAAGCGCTTTCAGCTCTTCGAGGCCACGCTGATGCACCTCTTCCGGCGTCAGCGAGGAGGTCGTCGCGGCACGAAGCGCCCAGGCGTAATAGGCATCGCCGTCCGGCAGCTTCCAAACCCCGGCGCGGCTGTCGGCGCGGGCGCGGTGGCGCTCCAGTTCGGCGATCTGCCGATCCATCGCCGGCGCAACCCAGGTGTTCACGATGTCCAGCGCGCGGGCGGTCCAGTTCCCGGCGAAGCCCCGGGTCCGGCGGGTCAGGGAAGTGACGAGCCCCCACTCCCCCGTCGGCACAGCGCGCGACGACTTCATCTGCCGCAATGTCTTGTCGAGCAGGAAATCGGGCGCGATCACGCCGAGCGAGCGGTTGTGCGCCAGCCGCTGCGTCTCCCCGTCGAGCACCGCGCCGTAGCCCATGAGCCGGGAAAGGTAGGCATCGGCGCCCGCGGCGTCCTCCACCTTGTGATTGGCGTCGAGGAAGTCGGGGATCTCGACGAATGCGCCGGTATTCTGCGCGACCACGTAAGGCGAGTTCCGGTACGACCAGTTCTGGTTCAGCACCACGGCGTCGCCATAGGGAAACCGAAAGCCGTCGGCGGCGAGACCGTGGGCCGTTTCGATGACGTCGAGGTCGAGCCGGACGCCCGGGCTGAGGCGGGACCGCTCCATGTTCTTCAAACGGCGGTGGCGCTCGATCGCCGCCGCCCCGAGGCGTCGGTACCCGGCAAGCGAGCGGTCGGTAAGCTGCCGCTTCAGCGTCGCGCGCGCATCCTTGTCGAGGCCAAGCGAGGTCGCGTTTTCCGGATATTCGCGGAGCATCTCCTCCGCCGTTTGCGCAAGCAGCGCCTCAACCTCGGCATCGTCCGGTGCGGCCCCTCGCCCGGCGGTGGTGGCGCAGCCGGGCAGCAAGGGCAAAGCGGCAATCGTTGCGGTCGAAGCAAGGAACTGGCGGCGGGCGAGCGGCTGCATGGGCGACCTCGTGGGAAGTTGGCCGCTCCTTCTGCCCGGCGGGTGCCGCTATCGCAATCCTCCGAGCTTAACCGTTCGTCTTGAGCGAAGCCGAGAGACTTGGGCTCCGAGCCCGCGCGCTCGTTTCTCGACTTCGCTCGTTTCTCGACTTCGCTCGAAACAAACGGTTGTTGGATTACTCGGCCGGAACCGCGGCCGCAGCCGGAGCGCCGTCGCTGCGCCACTTCCTCAGCAGGCGCGGCAGGGGGGCGTTACGGTCCATCCACTCGGCATAGGCTTGGTAGGCCGGATCGGCCATCAGGTGCCGCTCCTCCGTCCGCGCGCGCCAGTAATAGACGCCGCTGACCATCGCCAGGATCGCCGTGTTGCGGATCGCGTCGTTGATATCCCCGGTGACGGTGAAGAACGGCATGGTGCCGATCCACCAGAACAGGTTCTTGGACACGTAGGCGGGGTGCTTGGTCAGCCGGTAGGGGCCGTGGGTAAGGATGCCGCGGTGGGTGAGGTTGGAGAAGCGGATGCCGAACGCTACCGTCGCCCATGCGTAGAAGCCGGCAAGGAAAATAAGCAGGATCGCCCAGACCGTCATCAGCACCGGCTGCCCGTCCAGCCAATGCACCCAGCCGTCGGAGCCGGCGGTGCCGGACAGATAATGAAGCGGCCCGTCGGGGTTCATCATGATAAAGGGCGGATAGCAGATCAAGGCGGCCGTCCAGGCGGCGCAATAAGGATTGGCCGAGCGGATGTGCGCGTCGAGCGGCTTCATGGTCAGCGCGTAGCCGACGGTTGCGAACACTGTGTCGATCATGAACATCAGGCCGATCAGCCAAAAGGTCAGGCTGACGAGGTTGGAGCCGATCTGCTCCTTGGCGGGCGTAATCGTGCCGAACCAGTTGCCGGGCACGATGGCGATCATGAAGGCCAGGAAGAATGCCTTGATCGTCCAGCTGCGCAGGAAGTCGAACAGCATCTCCTTGTCGAGATCGACGCTTCGGCCGATCACCAGCCGGCCCATCTGCCAAGCCCCGTCGCGCGGTTCCTTCAGGCGGCGGTCGATCCAGAGGATGTAGGGGATGGAAAGGAGCAGCAGCGGCACGGCGGCGGTGCCGAGCACCTTCATCGACCAGACGTAAGGCCCCTGCCAATACCAGCGTCCAACGCAGTACAGCATGGCGATGGCCGCCCAGGTTGCCCACAGGCCCGCGATCTTGGCGATGCTGATGTCCAGCGTTTCCTTGAGCGGGCGCGGGGGACTGTCCCAGTCGATCCCGGTGGAAGGGCTCCGGTGCACCTTGTCGATCAGCAGCGACCAAAGCAGCATCGGCACCCCGCAAGCGAGGAAAGCGCACAAGGCGGCGTTCGGCCCGGAATATTCGGAAAGCCGCGCAACGGTGACCCAGGCGAACAGGCCAACGAGACCGGCGATGCCAACGCCCGAACTTACCGCCGAGCGCGGGCGGGGGTCCGCCTCCGCCTCTTCCACTCTGTCTGTTTGCGCGTTCATGCCCTTTCCCTAGCCGGGAACGGTAAGGAAGAGGTGAACGGCCGCTTTTCGCTATTCCCCGTAACCGCACCTATTTGCATGTAACCTGTTCTTAAGTGTCGGCGGTCTTATTGGCGATTGCGACACGGAAAGTGGGGTCCGACCGCTGATCGATTGCTCGATAGCCTGGGGAGGGCAATAATGCTGTCGAATGAAAGCCACCAGGAGACCACCTTCTCCTTTTCAGGGCATATTCCGCGGCCGCGAGAGCGGCGCCGCGATCCGCGCCACCTCACGATATTGCGCGTCGGCGCACTGATCAGCCCCGCGGGCCGCGAGCTTTGCCTGATCCGAAATATTTCCGCGGGCGGGCTGATGGCGCACGTTTATTCGCACCATGCGAATGGCGAGCAGGTTTCCGTCGAGCTCAAGGGCAATGAGCCGATCGCCGGCCGCGTCGCCTGGGTCGAGGAATCGAACATCGGCATCCAATTCGACATCCAGATCGACGTCGCCGAGATGCTGTCCAACAACGCGTCGCTCGAAAACGGCCTGCAGCCGCGCCTGCCGCGGGTCGAGGTCGACCGTCTCGCCACCGTGCGCTGCGGCGCGCGTTTGTGCGGCGTCAACACCCGCGACATCTCGCAAGGTGGCGTAAAGGTAGAAACCGACGAACCGCTGGAGCTTGGCGCGCAGGTGGTGATCACCATGGAGAAGTTCCGCCCAGTCGCCGGCGTCGTGCGCTGGTGCGGCGGCGGGCTCGCCGGGATTGCCTTTCACCAGCTCTTGCCCTTCGGCGAGCTGATGGCCTGGCTGATCCCGGACCGCGCGGCGAACCGCGCTTAAGCCTTAGCGGGTGCCGCGGCTTCCCGTCGCGAGCGAGGCGAGCCGCGCCTGATCGCGGCGGTAGACGTCCGATCGGAAGGCGATCCGCCCCGCTTCGGGAAGCGCGGTGAAGTAAGTGATGTAGACGGGCACCGGCTCCGGCAGCAGCACCTTTTGCTCAGGCGCTTTCGACGGCGCGACGAGCGGCTTCTTGAACAGCCAGCGCGCGAACCGCGTCGCATCTTCCAGCCGCACGCAGCCGGAGCTCAAATGCCGGTCGCCGAGCTTCATCAGGTGCTTGTCGGGCGTGTCGTGCAAGTAAATGCCGAGATCGTTGGGGAACATGAATTTGGCCGTTCCCATCGAATTCGCCTTGCCGGGAAGCTGCCGGATGCGAAGCTCGCGCCGGCCGGCGGCGACCGCGCGCCAGTCGATCGACTTGGGATCGAGCACATGCGCATTTTCCGTCCAGTCGGACAATATCTCGTAGCGGTTGGCGCGCAGGTGCGCCGCGCCCTCCTTCAGCACGGCAGGCGCGACGCGGTTCTGCGCCAGATCTGGCGGCACGTTCCAATACGGATTGGTGATGGCGTAGCGGATGAAGCCGGCCATCATCGGCGTCTGCTGATCGGGCTTGCCGACCACCACCCGCATCGTGTCCTTCACCTTTCCGTTTTCGTACATCCACAGCCGCGCGGAGGCGGCGTCGACCAGCACGTAGCGACCGGTAGGCTGGGCCGGGATCGCGCGCACCCGCTCCAGATTTACGCGGAGCAAGGCCTCCTGCCCGGGATCGAGCGCGGGGTTGGCGAGGGCGGCGCGCAGCTGGGCGTAGAGCGGATGCATCCAGCCCATGGCCTGGAAATAGCTGGAAAGGGACGGCGCACCGGCGGCGGCTTCGAGCGCCGCTTTCTTGGTTGGAACCACCGGCGCGAGGGCTTCGCTTTCGTAACGCAGCTCCGGCGCGTGCGGACGGCGGATGGCCTGTACGTAATTGGCGAAAGCTTCGGACAAGGCCACTTCGGCGCGTGCGAGATCGCGCGGCGCTCCACCTTCGGCGCGGCGAAGGGCGGAGTCGAGGCGGCCTGGCCGAAGCCGGTCCGGATCGACACCGTCCAACGACGCCGAATCGATCAGCTCAAGAAGCTGGAACGCCTCGGGCGCGACCTCGCCGCCGCGCACCCACAAAGGGCGCCAGCCGCGCGCCTGGTAAAAGGCACGGACGTCGCGATTGTCGATGCCGGTGCGCTGAAGCGCCGCGGACACGTCGCCATAGCCTTGCGCCACAGCGGACGCCGGAACGGCAGCGCCCACGCCGGCGAATGCGGCGGCGATCAGGAAAAGGGGCGCCGGCCGAAAAGGCCGGCCGGCGCCGTTTACGCATACACTTTTAGCCATCGGTCCCGATCAGCCGCGCTCGCCGCGGCGCATCGGGGTCGACTGGTAGTTGTTGGTCGGAGCGCCCTGATAATAACGGCCCTCGCGAACATAGCCGTCGACGCAGCCGTCACGGTCCTGGTCGGCCCAGATCGCGCCGGCGAGACCGCCGACGACTGCACCGGCAAGCGCGCCTTCAAGCGGGCTGACGCCGCCGATCACCGCGCCCGCGCCAGCGCCGGCAACAGCGCCGACGCCCGCGCCGGTGGCCGCGCGGCCGAGGGTCGACGGGCAGGAGGAAGCGTTGGCGTCGTAACCGGCGGGGGCGCCGGCATAATAACGACCTTCGCGGACGTAACCGTCGGCGCGGCCGTCACGGTCCTGATCGGCCCAGACGGCACCGGCGATGCCGCCAACAGCGGCGCCGGCGAGCGCGCCTTCGATCGGGCTAAGGCCGCCGACCACCGCGCCGACACCCGCGCCAAGGCCGGCGCCGACTGCCGCGCCGGTTCCGGCACTGGCCAGGGTGTCGTTGCTGTTCATGGTGCCGCAGGCGCCAAGCGACATGGAGGCTGCACCGAGCAGCGCAACAAACGATTTCTTCATACTCATACACTCCCTGCTGAAGGCCAGCTTCGCCCCACGCTGAAAGGCCGCAGGCTGCGGCAGCACGGGCAATTCGCTGTGCCCCCTCAACGAGGTCGCCGCCTTTACGTTCCGGTTGGGCAAGGACCGCCCGCGCCACCGATGCGCCGGAAGGCTCGCGAAAGCCGGTGAAATGTCAGTGAAGCAGCGTCCAGCCTTCGGGCAGAAAGTCCGTCGACATATAATAATAAAAGTCGCATTTTCCCGATGCGGCGTAGCTTGCGCCCTTCAGGATGCCGAAGGCGGTGGCGCCGAGAAACACCGGCCCGCCGCTGTCGCCGCCCTTGCAGGAGGGGCCGCGCACCGTAACCCAGGTCGGCGCGCAGGGGCCGCCGCAGAGATCTCCCGGCGGCGCATAATCGGTAAGCTCGACCTGGGAGCAGCTGTAGCCGCTGGTCTCGCCGCGATGGCAGACGACGTCTCCAGCCCGGGTGCTCAGCCGGTTGCGCCAGGTCGCCAGCCGGCGCGGCGCGGCCTTGGCGGCGTCGGCGTAGAACAACGGCCCGTCGGCGGCGGCGCTCTCATGGATCTGGACGTCGCGATAGCTCCAACCCCACTGGCCGAGGAAGCGCAGCGGCACGTCCACGCCCTGGCCGTCGCGATAGCGCAAGCTGTCCGGGCAATGGGCCGCGGTTGCGATGGCGGTGCGGCTGCCATCGGTGACCACGAAGCCCGTGGTGCAGACCGCGCGGGCCCCGCCCACCTGCTCAGGGCCCTCAACACGAGCGCCGCCTGCCATTGCATCCGCATGCTCCATCCCTTGGGGACGGATGCGGACGGGAACGCCGGTGAGCGCCTCCAGCCGTGCATCGAGCGCCGCCTCCCCTTCCCGCGCCAAGTCAACGGCATGAACCACCACCACCAGTTCGCCACTGCGGGGATCGATGCCCATGCCCGGCGGGCCTTTGAGCGACGAGCGGATCGTGCCTTGGTGACGCTCGATTGCCGCAACGATCTGCTCGCGGGTTGCGGAAGCGCCGGTTCGGAACAGGATCGGCACCTCCAGGCCGCCGGCGGAGGTGGTTCGCGGCGCGACCGGCTCATCGCCGGTCAGCAGGACGACGATCCGGAACTCGGGCTTGTGCTCAAGGGAGATGCCTGCGAGCCGATCGCGAAAGGTGTCCCGGATGGCGTCCGTGATTGCGGCTGTTTCCTCTTGGGCGCGGAGCCTGCCGATCGCCTCCACCACCGGAACGCCGTTCTGCCGAGCATAGGCGCGGGCGTCTTCCACCAGCGCCTCGCTCGGCCGCTGCACCGCCGCAGGCGATTGCGCCGCGGCGGACGCGGTCCACCCGATCATCGACAGGCCCAGCACGGCCGTCCGCAGCCAATTCCCCACCCTTGCCTCCCCCACCTCCCGCCGCGCCCCCGCGCGCCGAAAAGCGTTTCACCCGCTACCAAGCTATCCGCTCCGCGGCGCTTGGCAAGGGCGTATCGGCGGGAGGGCCGCGCCGGGCTCCATGCGGATCGGCGACGGATAGTAAAAAGGAGGAGGAGTTGGAGCGGGTAGCGGGAATCGAACCCGCGTCACAAGCTTGGAAGGCTAGTGCTCTACCATTGAGCTATACCCGCTCATGCCTCGCTCGAAGCGCGTGTGGTGGACAGGGCTGGATTCGAACCAGCGTACGGAAACCCGGGCAGATTTACAGTCCCCCGGCTGGGGTAGCTGGATCATGCCGGAACGTTCCGTTTGTCTCTGAAAAACAGCGTTTCGGGCTCGGTGAGCGGCGGCCGATATGCCGGAACATGCCGGAACTGTCCACGCCCAATTACACAGGAATTACACCTGCGAAGACACGATCCTCCAGCCTAGAAAAACCGAACCAGGAGTAAAGCCGTGAGAGCTGTGGCCGGCGGAGCATACACCCATGCCCAAGGCGATCGGCGGCGCCAGACGAAGCTATCCTGGTCCGCCCTGAGGATGGCAGGCTTGAGTCCCAAGTAGGTGCCTAGGGCAAGGAGGGCGAAGAGCGCGACGTTCAAGCCCGGCCGCTCCCCATGCGACAGGCCCATTCGGATCGCTTGTTCGGCGACGGTGAAGCCCAAAACCCACCATCCCAGCTCGAATCGCATGCGCTTGATCCTGGCGGAGGCGCCTTGGCTTCGAATATCGTCCGTTGCTGTTGCGGTCATGACGGCTCCTCCTACCGGAACATTTCGCCCGAAGATTGATCCAACAGGGAAACCGAAGCAAGAGCCCCGCGGCGCCAAACCTCAGCTGTTCGGCAATGCCTTCTTGAGCAACTGCCTGATCGCTTCTGGGCGACCTACGTTTGGATTCGGCTGCTCAGATATCCACGCATCAAGGGCGGCTAGCTGTTCATCATGTAAGCGAACGCCAACCAGCCTGCCCTGCCCAGTCGGCGCCGGCCCCCTGCGTTTCTTTGTTAACAAAGTTTCTTGACCATCCATATTTACCCTGTTAGCAGGGTTTCGAGCCGGAGGGAAGTTCCCGCTTCCCCCCGGCTCTAACCACCACGTTCCTATGGAGAACGACAATGGCTAATGCCCTTATGGAAGGCCGCTCTTCGTCGGCCAACCCCCCTATCCTTCTCTCCCTGTTTCAAACTGGAGCTTGCGTCCAGGCGGAGACCTCCCGGTGAGCGCCGACCTTTCCCGCCGCGCAGCCCTCACCGGCATTGCGCTCGCCGGGGGCGTTGCCCTCGCTCCCGTCGCTATCGCCTCTCTGCCCAAGCCGGGCGCAGATCGCAGCGCTTGGAACGCTGCACAGGCCGAACGCCGGGCCGCACTGGCGGCCTCCGAACAGGCCGACAAAGCCTTCGACGCCGCTTTCGAGCGATACGAGGCGAAGCGGCCCAGCATGGATATGATCCACTGGAGAGAGTTTAGCTTTGAGGACCGCGATCATGTGGCGCGCACCATCGACGTTGAGAAGCGATGGGCCTTCTACCTCAAAGGCGAGGGCAAATGGTGGTGGTCGAACGAACGGGAGAAAACCATAGCCCGCGTCCGGGCTGCGTACGACTCCGTTCTTGAATGGCGGCGGCTCGACAAGGAGGCGAACGACGCAGCGGGATATGACGCAGCATCAGACGCGCTTGACGCCAGCTTTGACCGAATAGCTGACGCGGACGCCGCTCTGCTTCAAATGCCCGCACCAGACGCCGAGGCCCTTCTTTGGAAGCTGGAAATGCTCAACGAGTTGAGCGGCCCGAACGAGGACCAAAGCAGCGCAGGGTGGAGCGCGAAGACCGTCAACGCCGTGATGGCAGACGCCCGCCGCATCCTCTCGCAAGGGAGGGCATAAGCCATGGGCAACAAAGCCATGCGCCGCGAGTGGGAACGCAACCTTGCGGCCTACCAGATTGCCGCCGCCCTTGCGGATGCCGATGCCAGCTTCGGGCCGTTCGCGAAAGAGAACCTAGCCTTTGACGTGAGCAAGCAAGAGCTTCAGCAAGCGTACGGCTCAATCGACCGCGCGACGGTAGACCCAGAGGGCCGCGCATCTTGGGAGCGAGTTTGGTCTCGCATGGGGGAAGCAGAGGAGACCCGATACAGGCAGGTACTCACGCCGATGTGGCAGGCCGCGATTCGCCTTGCAGAGACCCCAGCCCCAGACCTCGCCGCAGCCTTAACTAAAATCGAGATCATCAAGCATGAGGAGCTTGACAACGACACGAGCACGACCCGCGACCCGTTTGAATTAGTCGCCGAGGACATGGCGCGGATCAGTGGGGAGATCGGCCAATGAGCGCCCCACAAGCACAGGGAGGGGCGCAAGCCCTTCCCATCGCCCGCGCCTTCCTTGCCACCGGCGGGCGCTTGATGCTCCGGCCAGACGGCAAACTGGAGACGGCAGCAAGCGTTGAAAGGATCTTCGGCCCCGGCACCGATGAGAACGAGGCGCGGCTTAGCTTCATGGTGGCGCGCACGTTCAGCCGGCGCCTTCGCAATCCGCGGTTCGCCCGATCGGTTGCATGCCTGGTGCTTGCGGACGGCCAGCCCACACCGAACGGTTGGCAGGTGTTGGAGGCGGGGCAATGAGCGCGCCAGAACGTCACCTTGGATTGTGGCTGTCTCTGCTCAGCTACTGCGCAGCCGGCGTCGAGCCTGACGTGTTCGCCGCGCGGATCGCCGAGGCGACCCGATCCTATCAAGCGATGGATTACCGGCAGCAGGGCGAGTTCCACCGCCTGCTCGCCGCCACCCCGTAGCAGCCGCGACAACGAGGGGCGGGGAAGAAGGGTGGGCGCCCTCCCTTTTCCGCCCTTCCCGCCGCGCCTGTGCGGAGAAGGAGACATGAATATGAGGGACAACACAACGTTCAAGACGGTTTCCGGCGGCGAGGACGGGAAGCTCGTCTTTATCAATCCGGCTGGAAGTCAGCTGGTTAGAAAGCTCAACGCTGTCATGGCTTGGCCAACGCACCTAGTGGTTTTGGGCTTTCTTCCTTGGTTCAACGCGAACTATTGCGGCGGGAGCGGATGGATATTCTTCGCCATCGCTTTGCTCTGGATCGCGACCTTTGGACTGGCGATGCTTACCTTCTTCAGCGCCACCAAGGACCATCGAATGAGCCCAACCGAGGTCCGCGCGTACCTCGACCTGCACCACCCGACCGCCATCTGACCTGTCGCGCTCACGAGGGGCGGTGAGGTTCAAGAGCCATCCGTGCCCGCACGGATGAGGTTACCCGTGAGGACACCTCCCCGCACCGCCCTTCCAGCCGCGACAGGCGGAAAGGAGAACACCATGGCAAGAGCCAAAGCCGAGTGGCGAACCATTCACGGCATCATCATCAAGAAGCTGGCGCAAGCCGAGGGGTGGGTACTTGCCCGCTATCTTGGCGCTGCCGCACCTACAGTCATCGCGCAGGCCGAGTGGGAGGATTACCCCCGCTGTGACCATCGCGGACACCTAGTGCCGAGCTTCCATTGAGCAACGCCCGCAACGCCCTATTCGCCCTCGCCGGAGTGGCAGCCCTGTTCGCAGCCAAGAACCTGCGTCACGCAGACGAGGTGAACCACGCTGCGTGGCTATGAAGCTGGAGCCGGAAGTCCCCTGTACCCATCCAGGCACCTCACCCTCCCCCGCCATCGCCGCAAGGCACAAGACTTGTGCGAACCATTTGCGACGGTCTGCCCCCACGACTGGCTAAAGACCACTTCTAGGGCAAACCTTGGCTTGGAATGATCGTTGACGGTCCGTATGACGCCGCTTATCGTTTCAAACCGGGCACAGAGTCGAGCTTGCGACGGCCCCAGATGGGTACCCAATGGACCTCGAATCCTATCGTGACAAAATCAGATTGGCGGCGCGCGAACGGGCCGGCGCGCCTATTTATAATGGCAGCCCCGATCATGCGGCAATCATTGTGGAGGAGTTATTCCTTTCGGCGAACTCACATGTTCGGCTGCTCAGCGGCGATCTAAACGCCCGAGTGTATGGTGCACCTGGCGTGGTTCGACGCGCTCGGGAGTTTTTATCGCACTCGAACCACGATCTCCGCATTCTCCTGGAGCGAGAAACATACAGCCCCTCGCATCCGCTCATTGAGGAGATGGCAGGACAGCGGAACGTCAAAATCGCGGTGATGCCGCAGTCGATCCGAGACGCTTTGAAGTACCACTTCATGACGGCAGACGAAGACTGCTTCCGGTTTGAGCCGGAAAAGGAGCTGCATGTTGCGGTTGCAGCTTTTGGCGACCGACCGACTACCGGCAATTTGAACGAAATCTTTGAAACGATCTGGGATTTGTCTGAGCAGCGCCCGGTGGCGGCGTTCGCAGAATAGCCGTAGCTGGCACAGGATCTAGCATGGCCGTTTTGCCTTCCCCAGCTATTGAGCTGATCACCGGGTTAGAGCCGATCGCGGGCGCTGGGCTCGCTATCAACGTCGCCTATCTGGCCCTCGATAGATTTCGTTATCGTCGTAGGATCGAGCCGGTTGCCGAAGAAAAGTGCGTTCTGAATGATGAGCAAGATGCGTTCGAAGGCTTTCACGACCTAGATCCCGTGAAGGAGCTTAAGTGGCTGGCGCGACGTGTCTCCTCGAAGGACTATGTGCCGAGGGGTAGAGCCGCGGCTGCCTACCGTTATGGTTTTCGAAAACACCAGGACATTTTTTTCGCCGGAAGTGCTGCCTCCATGTGCGCCTTCACGGTCGCGACAGGGGTGGCCCTCAGCGTTGGCCGATGGGAATGGGCACACTTCCTTACAATCAGCCCATTCCCCGGTGTTCTCTTTTACGCTTGCTTGGCTTCTATGATCATCCCGGTGGGGGTCGTTCTCGCCGGCCGGCGATGCGCGAATTGGGGGCGCGAGAGAATTGAGCACTGCACAAATCAGGTAGCCATCTCGCTGGGCAACCTAGCCAAGCAGGCCCAGCCCCCAGTTGGCGTTGAGCGCCGCGAACCTCTACCTCCTGCGCCAAGGCCGGCAGGCAGCCGCCCTCTTACAGCTGAAGAGGCCTCCCGCCTTGCTGCTGAGCTAGCCCAGCGCAGGCGTGAGCATCGTGACTCCTAGTGCAGTAGTCGCGCCAAGCGGAGGCACTTGCTTTCAATTTACCCGGTGTCAGGCCTTGCCCTCCGGAGAAACGCGCCTAGCTTTGACTGTTCCAGCGCAAGCCCCCCGGATGCCAGCAAGAGAAATGATCTCGCAGCTCACTCTCGCAGATCCAATCCCCGCATTGACGGGTTGGGGCTTCCCGGTCACGGCGCGCGAAGACGGCAAGTTCGATGTCGCCAACACGCTTGAAGCAGGTAGCGAAGAAGCCGTGCTAGAGGTGTACCACCGCCTCTATTACTGGCCGAACTGGCCCGGCCCGACTCTGGGCGCTACGGAAAGCGACTCCCACCTGCGCTGCGGCAAGCAGGAGCCGTATATTCACGGTTGAGCCGGGCCGTTACAGGCCAAAGAACCCGCGCCTGGTGGCCTTCTTCACCGCCGCCGCGTCACGAGCCTCGCATCTCGCCACCAGTTCGATCGCGTCCTTGGTGCGGCCGTTTGCCTGATCCAGCTTCCCCGTCTGCGCGTCGGCGAACGAAACCCAATCGCCCACTGTATCGCCTGAAGGAAGCGGCGCACCGGCTACCCCCTGGCGCCAGTCTGCCGGAATAAGCTCACTGCACCCGGCATTCTGGGCGGTCACGATAGGCGGCCCTCCCGCACAGCTTACGGCGCCCAGTGGCAGCAACGTCAGGATGAAGCACGACTTCAGCGCCCTTGGCATTGGTGATCTCCTTGGTGTTGTCGGCGGTCATCTGCTCGGATGCCTGTTCACGCGCGGCAGCAGCGCCTTGTGTGGTGATTGCGTCCTTGGCGGACTCGTGGGCGGCTTTGCCCTGAGCGTTGTTCAGGCGGGCTTCTGCGGCCTTCTGACGCGCCTGTGTGCAGCTCCTGATCTGGAACAGCCCGATAATCAGCAGAGCCGCCACAAGGCCCATGATGATGCGGGAGACGAGAGTGGACAGGCCTAACATCAGGGGGTGCACGTTGCCGGCGGAAAACGCGGGAAGTCTCCGGCGCCTTGCGGCATGATCCAGTGGTCCGGCCCCTCCTTGATGATGGGACCGGGAATGCGCACCGGCGGCGTGACCTTCGTGAACACCGTTTGAAGATGCTCTCGGATCGATTGCCATTGCTCCGGCGTCGGCGGTGTAGGATCAAATTCAGCACGGCCTTGCAACCAGTAGCAGAATTGTTCGGGCGTCATGGCTGCTCTCCATCATCGGGCGGCGGGTTTGGGTGCATCGTCGGGGTGGAGTTCGACAGCGCCCCGGTGAGCTCGCTCCGATCGGCATGGTCCCAGATCGACTTGATGACGCCGATCACCTCCCGGAACGACAGCAGCAGCGCCGTGAAGAGCCCCGCGTCGGCGAGGGGCACCTTCCCGTCCGGCGTCATCTTGGACACGGCACCGTCGAAGGTGTGGCCGATCAGGAAGAGGATCGCCGCGGCGAGCGCAGTCATGGCGACGATGCCGGCGAATTGAAGCCAGGCTTTCATCGCATTTCCCTCGCCAAGCGGCCGTCATAGCCCTTCTGTCCACGCCCGTTGAAGAACTCGGCGAAGGGGCGGCACTGGAGCGGGCTCGGGCTTAATGCCCGGAACTTGGCGACGCCGCCGAACACCTCGATATACCGGCACAGGGCTTCGTAATGGGCGGCCTCGCTCCGGCTGAGGGCGTAGGCGAACTCGATTGCGTTGCCGTAGCCAAGCTTCTCCGCCCACGCGCCCATGATCTGGAACTTGCCGAACGATGCGCTCTCGAACGCGGCGAGCGGGTTGCGCATCGCGAGGTCGGCAATCTTCTCCCAGCTGTCACAGATCCCGTCATGGTCGGCGTCAATCGTGTAGCCGCCGGGCGTGGGGTTGGAGAGAAATGGAATTTTGATGCGGAGCCGCCGCCAGGCGTAGTGCCGCTCGAACAGCGCCTTGGGCTGGCCTGCGTGATTGAAGCCGCCGCCATTGCTTTCCACTGCGGCGACGGCGCGCACCTGCTTGACGCTCCCGCCCAAGCGACGCGCGAAGGCGGCGATCTCCTCGGTCGTGACGGCCGGCGCGCTTCGATTGCTGAAGCCGGTGAGAATGGCACCCCGGGTTTTCGGACCAGGCTTCCCGTCCGCCACAAGGTCCGCGCCGCGCGCGTTGAGCCAACGCTGAAGCTCGATGAGCGTCATCTATCTTTCCCTTCTAAAGCAGCGCGGAGCATCGCCATCACCCGCTGCCCAAAAAACTCGATCGCCAGCAGGCCGGAGAAGCCGAGCCCGACGCCCCAGATCACCGACATGCCCGCACCAAGCGGCTTTCCGCCCAGGAACGGCATCTGCCCGGTGACGATGAGGAACAGCACGATCAGGAGCAGAACGGTGAGTGCGATCTCCTGCCGCCCCGTCAGCTTGCGTAGCGGCGGCGGCGCGATCATGCGGGCGAGGATCAGCCCGCCGATCGACAGGCCCAGTGCCAGTATAGGCACGTCCACGCCGAAGAGCGTCACAAGCGCGGGTCCGAAAACCGGCGCCGCGACCGCGCTGCCCGCGTTCATCAGGCCACCGATTTCGCAAGGGTCACTCCTATTGCGAGCAGCAGGACGACAACCACGATCTTCAGACGCTCGCGGATCATCCGCCAAGGTGGCCGAGGCTTCACCAGCCCGTCCGGGAAAGTCAGCCGATGGTCGACAACCTGACCGGCCCAAAGGATCGTGAAGGTCGAGCAGAGAAACGGGACTATCAGCGAGCCGTCCAGCAGGCGGTCGATCAGGAACATCAGGTCCAGCCACTCATCGGAAGCCTCCCCCCAGGCGAGGAGCAGGATCACGTCGGGCAGCGCCCCCATGATGATCGTGATGAGGAAGCCCGACACGATGATGCGGTGCAGGCGAACTGGGGAGCGCCACAACGCAGCGCGTTGCGGCGGCACGTGGTTGTTGAGCGCGGTGTCGATCTCCCGCCTGTAGCGAGCCTCCAGAGCATAGCTGGCTAGGATGGCGAGCGAGATGGCCGTGATGAGCGTGAGGCTGAACAGCGCGAAGCCGTAACTCCACGGACTGCCGGCGAAAGACGGCGGAAACCGGGAGGCCAGCGCCTCGCTTGCGAAGGCCTGCTGGGCAGCCGTTCCGAGAACAGGACCGATCATGCCCATCTCGCAGGCGCACGGGTGCAAAGGTCCATCGGCGTCAGCATGGAGCGAACGATAAGCCTTGCTGGGATTTCCTTTAGCGGCGCAAGCAAGGCCAGGCGCTTCCGCGCTTCTCTGCTTGGGCGGGGAGCGGGGTCGTGTTAATTCCGGGGAATGGCTGTCCCTCAACCGCAGCGGCTGACGCCGGAGCAGTCAGCGTTCTTCGACACGGTTCGCGGCAGCGGGGCGGCGATCCTCGCGGCGCTCCATGCATTTGCTGTATTCGACGCTCGCTTGGCGACGCTCGGGACCACCTTAGGGTACATCTGGCTGCACATGTTCTTCGTGCTGAGCGGCTTCCTGATCTATGCCGCTTTTGGCCGTTACGACGTTCGCAGCTTTCTGTGGCAACGCGCGCTGCGCATTGTGCCGCCCTTTCTCATTGCTGTGACTTTGACCGTGATGGTTTGGGCTCTGGCGCCGCTCTTCTTCTCGTCGGGCAGTCAAACGTTCATGCATCCGACGAACCGAGCCGGCATAGAGCTGACATATCTCCCATCGACCCTGCTGATGATCAACGGTCTCCTTGGGGGAACCCTGTCAGCGAATGGACCCCTCTGGAGCTTGGCATTTGAAGTCTGGCTGTACGGAATAGCGGCGCTGTGTGTCGCTGGAGGACGGTGGCGGTGGATCGCTTGGTGCACAATCGCACTAATCACTTTCCGAAATTTGGGCTTCATTAGTTACGGCTTGGCGTGGGCTGCCGGTTGGGTCTGGGCGAGCCTCCATGCTCAGGGCCGACTTTCAGTGCCGGGCTGGCACCTAGGCCTTTTTGTAAGCGTCGCGCCGTACAGCTATGCGCTGTACATCACGCACTTCCCGCTCCTGCTGTTCCTCTATGGCGCTTGGGGCGAGCGTATCTGGACAGGCCCGTTCGCCTTTGCGCTCGTGGTGGCACTCAATGCTTGGCTCGGCCCCGCCATTGAGAAGAGCGGGCCGTCTTTGGCCGCGTGGTGGAACGCGCGAGCGCGCTCTAAGACAACAGCACAGGCATAAGCTCAGCCTCGGCGGTCCACTCGAGGAACTGCATCATCGGCATATGCTCCTCCCGTGCGATGCGGGGGTTGAAGACGGCAGCGTAGTCACCCTGCCCTCGCAGGAAGACCAGCTTGGTGCCTTCCGCATCGCGGTAGGTGCGGTTGGGCAGAAGATCATCGGCCGTCATCAGCGGGTTCCTATCGCAGTGAGAGTCGCGGAAGGTAGATCAACCGGGCCCGCCGCATCGGGAGGATTCATGATTGTGAAGCGGACTGTGCCGCTTGTTCCTGGCCCCGCGGCGCCATCCGTGATGACTTCCCCTGGGAAGGCGACAAGCCCGCCCCAGCCGCCGGCGCGTTTCAGCGAGTAGGTCCGCTCATCATCGGCTTGGGCGCTCGGGACTGCCACTTCGACCTGCGTAGACGCCCCGGGAGCGAGGCTAGGCAAGTCGGCCTGCAATGTACCGCGGAACTGTGGCACGCCGTTTACCGTGTAGCTGCCCTCAATCATCCGAGAGCGCACCTGAGTACCGAGACTGCCGATTACCTCCGTCGCGCCGATGAAGCGCCCCGTCGTCTGGCTGTTGGTGTTGGCGCACTTGAACTTGCAGCTATCGTAAAGCGAGTTGGGGTTGGAGTCCGGCAGCTCCCCAAAGCCTGGGCGCGTGTCTGTCATGTTGAACTTGGCGCGGTTGAACCGGACTTGTGCATCGTTCGCAAATGCGATGCAGGGACCGAAGTTGTATACGACGCCCGTTGGCGAGAAGGCCGGATCGTCTGTGAACTCATCGCGAAGGAACTCCGCCGCATAGCCTTCCTCAACAGGGCTGTCGGGGTTGTCTGCCCACAGGCATCGGACGGTCCCGACGTAGCGGCTGTCCTCGCTCCGGTAGCTCGCCTTCTCGATCCAAGCCGCGTGCCCAGTTGTGCCGACGAACAGCATCATGTCAGCCTTCACGTGCTGGGTGCGACCGCTCGCCATGATCAGGCCGTTGCTGTCAGCGTCCACCAGCTCGCCGTTGCGAAGCGTGATATTATCGGAATAGGCACCCGCCTCCGGTTCGATGTCGATATTCGAAGCGGGATTCGAGCGCACCTTCCCGTTCTTGCCCGCCTTGCTGAGAGAGAAGTTCTCCAGCGTGATCCCACGCCCGCCGATCAGTGAGACGATTTGCCGGCCGCTGGCCTCGCCACCGAAGTTGCGCAGGGTGACGGGAGCAAAGTCCTGCGACTTCGACGCCATAAAGCGGTTGGAAATGAGGAAACTGTCGAAGGGGCAGTTTTCCGCGAACGCCTCGATCTCGATGATGCCAGTGCAATCGATCGTTGCGATGCCCGAGCCGGGGATCTGAAAGCCCGTATCGCCCCAGCCACCGCCGACAATCGCATTCTGGACGTTGCCGTCGAACTTAAACCCTTTGATGCGGATCGCGCCCGTGCACTTCTCGAAGTGGAACATGCCCTCGAACGGAGTTGCGCGCTTGTCGGCCTCATAGAACGGCAATGCCGGAGCGATCGCTTGCCCGGTCACCGGATCGAAGCTGCCGTACCGGTAGCCGTTGCGCGCCTTGATTGTCGTGCCGCACCGGCTGACGATCGTGACGTCGCCAGCCACCCCCTTCATTTCGACCGGGTATTTCGGCACCCAGGAGCCGTCCATGCCGGCAATGCCGGTCAGGCTCTGCTCACCCCATCCTTCGAACAGGGGCGTGCTGGTGCAGATCGTTCCGCCGTTCTTGTGCTCTATCCAGCGAAATGCAGCAGCCCACGCCTGTTCATCCGTGACGCCCTCGCCCATGAACCATTCGACGTGCACGAGCCCGTCTTGAGGACGCGCCCAGCCGCCGAGCCTGCCTTTCGCATTCGCCTCGTTGCGCACTAGCATTCGCCCAAGCGTGTCGGCTTGCGCGTCACCCGTACCAGCGCCGGCGATGTCGAGCGGAAGCATGTCGAGCCGTGCGCCGACCTGCAGAATGGAGCACCTTGCCTCGTAGCTGGTGTTATCCGCGGCGCCGTTATCGAAGGTGTGGAATGCAGGAAGTGCTGTGCCGAGGGAGGGGCCGGTGTTGTTGACCCGCAGTTGGGTCACGCCGTTCCTTCTGACCAGTCCTATCCAAGAGTTTGGAGACACAGCCCCCGCCCCCGGCAGGCTGTATTGCGCGATATCTGCACCGTATCGCCGAACATATACTATGCTACCGCCCACGCTGAAGGCGTAAGCAAGATCAGCACCCGCTCCGGCCCTCGCGTCTGCCACCACGCCTACATAGGCGTCATAGCTCCCCACTGTCGCATTGCGCGCCCAGAGTTCGTAATCGCCCGTGAATGCGTCATCGCTGACAGCCGCGCCGTTGTATGCTGCTCCGCCTGCCACCTTCGTGACGGCAAAGCCTGCTGCACCGAGCGGAGCGACCGAAGCATTCGCATTGAACGCCGAAACGTCCGGCCGACCGTTCCAATGGTTGCGACCGTCGAACTCCCAAACGCTTCCATCGAATTGAACCGGGACGGAGATATCACTTAGTGCTGCCAGCAACCCCCGAGTGCCCACGGGGATCATCAGGGTGCCCTGCGATGGATGGGCGGCGATGGCTGCCAAGATTGCCTGCCGGTCAATCCGCGCAGTTCCCGCCGCCGTTTCCGAGCGGTCGGCATCTGCCTCCGCTGCTTCGGCAGCGGATTTGGCAGCGTCTCCAATGGCGGCCGCCAGCGTACCGACCTCGGCCAGCCTGTCCTTCAGGTATATGTCCCGAAGAGCTGCGCGATCATGGAGCGCGTTGAGCGTCTTGGCGCGTAGGGGGCCACCGTCCTCAAAGACTGCCTCCTGCTCGAACGAAGGCTCGGGGTAGATGTAGATACTCCCCCCGGTCGGCGGAACATCGAACAGGACATCGCCACCCTCAGTGGCGAGGACGACGCGGTAATCAACAGGGTTGATGATTGCGGTCGCACCGCCGCTCGATAGGAGCTCAACCCTGAGTTCGCTCGCTGTCACGGCTCGAAATAAGAATGGAAAGGATTGAGTGACGCCATTGGCCGCGTACGGGCCAGCCACGAGATTGTTCAGGGTTTGGTCGGTAACTGGCACGGCATGCTCCTGTTGAAAGGAGCATTACCGAAGGCTGGGATTTCCTTTAGCGCCGGAGCCTACTCGGCATCTTCTTTGATCTTCCCGGTTGTCAGACCCTCCCACAGCTCCGCCGCTGTATCCGGATCAACGTCGCCCTCGTACCAATCCAGGAGGAATTGGGCAGTGCCGCCTGGCGCGCCGGTCGGCTGCTTGAAGATCAGGCCGAAAGTCTCCAGCCCTTGCTTAAGCCATTTCTCGCTCGCGTCCGCCTCTTCATCGATCGCTGCGCGGACGTTCTTCGCGACCTTGATAATCCCTTCACCAACGTTCGAGATCGGCGAGACCTTGTACCCAAAGCCGCTGTCCATGGCGCCCGCGATTTCGCGGATGCCGGGAAGGGAGGCGAGGTTCCCCACCAGCACCTTCCGCGCCAGCCACAAGCCGTAATCCTCTTCTTCGCCGGGCTCGTCGCCCTTGATCCACAGCGTGATCAGGTTCGGCACGATCAGCAGCCACCAAGAGCGCGCGAGCAGACCTGGCACGTCCCTCGCCGACGCTTGTCGCCAGTCGCGACCGAGGTTGCGCTGGCGCGCGTAGAGGGCGTTGAAGTAGCTGTAGAAGATCGTGAAGGCTTTCACGGCTTCGGCGCTGCGCATCACAGCGGACAAGTCCTTCGCCGCACCCGCGCCTTGTGACTGCCGGATGACCTTATCAGCGTAAGCGGCAGCCTCGTCTTCCGACATGCCCTGACGCTGGCCCTTGTTGAACGCCCCGATCCAGGCAGGCACGGTGATCACCATGTCGGCGTAGAGAATGCCGTGGAACGCGAAGCGCGCGACCTCAGCTGGGATCTTCGCAAGACCGGGTGCTTGTTCAAGCCGGCGAGAGTTTTCGCGCACGTCGCGATCCAGGTTCGTGAAGCGCGCCCGCATTTCACCAGATCGAGCGACCACCTCCCGATGCCCCGCGAGCGGGTTGCGCATCCAGCGAGCCTGTCCTTCAAGCCAGTTTACCGGGCCGACCTCCGCAATGACGTTCGCATACCCAGCGAACTGTGCCGCAATGGTAGTGAAGCGATACCCCAGCCCGACAATGGTCACGCGCTGCCGGACCCCCCGGAATATCTTATCGACAACGGCGGCAGTTTTCCCGTCTCGAGCCCACTCGTTCGCGATCCCCTGAAGCCAAGGGCGGAACATCTTCGTGTACTCGCGTCCAAAAGCTTCATCCACGGCCGACTGGACCCGCGAGTGCGAAAGCAGCCGATCCACGTCAATGATCGCTTCCCGGAAAGCAATGTCATGGATGACCTCGCCGATGTGGCGGTTGATGACCGACGCATCCAGCAGAAGCTCCCGCTTAACGACCTCTACCCGCTCCTCGGTGGCGGAAGCACGGGTGGTGGCGCGGCGATAATTGTTCTCGAACAGGGCAAGGCTGTCCGCCTGCTCGGCGTGTTGATCGGCTCGCCGACTCTTCCCCGGATCATAAACGGCTGGGAAATAGCCGCCGCGCAGGACGCCGAAGGGAGTTGAGACCGCCCGCGGCTCCACCTTCTCCGGCGCAATGCCGTTCAGGCGCTTCTCCAGCGCCTCGATCTGCGGCCACAGCGTCTCGATCGTGTCCCAGACGCCTTGAACATAATCCCAGTCCTCCTTGGTCATGAGACGGTTCAGCACAGACTGGATGGCGCTGTCCGGCCAGCCATAGCCGTCGCGGAGCCGCTGATAGTTGCCCTCGTTGCCGGTGTTCAGGGCAATGCGGATCACCGTGTCCTTGATCATCTGGTAGGGCTGCCCGGTCTCCCGGTTGATCAGCTCCGGCACGGAGACCTTGCGCATCCAGTCGCGCGCTTGCGCCGGCGGTACGCGAGCAATCACCTCGTTCATCTGCCGGGCGTAATCAGCCAGCATATCGGTCTCGACAGTCTGGGCGCGGGCGATGCGCTGCCACACCACCCGATTGAAGATGCCGTTCGGGTTGCCGCCATCCATCCAGTCGATCAGCTGCTCCATCTTCAGAAGCGCGGCATCGGCGGATCGGATGTTGGACTTCGCCACCTCCCACGCGGTCGGCTTCAGATTGTCAGAAACCGGGCGTTGCCGAAGGGTCTGGAGCTGCTCCACAGCTTCATCCACCACGGCATCGAAATCGCGCTCTTCCTGTGCGTCCAAAAGCTTCTGCTTCAGGCGGCCGAGGTGGGTGATTTGCTTCACCGTCTCATCGAGGCCGGTCAGCTGCTCGATTGTGAGCCGCGTCCAGTGTGTCTTGCCAAGCGCTTCCGCGAACGACGGCGGCACCAGGATGTCGAAGCCTGCTTGCTTCTGAGCGTTCGCCCACGCTTCGAAGCTTTCGCGCCGTTCGACGGCGACAAGCGGGAGGTTCCGCAGATCAACTTGCTCCAGAAGGGCGTGAGCCTGCTCCAGGTGCGCTTGATCCATGGTTTTGATGGTGCGGCGCTTGGCGAGCTTCCCCATCCGACGGACGGCTTCGGTGACGAAATCGCTCGCCTTCTTTGCCTCCGCCACCAGCGCCGTGTTGAGCATTTGACTTTGCTTAAGGCGGAAGGCGGTATCGATGTCGCCCTTGAGCATCGCTTCCTCAGCCCCCCGCGCCGCCTTCCGCGCGGCGCGCTCGTAGCGCTGGATGGCAGTGCCGGTCACCGAGTCCTTCACCTGACTTTCGGCAATCTTCCGTTCCGCCCACTGCCGTGCGATCGCATAAGGCGTCGGCTGCTTGTTTGCCCGGCGACCCAGAGCGCGAACTTCTGAGGCGATGATTTCGCCCTGACTTTCATTGTAGACCAATGCGCGGGCTTCGTCCTCGATTGAACCGTCATGGAGCATGTCGCCGTGCCGCTCCGCCATCTCGGCGGCGGTTTCGTCCTCGATCTGTGCCCGCCGCGGCGAGCGCTTGTCCCCAGCTTCCTTCAGTTCCCGGCGATGCTGCTCCAGCCCCAGCATCATCTCGATCATTTCAGCCGCCGAGCCAAAGCCGGACATTTCCGCCACCACTTCAGCGTCGGTGCCGCCGCTGTCGGCGAAAATGGGCGGTACGCGCTTCGGCAGATCACTGAGGATGTCGGCGCCGTAGGTATCGATTAGCCATTGCCGATCGAGTTTGATACGATGTGTGCCCTCTTCGGAAGGGAGGCCGCGCTCGAACAGGTCCATTGCGCGGAAGATGGGAAGCCGACCAACTCGTTCAGCGACTTCGCGAGCGACGACCGCCTCTTCACGCTTCCACTCGAACGTACGCTGCCGGCGAATTGTCGACATCGTGCGGTATATCAGCGCGTCATGCGCCTCGCTCCGCGCCTCTTCAGTCGCGACAAGGTAAGCTCGGTATTCATCATCCGTCATTCCCGCCTGCTCAGCGGAAGTGAAGAGGGCCTTCAGAGATTGCTCCTCCAGCGCCTGGGCGATCTCCTCGTCGGTGGCGAGGAGGCGGGTCATCACGTCCCGGACCTGCGGTGTGATCGGCGCGCGGAAACTGTCTACCAGCTTGTAGATGGTCAGGAGCCACGACCGGAAGGCGTCGAACACTTTCCGAAGCGCCGACGACGGCGACTTGCCTTCCATGGCGAAGCGCTCGAAGCCCCGTGCCCAGACTTCGTGCGCATCCGTCGGGATCATCTGTCCGGGCTCTACCGCGTGGCCCTGTTCCGCGAACCACGCTTTGATGATCTCCCAGTCGCCGCGAAGCTGCTCCGGCGCGTTCTCCTGTTCCGCATCGGCACGAAACTCCTCAAGGTAGAGGTGCGCGCTTTCGTGGATGAACGTCGAGAGGTCGCTCGCCTCGAATAATTCGATGATAGCTTTCTGATTTTGGAAGGTGATCCGGCCCCGGTTGCCTGCTTCAAAGGTGTGGAACAGCGACCGCTGATCGCGCTCAGACGAGAAAAGCCCCCCCGTCTGATCGCCCAGGCCGCGCTGGCCGCCCCGGCGCGCCATGCTCTGCTGCTGACGCGCTTCCAATTCGGCGCGCTGCTCCTGCGTCATCGAACGTTCCGGCTGTGCCGGAGCGTCGAAAAGGTCTTGGTTCAGGGAACGGCCTTCGATTGCCTTGCTGCCGGCCGGAACATCGACTACCTTGATGCCGTCCTGGGAAGCGCTTCGGGCGTTAAGATCGAGGGTAGCGCGCAAGCGCAAGGCATCGATCGTCCCAGGCACCCTCCACATCGTCTTAAGGGTCAGCCGTCCTTTCGCGCCGAAGACCTCTTCAAGGTAGACGGTCGTGCCGTCGGGCATTTGCTTGGTGTAGCCGATCATGTCCCGGCCCTGCTTGCTTCGCAGGCCGAAGATCACCTGATCAGGCGCAGCAAGAACCTCTGGAATGGCTTCGAAGTCCTGCGGGCGCATCGGCTTATTGCCTCGCGCCGCTTCGGATCGGTCGTCACCATGGCTGCTTAGGACGTGCCGAACACCGGAAGTGTCGATCGTGTGGCGCGCCCGCTTTAGATGCAGCCCGTTCGCCGCAGCTTCCGAGATGAGCCATTCACTTGCAGCGCCCAGCTCCACAACCATGTGATTATGGCCCGGCTCAGCCGCCATGCTCAGCAGCTCGCGGATTTCGCCGGCCTGGTCTTGATCGTAGCCCCGCCCTTCGCTTCGCTCGGCCTGGTACTGCTGGATTGCCCGGCCGATGTCGCGTGGTGATGCCGTTTGAGGATCGAGCCCCTGTTGATCAAGAAGCGCGTATAGCTCCTCCGCCGCCTCCCTAAGATCATCCTCTTCCGTCTGCTCGCTAGAGGCGTACCGCTCGCGGCCCGAGATACCTTCGCTGATCGCTTCGAGAAGATCATCCACCGACGGCCGCTCGGCGAACTCGGGGAAATACCCGGCTTCCCAAGCCCGCAAGGCAAGTTCATCGGGCGAATTACTGTTCTGCTGCCCGTCGGCACCGATCATGGATGACTGTCCGACCGAATGAGGCCGGATAAGCTTGCGCTCGCCCTTCCGCGCCACGCCCCGGATGGGGGCAAGGCCCATAGATTTCAGATCCCCGCCGCGGTCCTCGATCCCGCCGGCTGAGGCAATCCAATCCAGCAACGAGGCACCGAACTTCTTCCGGTCTGAGCGCACCCCCTGCCCCCGCTTCATCACATCGATGACAGCGAGAAGCCCTTCATCCAGAGGCGCATGCGGCTTCTTCGGCTTGATAGCCGCCGCCAGCCGCTCGGGCAGAACCTTGCGCACTTCGATATGATCTGTCTCAGTGCCAGTCAGCTCCTGCCCCAGGCGCGTAGCGCGCGTGGCGTACCGAGCGGCCGTCATCTCACCATAGGCCATCGCTACGTCAGGGCGGAAGCCGGCGAGCATCAGCTTGTCGCGCATGCTTTCCGCCAGCTTTTGCTGAGGGGCGAGCGCGGCTTGGTCCGCTTCGAACTGGGCAGCCATCTCTTCGCCCATCTTCGCCAGTTCGTCGGCGCGCATCTCCTCGTAGGCTCGAGCCTCAGAAAGCGTCATGCCGCCCGGCGTAACCCGCGCATGTTCTTTGAGGCTGTCCCAGGCCGGGGTGCCCGCAAGGTGGGCAGCAGCAGCGGCGGTCGGAATCACCACGTCGCCGCCAAGCGCCCGCGCTTCATCGATCTGCTGGGCGTAGTCTCCCCAGAACGGATCGGCCCGGTATTCTTCCTCCGACTGGAAAAGAGACCGAACTGCTTCAGCATCTACGAAGACATTTTCAACGGGGGAGCCGTCGCTATGCTGCTCCACGAACTGTCGGAACGCCTCTGGATCACGCTCGCGGAGCCGGGAGGAACCAGCTTCCGACATGAGGCGATCGATGAACGCCGCGCCGGCAGTGCCGACCGCCGCCTCCTCGACATTGTTCCGATCAGTGTCCAGCCGCTTTACCAGTTCCGAAGTGCCAGCGAAGGCCCCCGACATCATGGCGGTTGCCACGAGAGTGTCGAACGACGCTCCGAGCCGTTCGTCTCGGTACTCCGCCCATGTCTTGTTCGGATTGGCGATGGCCGTATCAACGGCATCCTGAAGATGCGTGGCGGCAAGCTCTGTCGGCACTTCCCGCAAGGCGAAGCCAGCGATGAAGCGCTTAAAGCCTTCCTTGCCAAGCCTGTTCACCAGAAAGCCCATCGGCAGCGATTCAGTTGCGCCTTCGATGCCGCCTTCCAGAACGCCGCCCACGAGCGCTTCATTCGCGCTGCCGCCCCGCGAGCGGTATTTCCCGTAGGAGGAGGTGCCGGTCTGCGCCGACATGAGCCCGACAGTAACCAGCGGGTTTCCCGTAACCGCGCCTGCGCCGACGGCAGGCAGCATCTGTAGGAGTGAAACGCCGCCACCATAGGCG
>DASVUO010000213.1:0-6193 GCA_036386995.1 Allosphingosinicella sp. | reverse complement strand
GAGGACACGATCTGGTTCCGCATGAACATCGGCCGCCAGCACAATGCCGATCCGCGCTGGCTGCTGCCTTTGCTCTGCCGCCGCGGCCACATCACCCGCAACGACATCGGCGCGATCCGCATCGCCGCCACCGAGTCGATGTTCGAAGTCCCCCGCGCCGCTGCCGCCCGCTTCGCCGCCTCGGTGAAGCGCACCGCGACCGACGATGACGGCGAAGGCAGCGTCCGCATCGAAGCGATGGACGGCAAGCCGCGCGACGCCGCCCGCGAGAACCGCCGCGCTGGTCCGCCTTCGGCTCCGCGCGGCGCAGGCCCCGGTCCGCGCCCAGGCGGCCCCCGCCCCGGCGGCGCGGGCCCGCGTCCGGATCGGCCGCGCGCCCCCGGCGCCGGCAAGCCCAAGGCTTTCCCGACGCCGTGGAAGGCGAAGGCGAAGCCCAAGCGCGACGGCTAAAGGCGCCTGGCCGTGGCCGTGCGCATCCTGGTCGACGCCGACGCCTGCCCGGTGAAGGAGGAGATCTACAAGGTCGCCTTCCGCCACGAAGTGCCGGTGACCCTGGTCACCAACCAGCACCTGCGCGTGCCTCCGCACCCGCTGATCGAGCGGGTGACGGTGGGGAGCGGCTTCGATGCCGCCGATGACTGGATCGCCGAAGCGACCGCGCCCGGCGCGGTGGTGGTGACGGCCGACATCCTCCTCGCCGACCGCTGCCTGAAGGCCGGGGCGGCGGCCGTCCTCTCCCCCACCGGCAAGCCCTTCACCGCCGCCTCGATCGGCGGCGCGATCGCCACCCGCGCCATCATGGCCGACCTGCGCGCCGGAATGGGCGAAGGCATCGGCGGCCCCGCGCCCTTCTCGAAAACCGACCGCTCCCGCTTCCTGCAAGCGCTGGACGAGGCGCTGGTGCGCGCGAAACGGGGCTAGGCCCCTACCGCATCGGCACCGCGCCCTCCGCGGGCCATTTCGTGCTCCCCACCCGCTTCAGGTTCATCTCGAAGACCTGGACGGGAGCTGCGCTGCCGGCGATGCGGTGGCCGACTTCGCGGAAGGTGCCGTTCTTGATCGTCGCGACGTAGCGGATGATCGCGCCCGGCCCCGCCGGCACTTCCCATTCGTAGCCATCGGCCAGCGCGCGGAACGGGAAGTCGCCCTGGTGACCCATGGCGTAGGAGCGGAAGCGGTAGGCGTTCGCGGCGGGATCGAAGGAGACGATGCCGAACGCGTTGAACACCATTTTGCCGCCGGCCTCGTAGCCCCGGCCCTCGAACACCCGCACGCTGCCGTCGAGAAAGGTGCCGATCCGCTCCGTTTGGTTGATTTCGTGGCGGCTGCCGTCGGGCAGGATCGTCCACGCCGTGCCGCGCCACACCCCGTCCAGCACCGCAAGTTTGGCCATCGCCGTTCGCTGCTGGGCGATCATCGCCGCCGCATCGGGCGGACGCTGCCCGGAAGCCGAGGCGGCGGAAAGCGCGAGAGCCGCGGCGGCGGCGATCGAGGTGAAGCGCATGATAAAAGTCCCCGCTGGAAAGCGGCAGGCTGCGCGATGCGACGAGGGGCGTCAATCGCGCACCCGCAGCGGCCGCAATGCGCGATTTCGATGAAAAGCGGACATTCCTTCGCGCTAAGTAAAGGGCCGCCTTCGGAAGATAACATGGTCTTTTCGTTGTGAGCGAGTGAAGACTTCAGTGGTATTGTACAGTGGACGCACATCTAATCTTTGGACATAAGTTGGGACCTCTATCCAATTGATAAAGCGTTTGGATCCTGCGCTGTCGTCGCGCGGATCGGGCTCGGGAGAATATCATGTTGAGAGGCGCTCTAGGCCAGGTTTTGATTGCATCACTGGCAGGAGCGCCCGTGCCGGCAGCGGCTCAAGCTGGCGCGGCGCAGGCCACGCGCTCCGAATTCGCCGCCCCGACCAATGTAACCGCCATCAAGCAGGAGATGATCGAGACCGCTGCTCGCATCATTGGTGGCGGTAAGGCACTGTCGAGCATCTGGCCGGGCTACTGGCCAAAGGATCAGGCGTTCATCTTCCATGCCGCCGGTGAAGGCGCCATTTTGGTATCTCCCGGACCTCGACCCGCCGGCTACGAGCCGCTGCCACCGGGCGATCTGCCTCCAGAGCTCCGTGGGCGCGCCTTCTATCGTGCAGGCACGATGAAGGAGGCAGTCGGGCCGTTCATTCTCGACTTTCCCATCGGGAATGGGAAAACAGCAGTGCTCGTGAATTATACCCGTAGAGGCGGTGCGCCGATCGACGGCGCAGCCGTTTCGGCAACGACCGTGACCCTGCACGAGCAATTCCACGCATACCAGGCGACAGCATTCACGCGAGAAAAAGCGGGGCAGTTCGTGGACCCGCTGGCAGTAAAGGATCGCGTCGTCTTTGCCGCTTCAGCCGAAACCGAGCAGCGTGTCCTGGGAGCGGCCATAATGGCGCGCTCGGCTGCTGAACGCAGAAACCTTCTCCAACAATATGTTGCTTTGCGACAGGAGCGGGAGGCTACGGTTCCTGTTGAAGTCCGGCAGGTAGAACAAGGTTTCGAGCGGTCCGAAGGGACGGCCAAATATGTCGACCGCGTCGCCCACGCTTACCTCTTCGACACCGGCGCTGCTGCCGTGCCGGAGCTGATCGTCAAGGAACTTGAACTCGATCTGATGCGAAGCTCCGGTGCGTTCGGCACCGTCTGGTTCCGAAGACGTGCTTATTCCACGGGAGCGGCCCTTAGCTACCTTTTGTCTCTCTACAACCCGCTGTGGCGCCAGAAGGTAGAGCAAGGCGCCAACCTCGACGAGTTGCTGAAGGACGCCGTCGGAATGACGGCAGAATCCGGCGCGCTGGCCCAAAGCGCTCGTGAGACCTTCGGCTACGAAGCACGGCGACGTCGGCTCGAGATGCCGATCCGAGAAGCCGAAAAAAAGGAGGTTAAAAGCGTCGACGAGTTCCTGGCACTCGGTGCTTATGCCGTAACCTTGGACATAGCGAACCCCGAAGACGGCCCTTCCGCCCTTCGGAGGGGCTTCTCCAGCATCAACATGACGGACCTGAGCCCAACCGCCGTGGCGCTTCCAACCGCGTTCACCTACAGCCTAACTGGCCCCCGGGCGGCGCTTGCTGTGAAAGAGCGCCCGGTGCTGCAGGAGACGAAGGCCTCCAGGGCCGAAACCACGGTTCTGTTGGCCTCACCTCCGGAAGCCGAGGGAGGCGGCCAGCTCCCCATTGGCGAACATCGGTTCGAGCGGCTGAAATTGTCGGCTCCAGGCTATGAATTGACGCTGGATACGCCGGTCGTCGTGACCGTCGGGCCGAAGAGCATGCGGATCGAGGTCAGGGACGACGCTCCGCCCGCCTCCTGAAACGCGCGAGCCATGGCCGGCGTGGTTACACCGTCCCTGGCTGCCGGCGGCAGAACTAAAGCGGACGCACGATGTACGTCGTCAGCGGGGGCCGAGAATGGCTTCCAGCGACGCCTCGACCTCGCCGATAGGCGCCATGCCGTCCACCCGCCGCACGATCCCCTTGCCTTCGTAATAAGGCAGGATCGGCGCCGTCTTCGCACGGTATTCGGCCATTCGGGCGCGGACGGTTTCGGCGTTGTCGTCGGGGCGGCGCTTGAATTCCTGCGATTGGCAGATGTCGCAGGTGCCGGTGACGACCGGCAGCTTGTAGCGGTCGTGATAGCCTTCGCCGCACTTGGCGCAGGTGAAGCGGCCGGTGATGCGGTCGACCAGCGCCTCCTCGTCGACCTGGAGCTCGATCACGTAATCCAGCTTCATGCCGCGCTCGGCGAGAAGTTCGTCGAGGCTCACGGCCTGAGGCTCGGTGCGGGGGTAGCCGTCGAAGATGAAGCCGGCGCAATCGCCCGCGCCGGACGCTTCCAGGCGCTGGCGGATCAGCTCGTTGACCACCTCGTCGGGGACGAGATCGCCCGCTTCCATGATCGCCTTGGCGCGCCGGCCGACGTCCGTGCCCGCCTTGATCGCGGCGCGAAGCATGTCGCCGGTGGAAAGCTGCACCATGCCGCGCTGAAGCACGAGCCGGCTGGCCTGGGTTCCTTTACCGGCGCCCGGGGGGCCAAGCAGGATGATGTTCATCGCCTTGTACTCTCCCCTGGGGACGCCGCGCCTCTTAACGGGCGCGTCCGCCCTTCAGCTTCGCCTTCTTGATCAGGTCGCCATATTGGTGGGCGATAAGGTGGCTCTGGATCTGCGTCACCGTATCCATCGTCACGTTGACCACGATCAGCAGCGACGTGCCGCCCAGGTAGAAGGGAATGCCCATCTTGGCGATGAGGAATTCCGGAACCAGGCAGATGATCGTCAGGTAGGCGGCACCGACCACCGTGATGCGGGTCAGCACGTGGTCGAGATATTCCTCGGTACGCTTGCCCGGGCGGATGCCGGGAATGAAGCCGCCGTAGCGCTTCAGATTCTCCGCCGTCTCCTCCGGGTTGAAGACAACCGCGGTGTAGAAGAAGCAGAAGAAGATGATGCCCGCCGCGTAGAGGAACATGTAGAGCGGCTGGCCGTGCTGAAGCGCCGCGGTGACGGTGATCAGCATGTCGCCGCTCCAGCTTTCGCCTTCCACCCGGTTGCCGGCGAACTGGGCAATGGTGAGCGGCATCAGCAGCAGGGACGAAGCGAAGATCGGCGGGATCACGCCGGCGGTGTTGATCTTCAAGGGAAGGTGCGAACGCTCCGCCTGCATCTGGCCGCGCGCCGACTGGCGCTTGGGGTATTGAATGAGGACGCGGCGCTGGGCCCGCTCCATGAAGCAGATGCCGAGCGTGATGGCGATCACCAGCGCGATGACGCCCATGATGAGGAGCGGCGACAGCGTGCCGGTGCGGCCGCCCTCGAACACCTGGGCAAGCGCGGTCGGGAGCTGGGCAACGATGCCGGCCATGATGATCAAGGAGACGCCGTTGCCGATGCCGCGGCTGGTGATCTGCTCGCCGAGCCACATCAGGAAGAGCGTGCCGCCGGTCAGCGTCACCACGGTGGTGAGCCGGAACATCAGGCCGGGATCGAGCACGGCCGAACCGGTGCTGCCGGAGCCCCAGCCTTCAAGGCCGACCGCGATGAAATAGCCCTGGATGATGCACAGCAGCACCGTGCCGTAGCGGGTGTACTGGTTCATCTTCTTGCGGCCGGTCTCGCCCTCTTTCTTGAGTGCGGCAAGGCTCGGCGACATCGAGGAGGCGAGCTGCACCACGATCGACGCGGTGATGTAGGGCATGACGCCGAGCGCGATGAGGCTCATCCGCTCAAGGCTGCCGCCCGAGAACGTGTTGAAGAAATCGAGCACGGTGCCGCGGGTGGTCGCGAACAAGGTGCCGAGCGCGCGCGGATCGATGCCGGGCAGCGGAATGAAGCTGAGCAGGCGGAACACGATCAACGCGCCGAGGGTGAACCACAGCCTTTTCTTGAGATCGGTCGCCTTGGCGAAGCTCGCCATGGAGAGATTGGCTGCCATCTGGTCGGCTGCGGATGCCATGTGCGTGTCTGCCCTGGAAAAAGACTAAAGGCGGCGGAAGATTGGAACCCCCGCCGCCTCATATAGTGACTGGCGCGGGCGTGTCAGCCCTTGCCGGCTCGGCGGCCTGATCGTGCCGGGGCCGAAGCCCCGGCAGAAGCTCAGGCGTCCTTGCGCTTCTTGACGCTGTTCTTCTTGGCGGCGGCCTTGTCGGCGGCCGAGACGCGCTCGATCACCTCAACGGAACCGCCGGCGGCTTCCACCGCCTCGCGCGCGCCCTTGGAGACGCCGGCGACGCGGAAGGAAAGCTTGGCCGAGAAGGCGCCCTTGCCGAGCAGACGGACACCGTCCTTGCCGCCGCGGCTGATGCCGGCGGCGCGGAGCGCCTCCTGGTCGATCGTGCCGTCGGCGGAAAGCTTGCCGGCGTCGATCGCCTTCTGGATCATGCCCACGTTCACTTCGGAATAATCCTTGGCGAAGATGTTGTTGAAGCCGCGCTTCGGAATCCGCATGTGGAGCGGCATCTGGCCGCCTTCGAAGCCGAAGATCGACACGCCCGAACGGCTGGTCTGGCCCTTCTGGCCGCGCCCGGCGGTCTTGCCGAGGCCCGAACCGATACCGCGGCCGACGCGGACCCGGCTCTTGCGGGCGCCCTGATTGTCACGAAGATCGTTGAGTTTGATGGTCATTGCACTCGCTTTCGCTTTTGTCGCGCTG
>DASVUO010000212.1:0-4485 GCA_036386995.1 Allosphingosinicella sp. | reverse complement strand
TGTTCCGCGGCCACCTCGAGGCGCTGCGGCGGCCCGGCTGGGGTGCAATTGCTGGTTCCGTCGCCGCGGCCCTGCTGATCGCCGCCCTCGCGGTCTCGACATCGCGGGAGCCGGCGTTCGCCGCGGGCTTCATAGTCGCGGCGCTTGGCCTGCTGCTGGTTCTGACGCTGCTCGGCGCGCTGATCCGCTGGCTCGCCTCCAGGCTGCCCCGCCCGAAGAGCCCGCTCTTCCGGCTCGCGCTCGGCAACCTTCACCGGCCGGGGACGCAGACGGTGCGGCTGGTGGTGGCGCTCGGGCTTGGGCTTACGCTGTTCACGACGCTTGCGGTGATCGAGACCAACCTCTCCGGCCAGATCCGCACCAACATCCCTGCCAAGGCGCCGAGTTTCTTCATGCTCGACATTCCCGCGGAGGAGGTCAGCCGGTTCCGCCCCATGGCGGGGGCGGCATCGCCGCGCGGCGACCTTGTCACCATTCCCTCGCTTCGCGGATCGGTGGTGGCGGTTGGCGAGCGGCGGGTTGCCGACATGGAGGAGATACCGGAAGGCGCCTGGTTCCTTCGCGGGGACCGCGGGCTGACCTATTCGGCGACGGTGCCGGAGGGCAGCCGGGTCGTGGAAGGCAAGTGGTGGCCAGCCGATTACGCAGGGCCACCGCTGATCTCGCTGGATGTCGAGGCGGCACGGGCGGCGGGGATCAAGGTGGGCGACAGCCTCACCGTCTCGATCCTCGGGCGCGACATCGAGGGGCGGATCGCGTCCCTTCGCGAGATCAATTGGGACACGATGGGCTTCAACTTCGTGATCGTCTTTGCGCCGGGAACGCTGGAGCAGGCGCCGCACAGCTTCATGGCGACCATCTCAATGCCCGAAGCGGAGGAGCGGCCCTTCGCCCGCGCCGTCTCCCGGGCCTTTCCGACGGTGTCGGCGATCCGGGTGAAGGACGTGGTGGAGACCATGTCGAACATGCTCGGCCAGCTTTCGGTGGCGGTGCGCGCCGCAGCCTCCGTGGCGATCCTCGCGGGGATCGCGGTGCTGGTCGGGGCGCTCGCCGCGAGCCGACGCGCGCGGGTGTATGACAGTGTGATCCTGAAGCTGCTCGGTGCAACCCGCGGCCGCATCCTTGCGGCGCAGGCGCTGGAGTTCGGCGTGCTGGCGCTGATTGTCAGCGGCCTTGCACTGGCCCTTGGCGGCACTGCGGGCTGGTACGTGGTGGTGAAGGTGCTGGAGCTGGAATGGGCGCCGGACTGGGCCGTGGTCGGCGCGACGCTCGGGCTCGGCGCGCTGGTCACCCTGGCTCTGGGGCTGCTCGGCTCGCTGCCCGCCCTTGCCGCCCGTCCGGCGCGGGCGCTGCGCTCGCTTTGATCAAATCGTGCGCTTATAGCGCCGCCTGAAGGAGACTAGCCATGAACGAGATCAGCCGCATCGCCGCGCAGCCCGCATATTCGGAAGGCGTCCAAAAGATCCTGGCCCGCGCGCCCGCCTTGTTCATCGATGGCGAGTGGGTGGAGTCCGTTGGCGGCGCGACCATCCCGGTTTTCGATCCGTCAAGCGGCAAGCAGGTCGCGACCATTGCCGATGCGAGCGTCGAGGATGTCGACCGCGCCGTCGCCGCCGCCCGCCAGGCGTTCGACGACGGGCGCTGGAGCGGGCTCTCCCCCTATCAGCGCGAGCGGACCCTTCACCGCCTCGCCGACCTGCTTGAGCAATATACGCGCGAACTGGCCGAGATCGAATCGATTGACAACGGCAAGCCGCGCTCGGCGAGCCAGGGCTACGACCTTCCCCGCTCGATCGCGACGCTTCGCTACATGGCCGGTTGGGCGACCAAGATTTCCGGCGAATATGTCGAGCCGAACGGCATGCCGATGGGCTCCGTCCACGCCTATACGCGCCGTGAGCCGATCGGCGTTTGCGCGCAGATCGTGCCGTGGAATTTCCCGCTGATGATGGCTGTGCAGAAGATCGCGCCCGCGCTTGCCGCCGGCTGCACGATCATCCTCAAGCCCGCCGAGCAGACGCCGCTGACCGCGCTTCGCCTCGCGGACTTGATCGCAGAGGCAGGCATTCCGGCCGGCGTCGTCAACATCGTCACCGGCTATGGCGAAGTGTCCGGCGACCGGCTGGTCCGGCACCCGGACGTCGACAAGGTCGCCTTCACCGGCTCCACCGAAGTCGGCAAGATCATCAACCGCGCCGCCACCGACACGCTGAAGCGGGTGACGCTTGAGCTTGGCGGCAAGTCGCCGGTAATCGTGCTTCCGGACGTGGACATCGGCCGCACCGCCGCCGGCGCCGCCCGCTCGATCTTCGCCAATTCGGGCCAGGTCTGCATCGCCGGCTCGCGCCTCTTCGCGCACCGCGACGTTTTCGACGAGCTGCTGGAAGCGGTGGCGGAGAATGCCGCCGGCTGGAAGGTCGGGCCGAGCCTTGCGCCCGACACGATGATGGGACCGCTGGTCTCGACCGAACAGCATGAGCGGGTGCTCGGCTACATCGACGCCGGCCGCAAGGAAGGCGCGTCCGTGCTGGTCGGCGGCGACGCGCCCAGCGGCGACGGGTATTTCGTCAACCCGACGGTGCTGGTCGACGTCAATCCGGACATGAAGGTGGTGCGTGAGGAGATTTTCGGACCCGTGCTCGCCGCCCAGCGGTTCGACGACATCAACGACGTCGCCAAGGCCGCCAACGACACGCCCTACGGCCTTGCCGCAAGCATCTGGACCCGTGACATTTCGGCGATGCACAAGCTCGCCGCCAGACTCAAAGCCGGTATGGTGTGGGGCAACACGCCCTCCGCGGCGGATACCGCGCTTCCCTTCGGCGGCTACAAGCAATCGGGCTTCGGCCGCGAAAACAGCCGCCACGGCATCGAGGCTTATTTGGAAGTGAAAACAGTGGCGATCGCGCTTTGACGGCCGCGATCCAGACCCTCTGCGGGTATCGTGCCCCAGGACAACGGAGCTAAAGGGCCATCTGGAGGAGGTAATTGTCGTAAGGAAACCACCAGAATCCGAAGGACCGAGAGTTGAGCATCCAGCCGATATAAAATGTAATGTATACGGCTGCGATGCAGATCGTGCTGGTGCGGCGCGCTCTTTGGTCCTGTGGGAATGACGCGACAAACGCGGTCAGCCCAACCATCTGAGCCGGCACAAGATACAGACCGATCCGATCGCTTATGGTGGGGAAGATCGGCAACAACAGGACGCACGAGAAGGTCATTGCGATCATGTAGCGCATGGCGGTGCGCTGAGTCGCGTTGAGTCCGAACTCGCCCTTGTAAAGGTAAAGCGCGCATGCCGCGACGCTTGGCACCAGCCGGAACGCAGCAGCGTGCGCGATGCCGCTCTTTTCAATATAATCTGCCACATTCGGAATATTTGCTTCGACCACCAGCACAATCGCCGCGCCCATTGCTCCCAAGGCGAAGGTCCAGGGAATGGTCAACCCACGGCCCAACGCGAGAAGAAGAACGAGGGGCAGGAAAAAAGCCCCAGACCAGTGAACGGAGATTGCAACCCCGGCAAGCAGCAGCGCCAGCCAGCCGCGCCGTTCCTCGAACAGGCGATAGGCCGCAAGCAACAGTCCGAGTGCCGCGGCCTGGCGAGTGAATCCCATTGCGCACACGACAACAAGAACCGGAATGGAAATTAGCAGGGCCAAGGACGGGAATGGCAGGCGCTGGCAAAACAAGGTGAGGCCGCACACGAAGATGGCGGCGCACACCAGATTCACGAGCCACACTCCGGTGTTCAGCCTTGCTGCTACGACATTAAGGAACATGTAGCCCGAATCATTGACCGCGATCGCATCTCGAAAGCTGTATCGTACTGCGTTATCGTACATGGTAACATATGAGTGCCAGTCCCCTCCGACATGGTGCCGCAGACCAACAAAGGTGACGAGCAAAGCGGGAACGAGGAGTGAGAGAATGCGTCCCGGCGCATAACTCCGCAGTGCCTGCAGCCAGGCAAGGGGGAGCAAAAGAATCAACAGGTAAGGGATCATCTGAACGCTGCGTCAGGCTTTTGCGCAGGAGAACGACCGGGAAGCCGTACGTGCGGACCAGCGCGCGTGCAGATCGGAGAAGCCGCACGCCGCGAGCAAGATCAGGTGCGGCAGAACGGGTATACGGTACCGCCAGTCGTAGTCCACGTGCATCAAGGCGTGGAACATGGCGTACAGAAGAATGGCGCCCAACGCTGCCAAGCCGACGTCCCGGCTACTGCGCTCAAGTGTGCTGCGGCCAGCCAGCAAAGTGAACACGAACCAGGATGCGAGGCCATACGCCGGGGCGAAGAAGGCGATCTGGATGATCCAGTGCGCCCCGCTGTAGCCCGCTGCGCCGGGCGCGAAGAACCATCCAAAGCGCGCCGCCATGATTGCCAGGTAACCGGCCAAGCCATGGGGAGGCGCGAGATAGGTTTCCGGCCTCTGCCAGACCACCAAGCCTTCCAAATAAGTGGACGAAATATACTTGATG
>DASVUO010000211.1:0-5060 GCA_036386995.1 Allosphingosinicella sp. | reverse complement strand
GCCGCAGATGTTCAAGCAGCTGATCATGGTCGCCGGCTTCGACCGTTATTTCCAGATCGCCCCCTGCTTCCGCGACGAAGACGCCCGCGCCGACCGCTCGCCCGGCGAATTCTACCAGCTCGATTTCGAAATGAGCTACGTCACGCAGGAAGACGTCTTCCAGGCGATCGAGCCGGTGCTCGCCGGCGTGTTCGAGGAATTCGCCAACGGCCGCAGCGTCACACCCGCAGGCACCTTTCCGCGCATCCCGTTCCGCGAGGCGATGCTGAAATACGGCTCGGACAAGCCCGACCTTCGCAACCCGATCCTGATCTCGGACGTCACCGACCATTTCCGCGGCTCGGGCTTCGGCCTGTTCGCCAAGATGGTGGAAACCGGCAACGTCGTCCGCGCCATTCCCGCGCCGAACACCGCCGAAAAGAGCCGCAAGTTCTTCGATGAAATGAACGATTGGGCGCGCTCGGAAGGCCATGCCGGCTTGGGCTACATCACCCAGAAGAACGGCGAACTCGGCGGCCCGATCGCCAAGAACCATGGCGAGGAAGCGACGCGTAAGCTCATCGCCGAACTCGGCCTCGGCCCCAATGACGGCATCTTCTTCGCCGCCGGCAAGGAAGGCCAGGCCGCCAAGCTCGCCGGTGCCGCCCGCACCCGCGTCGGCGAATTGCTCGGCCTGATCGACGAGAACCGCTTCGACTTCTGCTGGATCGTCGACTTCCCGATGTTCGAATATGACGAAGAGGCCAAGAAGGTCGACTTCTCCCACAACCCCTTCTCGATGCCGCAGGGCGAGCTGGAGGCCCTCGAGACCAAGGACCCCTTGGACATCCTCGCTTACCAGTATGACATCGTCTGCAACGGCGTCGAACTCTCCTCCGGCGCCATCCGCAACCACCGCCCGGACATCATGTACAAGGCCTTCGAGATCGCCGGCTATTCGAAGGAAGACGTCGACCGCGACTTCTCCGGCATGATCAACGCCTTCAAGTTCGGCGCGCCCCCGCACGGCGGCTCGGCCCCCGGCATCGATCGCATCGTCATGCTGCTGGCCGGCGAACCCAATATCCGCGAGGTCGTCCTCTTCCCGATGAACCAGCGCGCCGAGGACCTGATGATGGGCGCCCCCGGCAATGTCTCCGCCAAGCAGCTGCGCGAACTCAACATCCGCGTGGTGGAACCGGCCGGCGCGGCGAAAAAGGAAGCGGCGCAAGTGGTGGCGCCGGACTAAAGCGCGCGGTACGGTGAGCGAATGCCGACAACCCTCTCCGACTTCGAAGCCGGCGCCAAATACCAGGGCGATTACGACAAGGACCTCGCCGCCCTCCAGGAGCGCCTCTCGCGCATCCTCGTCTCCCACATCGTCCACAAGCGCCGCACGCTGATCGTGTTCGAAGGCTGGGATGCAGCGGGGAAGGGCGGCGCGATACAGCGCCTCACCTCGGGCTGGGACCCGCGCGCCTTCCAGGTCTGGCCGATCTCCGCGCCCACGCCCCAGGAGAAAGCCCGCCACTTCCTGTGGCGCTTCTGGAACCGGCTCCCCGGCCAGGGCGAAGTCGCGATTTTCGACCGCAGCTGGTACGGCCGCGTGCTGGTCGAGCGGGTCGAGGGCTTCGCCACCGAAGCCGAATGGCGTCGCGGCTATGACGAGATCAACGAGTTCGAAGCCCAACAATGCTTCGACGGCACCGGCGTCATCAAGCTCTTCCTCCACATCAGCCAGGACACCCAGGACCAGCGGTTGAAGGCGCGCATGGGTGATCCGTGGAAGCGTTGGAAGGTCACCGCCGAAGACTTCCGCAACCGCGCCCGCCGCGCCGATTACCTCCTCGCCGCCGAGGAGATGCTGGAGCGCACCAACACCCGCTGGGCGCCCTGGACGGTGATCGACGGCAACAACAAGAAAGCTGCCCGCATCGCCGCCCTTACAGCCATCGCCGAGGCTATCGAAGGCAATTGCCCGGCAAAGCCCCCTTCGGCGGACCCGGAGGTGGCGGCGCTAGCGCGGCAGGCGTTCGGGAAAGAGGGTTAACGCTCCGAAACGAGCAACCATCGCCGCTCCGCGCGGTTTTCTCCCTGCTCACGCAGCGGGAGATGGGCAATGCGCAAATCGGCGGTTCTGACGCTTTTCACGGCCGCGCTCGGCATGGCGGCCTGCGCCACCTATTATGACGAGGGCTACGGCCAGGGCGGCGGCGGCTTCAACTATGTCGGCCGCGACTTCGACCGCCCGGGCAACCATTGCGGCTTCTTCACCGGCTCGGGCGGCCGCGCGCTCGACCCATGGCTCGCCTGCACGCCGGAAGGGCAGGGGATCATCCGCCGCAACTTCGACAGCGATCGCGACCGCCGGATAAGTAGCGGCACCGCAACCCGCGCCAACATCTGGTTCCGCCGCCACGCCGACACCAACCGCGACATGCGCCTGACCGACCGCGAAATCCGCGCGGCGTTGGTCAACGCCGAGCGCCAATAGCCCTCGAGGGGCTTTAGCTTTCCGGATAGTCGATCCGCACGATTTCCAGCTCCCGCTCGCCCGAGGGCAGCGTCACCCGCCGCACGTCCCCAACGCTGGCGCCCCGGATCGCTCGGCCAATTGGCGACGTCCAGGCGATCCGCCCCGCCGCCGCGTCCGTCTCATCCTCGCCGACAAGCGTCACCACCCGCTCATTGTCATCTTCGTCGGCGAGCGTAACGGTGGCGCCAAAGAACACCTTGCCGCGCTCCGGCTGCTTCGAGGCGTCCACCACCACCGCATTCTTCATCCGCTTGGATAGCCAGGCGATCCGCCGGTCGATCTCGCGCAGCCGTTTGCGGCCGTAGATGTAATCGCCGTTCTCCGACCGGTCCCCATTGCCCGCCGCCCAGCTGATCGTCTCCACGACCTGGGGCCGCTCGACGCCATAAAGCGCCTCATATTCCTCGCGCAGCGCGCGGTAGCCGGCGGGGGTGATATGGTTGGGACGATCGGTCATGCCGCACGTGGTTCAGGCTCCAGGCCCACAAAGTCAAACCGCGTCGAAGTACCACTTCGGCGCGAGAGGCCTCAGCCCGGCCCCGCCTTGCCCAGGTAGTAAGACAGCCGGTTGCCGCTCGTCTGCCCTGTCCGGCTCGCGCGGATCGCGTCGTAGACGACCGCATTCTCCAGCACCCGCTGCACGTAGTTGCGCGTCTCGGAGAAGGGGATATCCTCGATCCAGCGCACCACGTCGGCGCCGCTGCGCGGATCGCCGTTCTGGCGCACCCATTTGCGCACATTGCCGGCACCGGCATTGTAGCTTGCAATGGCGAGCGGCGCGCTTCCGCCCCATTGGTCGAGCAGCCGCTGGAAGTAATCGCTTCCCAGCATCACGTTGTACGCGGGATCCGAGGTCAAGCGGCTTAGGTCGTAGGACACGCCGAGCTTGCCCGCTTGCTCCCGCGCCGTTGCCGGCATCAGCTGCATCAGCCCCCGCGCGCCGACCTGGCTGGTCGCAGCACGGTCGAACGAGCTCTCCTGGCGCGTAATGCCGTGGTTCAGCGCCCAGTTTCGCTGCGCCGCCGCCGGCATCTGCACTTCGGGGAATGCCAGCGGCTGGTAAAAGGTCGCGCCCTTGTTGCGCGCCTCGCGAGCCACCCACACGCCGAGATCCGGCCGCCCGATCGACTGGCCGAGCTGCGCCGCGATCAGCCGGTCGCGATCGTTCTCGATCTGCTCGGCAACGGCGCGCACGAACAGGGACTGGTCGCTCCACCGCCCCATGTCGCCAAGCGCTCGCATCGCCTCGACGATCGGCTTGCCCGCGAACGCCGCGCGCTCCCCCGGGGACACCGCCACGGAAGGCGACGTCGGCGGCGTCACCCGCCGTCCGAGCCGCTCGAGAGCAAGCTGCCCATAATATTGGTCGGGCGCCGCCGCCGCTTGCTCCAAAAAGCTGTTCGACTGCGCCACCTGTCCGGCGCCATGTATAGCGCGCGCGGCCCAATAGAAGCCCTTGGCCCGGGTCTGCGGCGACTTTGCGGCACGGGCATAGCGCTCGTACATCCGCGCCGCGTCCGCCGGGCGGCCGATCTTGTTTGCCGCATTGCCGCCGAGCCAGGCTAAGCTCGTATATTCGTCGCGCTCGCCATAGCTGCGGTTCGAAACGTCGGTGCCGGCCGGATAGGCTTCGTCAATCTGCGAGGCGATCTGGTAGGCGGTGGTCCACTGGCCGTCCTCGGCCGCGGCGCGCGCGTTGACCAGCAGGCTTTCGTAGAATTTCTCGACGTTGGCCGGCTTCACGCTCAGCCGATAGGGCGAGGCGAGGAGCTGGCGCGCCCCATTGCTGTCGCCGCGGCTGCGCAGGAAATTGGCGCGGTCGATGATCAACCCCGCATTCCCCTGCACGCCGGCAACCTGCGCATAAAGATCGGAGGCATTGGCGGCCCGCGTCTGCAGCGCCAGCCGCGCCTCGTAGACCGGACGGTTCGTCGCCGAAGCAAGCGGCAGCATCCGCGCCGCGCTCTGCGTGTCCCCGTTGCCGAGCAACGCCTCCAGCCGCGCATCATGCTCCGCGCGCCCGAAGCCGGCGCCGAAAAGCGACAATATCCTGCTCTCATCCGCCTGGTTGAGCACACCCCCGGTCCAAGCGCTGCGTGCCGCCCGCTGCGCCTCGTCCGTGCGCCCGGTCGCAAGCAAGGCGGCGGCATGCTTGGCATGGCCGGTCGGCGTCGACGGCGGGAAGCTGGCGAAGAACGCCACCACTTCGCTCGGACGATCCGTATCCGAGTTGATCGCTCGCTCGGCGGTGCGCCGCATCGCGGCCTCGCCCGGCCAGCCGCGGTAGCTCAGCAAAAAGGAAGCGTAAGAGGAGAAGGGCAGGCTATCGCTTTGCCGAAGGCTGCTCCACCGCGACAAGGCGCTGCTCAGCGCCGGCGAGACGCTGAAGCTCGGGCGAGGGGCATCGGCGGGGCGCGCCGCGGGCGCCTGCGCCGGCTGATATTGCACCGCCGACTGGACCGCCGCGGGGAGGATCGCGGCTGGCACCTTCTTCACCGGCACGACCCCGGTCAGCACCGCGCCGGCCGACGCCGAAGACGCCACC
>DASVUO010000210.1:0-3038 GCA_036386995.1 Allosphingosinicella sp. | reverse complement strand
GGGTCAACGCCATCGCGCCGGGCGGGGTGGAAACGCCGATCTGGTCGAACGTGCCATTCTTCCAGAACCTGGTGGAAACCATGGGCAGCGAGGAAGCGGCCTACAAAGCTGTCGGCTCGCAGGCTTCACCCGCCGGCCGCTTTGCCAAGCCTGAGGAGATCGCATCGCAGATCGCCTTTCTGCTGTCGGACAAGGCAAGCTTCATCACCGGCACCTGCCTGGTGAGCGACGGCGGCTACACCCTTTAAGCGGATTTCAACCGGCGGCCGCTAGAGCGGAGCGATGCGCCTCGCTCTCGCCGCCACCCTGATCGCCCTTCCCGCCTCGCCGGCGGCCGCGGCGGAACCGCTGCCTTACGCCGATCTGGATGCGGTGGAGCCTGAGCTTGCCGGCGGTGGCGCTTCCGAAGCCAAGGCCGAGGCCTCCGGCGCGCGCCTCGAATATGTCCTCCTCGACCGCTTCGAATGGGCGCCGCAGCGCGGAGCCGACGGCTATGCGTGGGACTTTTCCGCTTGGTACGGCGGCACGGACGGCAGTTGGCTGAGCAGCGTCGGCGAAGGCAGCCTGTGGGGCGCTCCGGAATATCTCGAGTTCCAGGCGCTCTACGCGCGCGATCTCGGCAACGGCTTCCAGTTCAACCTCGGTCCGCGCTGGGACGCGAAGCCGGCGCCGCAGCGTTTCTACCTGGCCGCCGGCGGACAGTGGGAGCCCGCCATGGCCGGCGAAGACGATCTGTGGTTCGGCGCCTTCACCTACCTCTCCCACAAAGGCGAGGTGAGCGCCCGGCTCGGCGGCATCTACAACCACCAATTGCGCGGCAAGCTCTTCCTCCAGCCGAGCTTCGAGCTCAACGCCGGCGCGCAGGACGTGCCGGAGCTCGGCCTAGGCCGCGGCCTTTCCTACGCCGAAGCGGGCTTAAGGCTGCGCTACGCTACAGCCAGCGGCTTTGCACCCTACGTTGGCTTAAGCTGGGAGCGCGCCTTCGGCCGCACCGCGCGGATGGCGCGCGATGCCGGCGAGGATGTCGAAAGCCGCAGCGTCGTCATCGGCCTTCGATACAGTTGGGACGCCCCGTCAGGCGAGTAGGTCCTGCGCCTCTGCGTGCGTCTCGATATAGTGGCGCACGAAGGAGCAAAGCGGCACCACCTTCAGCCCTTCCTCGCGGACCTGCTCGAGCGCCCCTTCGATGAGCCGACTGCCGACCCCCTGCCCTTCCAGTTCGCTCGGCACTTCGGTGTGGGTGAAGCTGATCACCTCGCCCTCGAGGCTGTAGGCGGCGAGCGCCTTGTGGCCGTCCACCATCAGCTCATACTGGCTATCGGCGCGATTGTTGGTCACCATCTGTTGCACATGCTCCATCACCTGAAACGCGCGGCACGGGCCGCCTTGGTCGCCGGCTTGCTTCTACAGGCCGGGTGCCGCGAGAGCGAGAACGAGGGCGGCAACGCTTTCGATCCCGCCTCCGTCGCGCAAACCGGCGCGTGCGAGGAGCGGCGTTTCGAGGGAAGCCGCTTCACGGTCTGCGCCTTCGATGGGAAGCGCGACACGCTCCGCCTCGCCTGGCGCGACAAGAGCAAGCAACCGTTACCTAGCCTTTCCGCGCTTGAGGCGGCCTTGGGCATTGAGGCGGCGCAGGTGCGCTTCGCGATGAACGCCGGCATGTATGGCGAGGATGGCGCTCCGATCGGCCTCTTCATCGAAAGCGGCAAGACGCTGAAGCCGCTCAACCTGCGGTCCGGTCCCGGCAATTTCCACCTGCTGCCCAACGGCGTCTTCGCGGTTGATGAAAAGGGGCAGGCCGGCGTCTTCACCGCCGAAGCGTTCAATAACCGGACGAACCGCTTCGCGTGGGCGACTCAGTCCGGCCCAATGCTGGTGATCGACAACAAGCTCCACCCGAAGTTCGACCCGGACGGCGAGTCCCGCCTGATCCGCAACGGCGTCGGCGTAAAGGACCCGCGCACCGCCTTTTTCGTGTTCAGCGAGGATGCGGTGTCGTTCGGCCGCTTCGCCCGCTTCTTTAGAGACGCGCTCGGCTGCCCTAATGCGCTTTACCTGGACGGCACTGTCTCGAGCCTCTGGGATCCGGCGGCGGGGCGGCAGGATCCTTATGGCGGGCTTGGGCCGATGATCGTCGTGCTCAGGAAGGGGTAAGCGCCGCGTCGCGGAGGCCGCGCCAGATGCGCAGCGCCTGCACCGTTTCCGGCACGTCGTGGACCCGCAGGATCTGAACCCCCTGCTCCGCCCCCTTCAGCGCCAGCGCCAGCGAGCCGGGGAGCCGCCGATCGGCGGGTGCCTCGCCGGACAGCGCGCCGATCATCCGTTTCCGGCTTGCGCCTAGGACGAGCGGGCAGCCGAGGCCGTGGAAGAGCGCCAGCTGATTCAAGAGCTGGAGGTTGTGCTGCACAGTCTTGCCGAAGCCGATGCCGGGATCGACCAGGATGTTCTCTCGCTTCACCCCGCGGCTTTCGGCAAAGGCGATCCGCTCTTCCAGCCAGTCATAGACTTCCAGCGCCACCGGCCGGTCGTAATGCGGCGCTTTTTGCATCGTCTCGGGCGTGCCCTGGTGGTGCATCAGCACCACGGGGCAGCCGGCGTTCGCGACGATTGCCGCGGAGCGTTCGTCCCAGGAAAAAGCGGAGACATCGTTGACCAGCCCGGCGCCCCCGCCAAGCGCTGCTTCCATTACCGCGGCCTTGCGGGTGTCGATCGACACGGCGGTTCCGGCGGCGGCGAGGCGGCGGACCACCGGCTCGACCCGTGCGATCTCGTCCCCCTCCCACACCGGCTTCGCACCGGGGCGGGTGGATTCGCCGCCGACGTCGATCATCGCCGCGCCTTCCTCCGCCATGGAGAAGCCGAGCGCGGCGGCGGCGTCCGTGTCGCCGCTCACACCGTCGTCGGAGAAGCTGTCGGGGGTGACGTTGACGATGCCCATCACCTGCGGCTGGTCGAGCCGGACGACCCGCTCGCCCATCCGTAACGGCGCTCGGGGGTTGGTAAGGTTGCGCCACGCCGTTTGCGCCCCCGTGCCCAGT
>DASVUO010000209.1:0-16414 GCA_036386995.1 Allosphingosinicella sp. | reverse complement strand
GGTGACTTCCGCGCCGACCATGTGCGCGCCCAATAGCTCGCCGGTTTCCGCGTCGAACACCGTCTTCACGAAGCCTTCCGCTTCGCCCAGCGCGATCGCCTTGCCGTTGCCGATGAAGGGGAATTTGCCGACCTTGACCTTTTTGCCCAATTCCTTGGCTTTCGCCTCGGTGAAGCCCACCGACGCCACCTGCGGCCGCGAGTAGGTGCATCCCGGGATGTTCCAGGTTTCGAACGGGTGCGGGTTCTTGCCGGCGATCGCTTCGATGCAAACCACGCCCTCGTGACTGGCCTTGTGGGCGAGCCAGGGCGGGCCGGTGACGTCCCCGATGGCGTAAATGCCCTCCACGCCGGTGCGGCCATAGCCGTCGGTGACGATGTGGCCGCGGTTGGTTTCCACGCCCAGCGCCTCCAGGCCGAGGCCTTCGGTGTTGGGGACGATACCGATGGCGACGATTGCGTGGCTGAATTCCTCCACCGCGCCGCCCTTCAGCGTCGCCTTGACGCCGTTCGGTCCGGTCTCGAGCTTGTCCACGCCAGAGCTCGTGTGGATCGTCATGCCCTGCTTCGTCAGCGCCTTGTGCACAAAGGCGGAGACGTCGGCATCCTCCACCGGCAGGATCCGGTCGAGCATCTCAACGATCGTCACCTTCGCGCCCATGTCCGAATAGAAGCTCGCAAATTCGACTCCGATCGCGCCCGATCCGATAACGAGGAGCTTGGTCGGCATCACCTTGGGCACCATGGCGTGGCGGTAGGTCCAGACGCGCTCGCCGTCCGCCTTCGCGAAGGGCAGGTCGCGGGCGCGGGCGCCGGTTGCGATGACGATGTGCTTGGCGCTGAGCTCCGTCGTCGCGCCGTCCGCTTTGGTGACGGAGAGGACGCCCTTGCCCTTCAACGCGCCGGTGCCTTCCACCACCGTGATCTTGTTCTTCTTCATCAGGCCCTTCACGCCGGCGTTGAGCTGCCCCGCCACCTTGCGGCTTCGGTCGACGATCTTGGCGAGGTCGTACGTCGGGTTCTCGGCGCCCAGGCCGTAGGCGCCGGCGTGGGTCATGTAGTGGTAGATCTCGGACGTGCGGAGCAGGGCCTTGGTGGGGATGCAGCCCCAGTTGAGGCAGATGCCGCCCAGTTTCTCGCGCTCCACGATGGCGACCTTCATGCCCAGCTGGCTGGCGCGGATCGCGGCGACGTAGCCGCCGGGGCCGGAGCCGAGAACGATGAGGTCGAAAGCGTCAGCCATGGATAAGTCCTTCGGTCTTTATTTCTCGGCCCAGGCGAGGAAGCCCCAGGCGAACAGGGTGACGATGGCGAACAGGGTCCACGACCAGGCGAGGTGTACGCCGCCGATCGTGTGCGGGTCGCTGAAGCGGCGGACATAGTCGCCGAGCACGCCCGTCTCCCCGGCAAGCGCGGTGGGCACCGCAAGCGCGGCGACCAGACCGCCGGCGACGGCCTTGGTCAGCGCCATGTCAGGCGATCATCCCCAGCGGGTTTTCGACGAGGCGCTTGAACGCCTGCATCAGCTGGGCGCCGTCCGCGCCATCGATGGCGCGGTGGTCGAAGCTGCCGGTGGCGGACATCACCGTCGCAATCTGCAGGCTGTCGTCGACTACGTAGGGCCGCTTCTCGCCCGCGCCGATCGCCATGATCATCCCCTGCGGGGGGTTGATCACCGCCTCGAACTGCTTGATCCCGTACATCCCCATATTGCTCAGCGACGCCGTCCCGCCCTGATATTCCTCGGGCTTGAGCTTCCCGTCGCGGGCGCGGGCGGCGAGGTCCTTCATTTCGGTCGCGATGGCGGAGAGGGAGCGGTTGCTTGCGTCCTTGACGATCGGGGTGATGAGGCCGGTGGGGGTGGAGACGGCCACGGATATGTCGGCGCGCTTGAACGTCACCAGCTCGGTGGCCGTGTACATCACGTTGCAGCTCGGCACTTCGATGAGCGCGGCGGCGAGCGCTTTGATCATCATGTCGTTGACCGAGAGCTTGAGGCCGCGGCTCTCGAGGCTGGCGTTGAGCTCGGTGCGAAGCTTGAGCAGGGCGTCGAGCCGGATGTCGACGGTCAGGTAGATGTGCGGAACCTGCTGCTTCGATTCGGTGAGCCGGCGCGCGATGGTCTTGCGGATGTTGGACAGCTTCGCCGCTTCGTGCGGGATGTCCGGGATGGCGTGTGCAGCCGGCGCGGGCGCGGCGGCCTGCTGCGCGGGCGCGGCGGCGGCGGGTGCCGAAGCGGGCGCTGCGGATTGCGCGGGCTTGGAAGCAGCGGCCGCGCCGCCTTCCAGGTCCGCCTTGACGATACGACCGCCGGGGCCGGAGCCGGTTAGCGCCGAGAGATCAATGCCACGCTGCTCGGCAAGGCGACGGGCAAGCGGGCTCGCCTTCACCCGCTCTCCGCCAGAGGGAGGCGCTGGGGCAGGCGCGGCAGCAGGCGCCGAAGGCGTCGCAGCGGCGATCTTCGCGTCTTCCGCCGGGTTGGCCCCATAGCCCTTCACGTCCGGCGCGGGCGTAGGCGCCGCCGGCTGCCCCGCCCCCGTCTCGCCGCCGCTTTTCTCCACCGGCTCCTTCGCCGCCGTCGGCGCCGAAGCCGCGGCGCCGGCATCCTCGCCCTCGGCGGCGATGATCGCGATTACCGTGCCGACCTTCACTTCGTCCGTGCCTTCGGCGACGAGGATCTTGGCGATCGTGCCTTCGTCCACCGCTTCAAATTCCATTGTCGCCTTGTCGGTCTCGATCTCGGCCAGGAGATCGCCCGCGGCCACGACGTCACCTTCCTTGACCAGCCACTTGGCGAGCGTGCCCTCCTCCATGGTCGGGGAAAGGGCGGGCATCTTCAACTCGATCGGCATGGTGGCCAAGCTCCTGGCGAGAGACGGTCTTTCAACGTCCAAACAGCAAAGGCGGGTGCGCGGTCAAGCCTGCCGCGCCTTCCGCCCGCCCCGCGCCGCTTGCATGCGGCCCCGCTTCTGGCGCAGCATCGTTGCACTGAAAACGCGCAAGGGAGCGGCGCCGATGCGGGCCTATCTGGTGGTGGTGGACGAAACCGGCGAAGCGCGAGTCGCCTTGCGCTACGCCGCCCGCCGCGCCGCGCGCACCGGCGGAAGCGTCGAAATCCTCGCCGTGATCCCGCCGGCCGAGTTCGTCGAATGGGGCGGCGTTCAGGCGGCGATGGAGGAAGAAGCGAAGCTTCGCGCCGAAGCCAAGGCGTTGCAGGCTGCCGGCGCGATCTCGGAAGAAGCGGGCATCGAGCCGCGCATCCTGGTCCGCACCGGCGAGGCGGCAAAGGAAATCGCCGACCTGCTTGCCGAGCGCGACGACTTTGCTGCCTTGATCCTGGGCGCTGCGGCGGAAGGCGCGCCCGGCCCGCTGGTCAGCCACTTTTCCGGAAGCGTCGCAGGCACCCTGCCTTGCCCCGTGATCATCGTCCCCGGCGCCTTGCCGGACGAGGCGCTCGACCGCCTCGCCTGAAGCTCAGCCGCGCTCGCCCGGCCGCGCCGGGGCAGGGGCCGGCGCGCGGCGCACGATGCGGCGCTTCTTCGGTTTCGCCTTGGTGGTCACATACTCGGTGACATATTCGTAGGTCGTGACCTGCTCCACCACCGGCGCGGTCGTGGTGGTGGTTTCCGTCACCACAACCGGCCCGCAGCCGCAGCCATAGCCGTAGGAATAGCCATGCTGCATCGGCGGCGGTCCGCGATAATTCCGGTGCTCGATCACCACGTCGCGGCCATGGCGTTCGCGGCGATAGTCACGGTCGTAATCCCGGTCGCGCGGCTCGTAATCGCCGTCGCCGACATAGATGGGAACGCCGCGGCCGTCATAGCCCCAGCGGTCGCCGTAGCGGTCCCAATCGTAGCCGTAGCGGCTGTCGTGCACGCGGCCGTCGCGGTCGATCAGCAGCGCGTCGTCATAATAACGGATCCAGCGGCCGCCGTTGAACGGCTGGGGAAAGCCGTAGCCCTGCCAGTTGCGGATCACGAATTGCGGGCCCCACCAGCCGCCGGGCACGAAGCCGCCGTGGCGGATGCGCGGGATGTGGGTGAAGCGGCCGCCATGCCGACCGTCCGGGCCGCGGTGCATCTGGCGCATTTCGCGAAGAACCACCGGCGGCGAGACCGCGACCGGCGTGCCCTCCCGCCAGCTATGCCCGGCGTGCGGCGCGCTTTGGGCGGAGGCGGCGGCTGGAAGAATGGCGGCGCCTGCCGCCAACGCCAACAGATAGAGCTTCGTCATGTCCGCATCCCCTGTCGAAAAGTCGGGTGGCCGCGCGCAAGACGCAGGCGGCCTTCAGACTTTTTTAACGTTTCGGGGGCGCCTTTGCTACCGCGCGGCAAGCCGCGGCGCGAGCAGCCGTGCCAATTCGAGACAGCCGGCCTCGTCGTCGGCATCGAAGCGGCCGACCCTGGGGCTGTCGAGGTCGATCACGCCAACCAATTGGCCCTCGTGCACGAGCGGCACGACCAGCTCGGAAGCGGACGCGGCGTCGCAGGCGATGTGGCCGGGGAAAGCGTGCACGTCCTCCACCCGCTGCGGCTGCAGGGTCGCCGCCGCCGCGCCGCATACGCCCTTGCCGAACGGGATTCGGATGCAGGCCGCCCGGCCCTGGAACGGCCCAAGCACCAGCTCGCCGCCGACATTGCGGTAGAAACCCGCCCAATTGAGGTCCGGCAAGGTCTCCCACAGCAAGGCCGAAACGTTTGCCATATTCGCCACCGCGTCCGACTCACCCGCGGTCAGCCCGTCCGCCGCCTGAACCAGCTCACGCCACAGGGTCGCCTTGTCGGTGGCGGCGATCTTGAAATCGTACATCAGCCCAAATCCACTTTCCCGCGCGCCGCCTTCACCGACCCACGCTGTTTCTTCGCATCGACGCGCCGCGCCTTGGCCGCCTTGCTGACCTTGGTTTTAACCCTTTTCGCCTTGCGAACATGGGCGCGGGCGATCAGTTCCGCCAGCCTTGTCCGCGCTTCTTGGCGGTTGGCGTCCTGGCTTCGGTGGGTGCGGGCGGTGATGACGATCTCGCCCTCGCTCGTCATCCGGCTACCGGCGAGCTCCTTCAGGCGGCTGTAGGCATAAGGCGCTAGGCCGAGCTTGAAGACGTCGCAGCGCAATTGCACGGCCGTTGCGACCTTGTTGACGTTCTGCCCGCCCGGGCCGGACGACGCGATAAAGCTTTCGGACAGCGCGTCCTCCGGCAAGTCGAAGGCGTCAGTAGTCGCCATCTTCGAAGCCCGCCTGCAGGAATGTCGGCGGCAATGGCGCGGTGGCTTCGATCGGTTCCTTGTTCTCCCGCTCGAGGCGTAGCGAGCGCGCGTGAAGCAGCATCGGCCCGCGCCCGTTGCCGTACACCGGGTCGCCGCAGATCGGCCGCTTCAGCCCTTCCGCGGCGTGCACGCGAAGCTGGTGCGTGCGCCCTGTCTCCGGAGTCATCAGCAGCATCGTGCGGCTGCCCGCCTGCGCCACAACCCGCCAATGCGTCACCGCCGGCTTGCCGCGTTGGGCGTCGTGCACCATGCGCCAGCCTTCCTCGCGGCTGGAAATCTTGTGCAGCGGAAAGTCGATCGTGCCGCTCTCCCCCTCCGGCGCCCCGTCGAGCACGGCCAAGTAGCTTTTCGCCACCCGCCCCTCCTCGAACGCCAGCGCGAAGCGCTTGTGCGCCTTGGGGTTGCGGGCAAGCAGCAGGCAACCGGACGTGTCGCGGTCGAGCCGGTGCACCAGGCTCGGCTTGCGCTGAAATCCGAAGCGCATCTGCCCCAGATAATGCTCAAGGCTTTCCGGCGTTTTCGGCCCGGGGTGAACGGCAAGGCCCGCAGGCTTGTCGATCACAAGCGCTTCGGCATCTTCGAACAAAAGGCGGTTGTCCCACATGAGTCTGCACTGCCATAAACTGTGGCGGTGGCGCAACGACGCCGGATTCTCCTTGGGATTCAGCGTTTAATCCGAAATTAACCTTTTGCGTTCACTTCTGGGCCATGGTTAATGACAGCCACCAGCAATCACCCGGCAAGAAGCCGCGGGTGCGCTGAGCAAGAGGGGCGAGCCAATATGCGAGTGCTGCTGATCGAAGACGAGCCGACCACCGCCAAGAGCATCGAGCTGATGCTGGGAGGCGAAGGCTTCAACGTCTACACCACCGATCTGGGCGAAGAGGGCTTGGACCTCGGCAAGCTCTACGATTACGACATCATTCTTCTCGATCTGAACCTGCCCGACATGCACGGCTACGACGTGCTGAAGAAGCTTCGGCTCGCGAAGGTCGGCACCCCGGTTCTGATCCTGTCGGGCATCAGCGAAATGGACTCAAAGGTCCGCGCATTGGGCTTCGGCGCCGACGATTATGTCACCAAGCCGTTTCACCGCGACGAATTGGTCGCCCGCATTCACGCCGTCGTGCGCCGCTCCAAGGGCCATAGCCAGAGCGTGATCCGCACCGGAAAGCTTGCGGTGAACCTCGATGCAAAGACGGTCGAAGTCGACGGCGCGCGCGTTCACCTCACCGGCAAGGAATATGCGATGCTGGAGCTGCTTTCGCTCCGCAAGGGCACCACGCTGACGAAAGAAATGTTCCTCAACCACCTCTACGGCGGCATGGACGAGCCTGAACTGAAGATCATCGACGTCTTCATCTGCAAGCTCAGGAAGAAGCTCAGCCTGGCGTGCAGCGGCGACAATTATATCGAAACCGTCTGGGGCCGCGGCTACGTGCTTCGCGATCCCGAAGAGGTTGAAGAAGCCCAGGTCGCCTGAACCGGCTGAGCTATCGGCAAAGAAAACCGGCGTCCGCCTTCGCAGCGGGCGCCGGTTTTCTTTAGAGTCTCACTTATTGCGCGTTGACCGCCGAACCATTGGTTGCGGCATTGTCGCCGCCGCCCACAAGCGCATCGCCAGTCGCGGCGGGCGCTTCGCCATTGCCTCCGGGCGATTCCGCCGCGGTGAGGCTGTCCGGCGACGCGTCAATGGTGTTGTCGTTAAGCATCTCGGCGGCGTTGTTCAGTTCGGCATTTTCTTCGGCCGTCGGGGCGTTGCTGTCGCCGCCGCCGCCGCACGCGCTGAGCGCCAGTGCGCCCGCTACCGCAATCGTCAAAGTTCCTTTGCGCATTCCCGCTCTCCTGTGATGCCTCGGATCAGGGAGGAGCTTGCCGCAAGCGCGCGCAAATAAAAAGGGCCGCGCACCCGAAGATGCGCGGCCCTCTTTTCGCTTTCTCAGCCGAGGCTGAGGCAAGGCTTACTCAGCGGCGTTGGTAACCGTGTTGGAGACGGCGGCAGCGCCGTTCTCAACCGAGTTGCCGAGGTCGCTGGCGGTGTTGCCGATCGCGTTGCCGGCTGCGTCGAGACCGTTGTTGGTCGCGTCGATGGCGGCGGCGTCGTTGCCCGAAGCGTTCACGTCGGTTTCGGTTTCGAGAACGGTGCTGTTCACGTCCGAAGCGTTGTTGCCGGCTTCGTTGTTCGAACCGGTGCAAGCGGCGAGGCCGAGCGAAGCAACGGCGGCGATGGTGAGTGCGATCTTCTTCATAACATTTTCTCCAATGGAGCGTGTTGATCCGCTGGGCGAGGTGCCTTGGGCCCCCTGCCCGCGGCTCACCAGCAGGCAAGGAAATACGGGAGGTGCGGCAGCATGTCTACTCATTTAGTAAACAATTGCGCCGAACCGTTTTTTCGGACGGTTTCGGGTCGGTATGGGCGAGGGGGAAAGGGGCGGACGGCGCGCCTCGCAACGTAATGGGGGCTGGTGTTGCCACCAGCCCCCATTGTCCCAGCTCCATGGCCCGCCTGCCGGCGCGGCGTCCCGCTGGGCGGGTGGGTCGCGAACGGGCGCGGGCCCGTTCGTTTCCCGTTGTCGCCGGTCGGGGAGGCGCCGAAGCGCCGCCCCTTCCTGCGTAGGTTCCCCCTGGAGCCGAAGCCTCGGGGAGTTCCCGCCGGTCCCGGTGCCGGCCCGAAAGCCGCCGCCGAAACCGTTCGATCGTACCTTTGGAAGCGAACCTCCTCCGTCACGATCCCGGTCCCGGTGCCAGCTCGAAAGCCGCCGCCGATCCCGTTTGACCGCACCTTTGAAAGCGAACCTCCTTCGATACGATCCGCCGTGTCCGAAGCGGGGGCGATTCCCCGTTTCCTTCGCAGCGTTCGGCAGTTCCGTTGCGCCTCCGAAGAAGCGTCCTTCCCTGCCCCGGATGGTTCCGCTGGATGTCGTGCCCGCTTCGGCTTTCGCCGCCGCGCGCCCGGCTTCCCGTCTCGCCGTCCGGTTCCGCGTCCCCAGCCGCTTTTCCGTTCCCCGAAGAGACCGGAACCGCTTCGGTTCGGCGTGTTGCCTTTCGGTGTTCCGCTTCGTTTCCTCGGCGTCGCCCCGTCTCGGCTACAGGTCTGATGCTGTCACCCTTTGCGAGTCGCACCAAGCGGATTCCGCCTGTGGATAACGAGGATAACGGGGGTAAGTTTTTCGCCTAATTCATGCGCTCGGCAGGAGCCTTGCGGCGCGACTTGGGGTCCGGCTGGGGCGGCAATTCGGGCGCGTTCGCCTGCGGCACTTCGGCGGCAACGTGCGGCGCCTCGGGAGCGCGCGCATTCTGCTCCTTGATGCTCTCGAACGTGCGCTTGGCGATGTCGATCGCGAGCCCCTTCAGCGCATCGCTGAGCCGCCCCGCTTCCTGACGCGCGCCGTCCTTGGCGGTCTGCACCCCACCCTTGAACCCCGCGCCAAGTGCCGCCTTCGGGTCTTTGCCTTCGCGCAAGGCCGCCGCCGCCGCGAGCAGCGCGCCGGCGACCACTTCGCTGACCACAGGATCGCTCGCCGCCTTGACCGCTTTGCCGCCAAGCTTGCGCAGCTTCTTGGGCACCTTCACCCCGCCGATCTCCTTGGGGATCGCGCTCTTGCCGCCTTTGTTCTTCTTGCCCTTGCCGTCCTTCGCCATTCGACCTTCTCCTTATTCGACGACAATCCGCCCGCGCATGCCCATCAGGCGGTGAAACAACGTGCCTCCGCGAACCTTGTAGCGGCCCTTCTTCGGCATCAGCACCACCGTTCGCGTCGACAAAGGCGGTACCGCGATGCGGCCCCCCTGGATGCGCTCCCCGTCGCGGGTGCGCGCCTTGGCCGCGCGAAAGAAGCCGCCGGCCGAGAAAGCCAGCCCCTGATTCGAATTGTTGACGAAGCGCAGCCGCACCGGCCGGTCGGCGGGAAGCCGGATCTCGTCCGGCGCGATGTCATAGGTGGTCAGCAGCACGTCATATTCCGGCGCCGATCGCCAGTCCTGCGCGGCGGCGGGCGCGGCGAGAAGGAAAGCGGCGGCGAGGACGGCGGGGATACGCATGCACGGCTCCGGCTAAGCGGTTGACGGGGCAAACCTAGCACGGGCAGGACGGCGCCATGAAGCCCTTCCTCGCGCCCCTGCTCCTCGCGGCCTTGGCCTGCGCCCCCACCCCCGCCGAGGCGCGCCTCGCGCCCGCCGAAGCGCGCATGGCACAAGTGGTGGACAAGGAGCAGGCGCGGACGCTCGCTCTGCTCGAGACAATGGTGAACCAGAATAGCGGCACCTTGAACTTCGCCGGCGTCGAAGCCGTCGGCAAAATGATGCGCGCCGAGCTCGAACCGCTCGGCTTCGACGTCCGCTGGGTGCCGATGGCCGAAGCAGGACGCGCCGGGCACATCGTCGCCGTCCACAAGGGCAACGGCCGCGGCAAGCGCATGCTTCTGATCGGCCACCTCGACACAGTGTTCGAACCCGAATCGCCGTTTCAGAAGTACACGCTGAAAAGCCCCACCACCGCCGAAGGCCCCGGCGTCGGTGACGACAAGGGCGGTGTGGTGGTCATGCTGGCCGCGCTTCGCGCCATGCACCAGGCGGGCACCTTGAAGAACGCCGACATCGAAATCGTCCTCACCGGCGACGAAGAGGATGCGGGGAAGCCGATCTCCGTCTCCCGACGCGACCTGATCGCCGCCGGCAAGCGTGCAGACGTCGCGCTCGATTTCGAAGGCCTCTCCACCGAAGGCGGCAAGGACTTGGGCTCAATCGCCCGGCGCGGCTCGGGCGACTGGGAAATTCGCGCCACCGGCCGCTCCGGCCATTCCAGCCGCGTCTTTTCCGAAACCTCCGGCAACGGCGCGATCTACGAACTTGCCCGAATCGTAGCCGCCTTTCGCGAGGAGCTTCCCGAGCCCAACCTGACCTTCAACGTCGGCCTGATCCTCGGCGGCGCCACCGCCACCCTCGATGAGGCCGGTATTCGCGGCCAGGCCACCGGCAAGAACAACATCATCCCTGAAACCGCCATCGCCCGCGGCGACATCCGAACGCTGTCGCTCGAGCAGTATCAACGCGTCACCGCGAAGATGACCGAGATCGTCGCTCGCCACCTCCCCGGCACGGGCGCCACGATCACCTTTGACGAAGGCGCCTACCCCCCGATGGCACCCACGGTCGGAAGCCAGAAGCTGCTCGATGCCCTGAATGGGGTGAACGCCGACATGGGGCTCGAAGCCATGGCGGCGCAGGATCCGCTGAAGCGCGGCGCCGGCGACATCGGCTTCGTCGCCGCGGACGTCGACGGGCTGGTCGGCATGGGGCCGGCCGGCGGCGGCTCCCACGCGGCGGGCGAAACGATCGACGTCCCAAGCCTGTGGCGGCAGGCGAAGCGCGCGGCGATCCTGATGACCCGCCTCTCCCGCCAGAAAAGCTAGGCCGCCGCGCCGCTTACCTGCTTGTCAGCAGCGCGGTTTCGGGCCATTCCCCATGTGGAGAGCCGCGCCGGGGGGTGCGGCCATGGGGAGATACAAACATGTCGCGTTTTGCCGCCAAACTTCTGTGCGCCGCCGCCGCGGTGAGCGCCTTCGCCGCCGCGCCCGCTTCGGCGCAGCGCATCGACCGCGTCGTCGCGTTCGGTGATTCCTATGCCGACGACGGCAATCTGTTCGAATTGCTGGGCATTCCGCGCCCGGCGCCCTATCCCACGGGACGCTTCTCCGGCGGCACCAACTTCGTCGACACCATTTCGCAGATCCTGCAGGTGCCGGTCGACAACTTCGCGATCGGCGGCGCCTTTACTGGCAACGGCAACATCAACGGCCCGGGCATTCCCGGTTTCGTCACCGAATATAACGCCTTTCTCGCCGGCGGCGGCCCCGCCGCTTTCCCGCGCGTCTCCGGCAAGTTCGGCCCCAACGACCTCGCCGTGATCTCGGTCGGCGGCAACGACGCCCGCGCTTATGAGCGCAGCCTCGGCCTCACGCCCACTTCCGCGCAGATCACCAGCCTGATCGCCGGCGCCCCTGCCCAGGCGGCGCTTCGAGTCACCGAAACCATGGCCGGCATCAATGCGCTGACCGGCGCCGGCGCGCGTAACATCACTTTCCTGGTTGGCGACGTCGGCCGCTTGCCGGAAGTGAAGGGGCTTCCCGTCGCCGCGGTCGGCACCGCTTACGCCAACGCCTACAATAGCGGCCTTCAGGCGAGCCTCGCCCAGACCGCGGCGAGCGGCGTGATCGTCAACTATCTCGATCTCACCCAGATCGGCAATGTCGTCGAAAACAACCTCGCGGCCTTCGGCCTGACCAGCGCAGGCGCCTGCCCGGGGCAGAATTGCGTGGTCGACGCCGGCTTCGCCAACCAATATCTGTTCTACGTCGATCAGGTCCACCTGACCTCCGCCGGCTTCGCCATCGTCGGCCAGTACGCGGTTCGCCAGCTCGAAGCGCCGCTCCACTTCCAGGCGCAAACCGACATGGGCCTTCAGGCCGCGACCTCGTTCGGCCAGACGCTGGACGGCCGCGTGGATCTCTCCCACGCCCGTTCGGGCGGCGAGGGCACGGGCCTCAACCTCTTCGTGTCCGGGAACACCGCGAGCCGCACGGTCGCCGACGGCAACCGCAATTTGGGCTTCGATCTCGACACCACCGGCGTCAGCGTCGGCGCGGAATATGATTCGGGCGGCGCGGTGTTCGGCGTCGCGCTGAACCACAGCCGTCCCGACGCCGACATGTTCAGCGGCAGCGGCAATGCCCGCGCCCGCGCCTGGATGGTCGGCGGCTATGCCGGCTGGTCGATGGGCGGCGCCTTCGTTCAGGGCCATGCCGGCTATGGTTGGCTCGACTACGACATGCGCCGCACCGCCGTGATCGACGACATCCACGCCGAGACGGAGGGAACCGCCATCACCGCGGGCCTCAAGGCCGGCTACCTCGCCGGCTTCGGCGGCCTCAAGGTCGGGCCGGTCGTCGGCGTCCACTACGCCAAGGCGGAGATCGACGGCTATACCGAAACCGGCGATCCGGTGCTGACGCTCAATGTCGGCGAACAGGACGTAAAGGCGCTGGTCGGCACCGCAGGCCTTGAAGCCCGCGCGTCGTGGAGCGCCGGCGGCTTGGCCATTGCGCCTTACGCCGCGCTCACCGCCGAAAAGGATCTGGAAGGCGACAGCCGCGCGATCCGCTACGCCGGCACCGCCTCGCCCGGCATCGTCAACACCTTCAACCTCGACGATCGATCGAAGGACGTGCACGGCCGCTTCACCGCCGGCGCAAACCTGGCGCTCGGCCGCACCGCTTCGTTGCAGGTGCAGGGCAGCACCACCCTCGAGCAGGACGGCGGCAACGAAATGTCCGGCTTCCTGGCGCTCAAGGTCGGCTTCTGATCCGGCGCTCCTCCCTGGCCCAAGCCGGGGAGGAGCCGCCCTTGATCCGGTCGGCGGCGCGGGCCACATGGGCCTCATGCTGATCCAGACCGAAACCACCCCCAATCCGTCCACCCTGAAATTTCTCCCCGGCCAGCGGGTGATGGACGCAGGGACCCGCGATTTCGCCGCGCCCGAGGAAGCGGAAGCGTCCCCGCTCGCCGAAGCCTTGTTCTCGCTCGGCGACGTCGAAGGCGTGTTCTTCGGCCGCGACTTCATCTCGGTCACCGCAGGCCCAACCAGCGACTGGCGCGCCCTCAAGCCGCAGGTCCTGTCCGTGCTGCTCGACCATTTCGCCGGCGGCGGGCCGCTCTTCCGCCCGGCAAGCGCCGGCGGCATCCACATCGAGGACGCGCACGGCGCGATGGAAGACCGGCCGGAGGATGAGGAGATCGTCGCCCAGATACGCGAACTGATCGACACCCGGGTTCGCCCGGCGGTCGCGAACGACGGCGGCGACATCGTCTATCGCGGCTTTCGGGACGGCACCGTCTACCTCGCGCTGCAGGGCGCCTGTTCGGGCTGCCCATCCTCCACCATGACGCTCAAGAACGGCATCGAAGGCCTGCTCAAGCACTACGTCCCCGAAGTCGAGACCGTCGAAGCGGTCTGATGCTGCTTGCGATCGACAGCGCGACGGCCGCCTGTTCGGCGGCGCTGATCGACGGTGGTGAGGTGCTGGACGAACGTTACGAGCTGGTCGGCCGTGGCCATGCCGAGCGCTTGCTGCCGATGATCGAGGAACTGCTCGCCGGCCGCCGCCCGGAAGCCATCCTGGTCGATTGCGGACCCGGCAGCTTCACCGGCGTCCGGGTAGGCCTGGCCGCCGCGCACGGCCTCGCCATCGGCTGGGGCGTCCCCCTCACCGGCTACTCCTCGATGGCCGCCATTGCCGCAGCGACGGGCGCGGAAGGCGTTGCGCTTCACGGCGGACACGGTCAGCTTTTCGTGCAAAACTTCCGCCATGACCCGCTGGCAGCTTCCGACCTTCTGCGATCGCTTCTGCCGGAGGACGCCGCTTTTGCCGTCCAAGCGGCGCGGGTCGCCGGGTCCGGCGCCGAAGCGCTGGTGAGCGCGCGCGGCCACGGCGAGGCGCTCGACGCCCTCCCCCGCGCCGCCGACGCCCGCTTGCTGCCCGAAGCTCTGCGGAGCCTCCTTCCGCGCCCGATCTACGGCCGCGCGCCCGACGCGAAGCCGATGCCGTGAGCGAACCCGCAATCGCAGTTGCGCCCGCCGGCGTCGCCGATCTCGACGACGTGATGCTGGTCATGGGCGAAAGCTTCGATCCGGAGTTCGGCGAAGCCTGGACCGCGCCGCAATGCGCGGGCCTGCTGTCGATGCCCGGCGTCTGGCTCACCCTCGCCCGCCGCGACGGCGCGCCCGCCGGCTTCTCGCTCGCCCGCCTCGTTGCCGGAGAGGCCGAACTCCTGCTGATCGCGGTGCGCCGCTCCGCCCATCGCCGCGGGGTCGGCGGCGCCTTGCTCGCCGCCTTTATAACTGAGGCGCAAAGCAGGGGCGCAGAAAAGCTTCATCTTGAGGTCCGCCACGGAAATCACGCGGTTGAGCTCTATAAACGCGCCGGCTTCCAAGAAGTCGGCCGGCGTTTCAACTATTACAAAGGCGCTTCGGGGCAGCTATTTGACGCGCTTACCCTTGCCCGCCCGGCAAGCATTTAGCAGCCTTTCACCTTCCAGAATCAAAATAGGCTTGCCAATCATTTAAAAGCGCATCATCCCTGCCGCAGGGCTCGAAATCAACACAGTGGCACAACCGGCGGGCGGAGCATGGCTGAGAACACTGAAACGGACGAGACTATCATCACCCTGACGGCCGACATCGTATCGGCGCACGTCAGCAACAACAGCGTTGCGGTCGGCGATCTGCCGAACCTTATTCGCAATGTTCACGTTGCTTTGACGGGGCTGGGCGCGAAGGTCGAAGCGCCGCCCGAGAAGCTCGAGCCAAAGGTCTCGATCCGCTCCTCGATCAAGCCGGACTATATTGTCTGCCTTGAGGACGGCAAGAAACTGAAGATGCTGAAACGGCACCTGATGACTCACTATCAGATGACGCCGGAGCAATATCGCCAGAAATGGGGCCTCAATTCGGATTACCCGATGGTTGCGCCGAACTATGCGGAGCAGCGCCGGGCGCTGGCCAAGAAGATCGGGCTCGGCACCAAGCGGCGCAAGACCGGACGCAAATGAAGGCGGGCGCCGGGGCCTGGGGCTCCGGCGCGCCTTTACCCCTGCGCGGATTCGTCTAAACCGGCCCAGCATGACACGCCGGATCGACATCGAAACCTTGTGCGCCGAAAAAGGCCTGCGCATCACCGAACAGCGGCGGATCATCGCCCGCGTTCTTTCGGAAGCGGCGGACCATCCGGACGTGGAGGCGCTCCACGCCCGCGCTTCCGCCATCGACAGCGGCATCTCCATCGCCACCGTCTACCGCACGGTGCGCTTGTTCGAGGAAGCGGGCATTCTTGAGCGCCACGATTTCGGCGATGGCCGCGCCCGCTATGAAGCCGCCGACGCGACCCACCACGATCACCTGATCGACGTCGAAACGGGCCGCGTGATCGAGTTCGTCGACGACGAATTGGAAGCGATGCAGCGCCGAATCGCCGAAAAGCTCGGCTATCGCCTGGTCGATCACCGGATGGAGCTTTACGGCGTTGCCATCGACCGCAAGGGCTGAGGCTCGGTTGCCAAGCTTCGACGCCCGCGCCGATGGGTAATCTGCGCTTCGCCTTCCGCATCCTCTCGATTCTGGCGGGCCTCATCGTGTGCCTGCCGCTTCACTATGGCTGGCGGCTGTTCCGCGCGCCCTCGCCCTGGCCGCGGCGCTTCCTGCGCTGGGTCGGGCGCTCGGCGGGGCTGAAGGCGCGAAGCGTCGGCACCCCCCTCTCCCGCAACGTCCTGTTCGTCGCCAACCACCTGTCCTGGCTCGACATCATGGTTCTCGCCGGCGCCACCGGCACCGCCTTCGTGTCGCGAGACGACGTCGGGCGCTGGCCGGTGATCGGCTGGCTCGCGAACATGAACAACACGGTATACGTCGATCGCTCCGACCGCCGCGCGGTGCAGGGCCAGGCCGACACCCTCCGCGCTGCGCTCGCCTCCGGGCAGCCGGTGGCCCTGTTCCCCGAAGGCACCACCGATGGCGGAACCCGGGTGCTGCCCTTCCGCGCAAGCCTGCTCTCCGCCCTCTTCCCACCGGTCCCCGGCCTCCGGGTCCAGCCGGTGGCGATCGACTATGGCGCGGCGGGCGACGACATCGCCTGGACCGGCGAGGAAGGCGCGGCCGCCAATGCCCGCCGCGTTCTGTCGCTCAAGGGCACGGTTCCCGTCACCCTGCACTTCCTGCCGCCGCTCGACCCCCTCGCGCTCGGCGACCGCAAGGCGCTTGCCCAGGCGGCGCGGGATGCGATCGTTGGGGCGCTGCGCCCTTCCGCGCCCGCGCCCGATCGCTTATAGGCGGGCCATGACCAACCCCAAGACTTTCCACGTCAAATCCTTCGGCTGCCAGATGAACGTCTATGACGGCGAGCGCATGGGCGAGCTGCTCGCCGCGCAGGGCCTCACTCCGGCCGAGGGCAATGAAGCGGATCTGGTCGTGCTCAACACCTGCCACATCCGCGAGCGCGCCGCCGAGAAAGTCTATTCGGACATCGGCCGGATGCCGCGCGAAGACGGCTCGCGGCCGATGATCGCCGTCGCCGGCTGCGTCGCCCAGGCCGAAGGCGC
>DASVUO010000208.1:0-2527 GCA_036386995.1 Allosphingosinicella sp. | reverse complement strand
CGCTACGAAACCTTCAGCCCAGCCCATGCCTGTCCTCTTCCCCTCGCCGCTTCCTTTCCTAACCGCCGACGCGTCGCAAGGCTCCCCGTGAAACTTATCGCCGCGCTGCACTTTGAGGGAGGAGGCGCCGATCTGCGGGTGGCGCGCAGGCGGGCGCGTCGCTAATTGTCGGAACAGAGCACAACGGGAGGGCGCCATAGCCAATTTCATGTTCGCGACCGGGATCGAAAACAGCATCCCGACCATCAACAACGGGCGCACCCGCGTCGACCAGATGGATGCATGCGGCCATTACGACCATTGGCGGACCGACTTCGACTGCGTCGAGGAAATCGGCATCCAGTATCTGCGCTACGGCCCGCCGCTGCACACCACCCTGCGGGGGCCCGGCCTCTACGATTGGGAATTCGCCGACGTCACGCTTGCCGAAATGAAGCGGCGCAACCTCATACCCATCATGGATCTGTGCCACTTCGGCGTTCCGGACTGGATCGGCAATTTCCAGAACCCGGACTTCCCCCAGCTCTTCGCCACCTACGCCGCCGCCTTTGCCGACCGCTACCCCTGGGTGCAGCTCTACACGCCGATCAACGAGATGTTCATCTGCGCGGTGTTTTCCGCGAAATACGGCTGGTGGAACGAGCAGGCGACCGACGACCGCAGCTTCGTCACCGCGATCAAGAACATCGTCAAGGCGAACGTCCTCGCCATGATCGAAATTCTGAAGCGCCGACCGGATGCCATCTTCGTGCAATCGGAAAGCTCCGAATATTTCCACGCCGACAGCCCCTCCGCGATCGGCCTCGCCGAGTTCATGAACGCCCGCCGCTTCCTGACCCTCGACCTCAATTACGGGCGCCGGGTGGACAGCGAGATGTACGAATATCTCATGGACAACGGCATGAGCCGTGACGAGTACCACTTCTTCCTGACCCACCGGCTGAAGCAGCACTGCATCCTCGGCAACGATTATTACCGCACCAACGAGCACCGCGTGTTCGCCGACGGCCACACCGAAAGCTCGGGCGAAGTGTTCGGCTATAGCGAGATCACCCGCCAATATTACGAGCGCTACCACCTGCCGGTGATGCACACCGAAACCAACTTGCGCGAAGGCCCGAACGGCGACGAAGCGGTGCAGTGGCTTTGGAAGGAATGGGCCAACGTGCTGCGCATCCGCAACGTCGGCATCCCCACCGTCGGCTTCACCTGGTATTCGCTGACCGACCAGGTCGATTGGGACACCGCGCTTCGCGAGCAGAACGGCAACGTCAATCCGCTCGGCCTGTTCGATCTCGACCGCAACATCCGCGCCGTGGGCAAGGCGTATAAGAAACTGATCCGCGACTGGCGGGACGTGCTGCCCGCCTCCAGCCTGTGCCTCAGCGTGCCGGTGGTGGCGCCGCAGCAGACCGAGCGCGTTTTCGCGCAGGAGCAAAGGGCCCAAGCAGCCGCCCGCCGCGAAACTCCGCCTGCCCAGCCGCAAAACGACGCCTAAGGAGCTTTGGGATGAAGATCGCCCGCATTGAAACCTTTCTTGTTCCGCCGCGCTGGCTGTTCGTCCGCATCGAGTCGGACGAAGGCGCGGTGGGCTGGGGCGAAGCGAGCCTGGAAGGCTGGGCGGAGGCCGTGGACGGCGCCTTCGAAGCGTTGCGCGACCGCTTCATCGGCCACGATCCGTTCCGGATCGAGGACATCTGGCAGAGTGCTTACCGGGGCGGCTTCTATCGCGGCGGCGCGGTGCTGATGTCCGCGCTCGCCGGGCTGGAGCAGGCGCTGTGGGACTTGAAGGGCAAGGCGCTCGGCCTTCCCGCCTGGGAGATGATGGGCGGGCGGGTGCGGGACTCGATCCGCGCTTACGCCTGGATCGGCGGGGACCGGCCGGACGATATCGCCGGCGCGGCACAGGCGCGGCGCGACCAGGGCTTCTCCGCGGTGAAGATGAACGCCACGGCGGAAATGGACTGGATCGGCACGCCCAAAGCGTTCGATGAGGTGATGGCGCGCGTCGAAGCGGCCCAGGGCGTCGGCATGGACGTCGGGCTCGACTTCCATGGCCGCGTCCACCGCCCGATGGCCAAGCAGCTCGCCAAGGTGCTCGAGCCGATGGGGCTGCTTTTCATCGAAGAGCCGCTCTTGTCCGAGAACCCGGAAGGGCTCGCCCAGATCAGCCACATGACCTCGACGCCCATCGCGCTTGGCGAACGGCTTTATTCGCGCTGGGACTTCAAGCCGTTCTTCGAGGCCGGCGCGGTGGACATCATCCAGCCAGATCTCAGCCATGCCGGCGGGATCAGCGAATGCCGGCGCATCGCGGCGATGGCGGAGGCCTATGACATTGCCGTCGCGCCGCATTGCCCGCTCGGGCCGCTTGCGCTCGCCTCCTGCCTGCAGCTCGCCGCCACCGCGCCCAACGTCGCGATCCAGGAGATGAGCCTCGGCATCCACTACAATGTCGGGCACGACCTCCTCGAGTTCATCACCGACAAGGATGTGCTGACGCCGGTGGACGGCTTCCTGCCGATCC
>DASVUO010000207.1:0-8497 GCA_036386995.1 Allosphingosinicella sp. | reverse complement strand
CGCGGCGGTGGCTTCGGAGATCGACGCCTGCGCGCGGCTGATCGACGCGGAGGCGGCGGCCGCTTCGCTAGCGGAGACCGCAAGCGCGCTTTCGGCGCTGGCGAGCGACAGCCGCGGCTCGATGCCTTTTTCCACCAGCGGGCGGATAACACGCAGTTCGTTAGCGCGGGCCTCGCGGGCGGAGACCCGCGCCTGGTACGCCGCCTGCGCTTCCTGCACCGCGCGCTGCGCCTGGAGGATCCGCGCCTGCCCTGCATTCACCACGCTTGCCAATTCGGCAACGCGCGAGGCGTGGAGCGAGCGTTCGATCTGAATCTGGTTGGCAATCGCCGGATTGGCGGCGGCCGGATAGACCGGCTCTCGCCCCGCGACTTCGGCCTGCAGCCGCGCGATTTTAGCGGCCAATGCGCCGATCGACGCTTCGCCACTGCCGAGCTCCGACCCGGTGGCGGTGCGATCCAGCCGGACAAGCTCCTGCCCCGCCGCGACGACCTGGCCGGTGCGCACGTAGATCGCCTCCACCACGCCGCCTTCGAGGTTGGACACGGTCTGGAGCTGCGAGCTTGCAACGATCCGCCCCATGCCGCGCACCGTGCGATCGAGTTCGGTCAGCGCCGCCCAGACGATGAAGGAAACGAAAGTGGCAAGGATCACCCAGAGCAGGACGTTGGACGCCGTGCGCGGCTTGATGCGGTCGGCAAAGTCTTCGATGTGGCTGGTCTCGCTCATTTTATGCCGCCTTCGGGCTGGGGCGGGTGAGCTGCTTCATCACTTCGTCGCGCGGCCCGTCCATCGCCACCTTGCCCTTGTCGATCAGGAGGATGCGCTTCACCAGCGCCAGCAAAGGCGGCCGGTGGGTGATCAGCACGACGGTGCGGTCCTTCAATTCCTCCTGGAGCCGCTGGATCAAAGCCGTTTCCGTTTGCGTGTCCATCGCGCTGGTCGGTTCGTCGAACAGCACGATCGGCGGGCGCCCGGCAAGCGCGCGGGCGATGGCGATCGACTGGCGCTGGCCGCCGGAGAGCCCCTCGCCGCGGTCGGCGAGGCGCAGGTCGTAGCCGTTGGCGATCTGGCCCATGAACTGGTGGGTGCCGGAAAGGTGGGTCGCGCGCAGCATCTCCTCATCGTCGACATGCGCGCGGCCGAGGATGATGTTCTCGCGAACCGAACCGGTCAGCAGCACGCTTTCCTGAAGCGCCGCGCCCATCTGGTTGCGCATGTTGTTTGGGTCGAGCTGGCGGATGTCGGTGCCGTCGATCATGATCAACCCGTCTTCGGGCGGGTAGAGGCCGAGGATCAGGCGCGCGATGGTCGACTTGCCGGAGCCGACCCGGCCGAGCAACGCCACCTTGTCACCGGGCTCGATGACGAAGTTCACCTCGTCCAGCGCCTTTTCGGTGGCGCCCGGATAGCGGAAGCTGACGTTGCGGAACTCGATCTTGCCCTGCACGGCGCTTAGCCGAAGCGCTTCCCCCTGAGGCCCTTCGGCGGGCTGGTTCATCAGCTCGTTCAACTGCCGGTAGGCGGTGCGGGTGGAGGTCATGCGGGAGAGGAGCTGCGAAATCTGTGCAAGCGGCGCAACGGCGCGCCCGGCCAGGATCGAGCAGGCGATGAGGCCGCCCATGGTGAGCTTCAGGTCGGCGATGAGGCCGACGCCGACGATCACCACGCCGGCGTAAGACAAGGTACCGGCGGTGGTCGCAGTGGTGATGCCGATGCTTGCGATCAGGCGCTGGCGAAGCGAGGAATCGCTGTGCTGCTCCTGCGCGCGGGTCCAGCGCTGCGACAGCAGGGGGCCGGCGCCGGCCGCCTTCACCGTCTCAAGCCCGCCGATTGCTTCCACCAGCACCGACTGCTTCTGCAGGCCTTCGCCCATCGCCTTGGCCGAAAGCCGGTCCATCGCCGGTTGGGTGAGGAGCCCGATTATCACCACCAGCGGCACCATCAAGGCCGGCACCAGCACGACCACGCCGCCGATCAGCCAGACGACCAGCAGGGTGAGGAGAATGAAGGGGAGATCGACGACGGCGGTAAGGGTCGCGGAGGCGAAGAAATCGCGCAGTGCTTCCAATTCGCGCATCAGACCGGTGAGCGCGCCGGTGGAGCCTTTCTTGAGCTCGAGCCGAAGCGCGAGCAGCTTCTGAAACAGCGTGTCGCCAACTTCCTTGTCGATCTGCGCGCCGGCGATATCGACGAAATAGGCGCGCAGCATCTTCAGCACGAAATCGAAGATCACCACGATCACGAAGCCGATCGACAGCGCGACCAGCGACGAGGTGGCGTTGTTGGGCAGCACCCGGTCGTACACCGTCATGGTGAAGAGCGAAGTGAGAAGGCCGAAGATGTTGATCACCACGGCGGCAAGCGCGACCTTCATGTAGACCGAACGGTTGCGCCGCATCGGCTCCATCAGCCACGGCGCGAAGCGGCGCTTCGGCATCTGGATCGGCAGATCGTCGTTATTCACTCTGTCCCCCCACCGCGGCCAGATCGATGTCCAGCGCGCCGAGCAGCTGGCCGGTCCGGGACAGCAGCACGTAACGCGCCGCATCGAGCTCGCTGAGCGCTTGTATATAGGCCGTCGCCGTCTCGAAATAGGCGTCTTCGGCGGCAACCACGTCGAACAGGTCGCCGCGTGCATTGATGAAGCGCTCCAGCAGCACGTCGCGCGAGCGGCGGCTGGCGATGTAGCTCGCTTCCAAAGCGGTCAGCTGCTCCTCGAGCGCCCGGACGTCCGACCAGGCGATGGTCGCGTCGCGGGCGGCTTCTTCGCGGATTCGGGTGGCGCGGGCATCGGCCTGCTGGACACGCGCTTCGGCCTGCTTGACCCGCGCTTCCGTGCCGCCGAACAGCCGCTGGCGGACGGTGACCCGGCCGCGAATGTCGTAATCCCGGTCATTCTCGAACACGCCGTAGCGGCCGGCATCGACGCCGACGCCGACAAGCGGGAAACGGTCGGCGCGGCTTGCCCGGGCCTCCTGGCGCGACGCGTCGGCGAGCGCCTGGGCGGAGCGCGCAAGCGGACTGCTCATCGCTTGAAGCGCAACGGCGTCCTTGCTGACGGCGGCAAGCTGCGCCGTCGGCGCGCGATCGAGGTCGGCTGGTGGGGGCGAGCCGATCAGTTCGGTGAAGCGCGCGTCGGCGGACGATAAGGCCCGCCGGAAGCGGGCAAGGCGGGTGCGGGCGGAGGCGAGGTAGCTTTCGACCCGCGCGGTGTCGCCCGGCGCCGACGCGCCCTGGCGGATACGCTCGGCGACCGCTTCGCGCAGTTCCTCCTGATTGGCGACGAAGCCTTCGGTAACGGCAACCAGCGCACGCGCCGCGAAGACGTCGTACCAGGCGGCGACCGCGTTGAGCGCGATCCGGTCCGCGCCCGCTTCGGCTTCGGCGGCAGCGGCGCGCAGCCGCGCTCCGGCCGAAGCGACCCGGCTCCGGTTGGCGCCGAAATCGAAGAGGGTCTGCTGGATGCTGAGCTGCGCGTCGGTGCGCTGGCTCGGCCGCGACCGTTCGATGATGTTGCTTTGGTCGTTGGAAAAGTCACGCGCGATGACCCGGTACGAAGACAGGTTCATGTCGATCGACGGAAGGCGCTGCTCGAGCGCTTCCGCGCGCACCGCGCGGGCTTCGGCGGCCTGCGCTTCATATTCAAGCGTTCCGGGGTGGCGTTCGACCGCCGTTGAAACGATGCGCTTGAAGTCCTCGGGCGACGCCTGCTCGCGCGCGAGGCGCAGGATCGGATCGGCGGAGATGTCGATGTTCAGCGGGTCGCCGCTCGGCGCCGGCAGCGCGGGGGTGAGGCGGGTGCCGATCGGCGCGCCTGCTGGAGAGGTGGTGAGAATGGAGCGGGGCGGCTCGTTCACCGTTGCGGCGGGCAGCGGCTGCGTGCTTCGCGCCGGCGGGGGTGCGGAGGTGACTGGCGCCGACGTGGCTTGCGGCGACGTCGTCTGAAGGGCGGTGGGCGGCGCGCCTTCGGGGGGGCGCGATCCGGGTTGGGTTGTGCCGGCCTGCGCAAGCGCGGACGCGCCGGCGCCCAAGGTCAGCGCAACCGCAAGCGCCTTGCCGAACTCTTTCATCGAAAACCCCTCCCGCGCCGGGCCTTACCGTTCCAGCGGTGCGAAAACCAGAAAAACCGTCCCCTGATCAATAGCTTGGCTAGTTCCCCCAGCTTGCTTGCCTGCTTCCCTCAATCGGCAAGTACAGGCGGGCCGCCCGCCGCACCAGCCTTCGGCTTTTTGAGCAGGAAAATCAGCGGCAAGGACGCGAGGCAGACGATCATCATGACGTGGAAATCGTCAAGGTAGGCAATCATCAGCGCCTGACGGTTGATCTCGGCGTCCAGCATCGCCGCGGCGGCGTCGCCATATTCGCCCAGGCGGCCGAGCAGGCCCGGATCGGCGAGCGGCGCGGTCGCCGCCGTGACATGGCTGGCAAGATCCGAATGGCTGACCTGGAGGTTGCGCGCGAGCAGGGCGGTCATCAGCGAAATGCCGATCGAGCCGCCGATGTTGCGCGAGAGGTTCAGGAGGCTCGCCGCGCTGGTGCGGTAGCGCGCCGGAAGCGACGCGAAAGCGAGCGACTGCAACGGCACGAAGATGAAGCCCAGGCCCATGCCCTGCACGATGCCGCTCACCACCACCGGCCGCGCGCCCATTTGCAGCGAAAAGCCGGACATCTGGTACAAGGACAAGGCCATCAGCGCGATGCCGGTGAAGATCAGGAAGCGGGCGTCGACCTTGCCGGTCAGTCGCCCGGCGATCATCATCGAAAGGAGCGTGCCGATCCCACGCGGCGCGGTGAGGAAGCCCGAATCCAGCACCGAATAACCGAGCAGCCGCTGAAGCAGCGGCGGCAGGAGCGCGAGGCCGGCGAGGAGAAGCACGCCGGTCACCGCCATGAACACCAGCGACGAAGCAAAGGTGCGGTCGGCGAACATCTTGGGGTCGAAAAGCGGCTCGCGCGCGGTGGTGAGGTGGACCACGAACATCCACCCGCCGGAGACGGCCAGCGCCGCCTCGATCCAAATCTCCGTGCTCTCGAACCAGCCGAGTTGTTCGCCCCGGTCGAGCATCATCTGCAGGCTGCCGAGCGCAAGCGCGAGGAGCGCGAAGCCGAACAGGTCGAAGCGCCGCTTGGTCTGCTCGAAGCGCGGCATGTAGCGCAGCAGCAAGACGGTGCAGATCACGCCCACCGGCAGGTTGACCAGGAACACCCAGCGCCAGCTGAAATTCTCGGTGAGCCAGCCGCCGAGCACCGGCCCAAGGATGGGGCCGATCATCACGCCCATGCCGAACATGGCCATCGCCCGGCCGTGTTTTTCCGGCGGGTTGATGTCGAACATCACCGCCTGCGCGATCGGCACCAGAAAGGCGCCGGAAATCCCCTGAAGCGCCCGGAAGGTGACCATTTCCGGCAGGTTCTGGGCGGCGGCGCAGAGCACGGACGCGACGGTGAACGCCATCACCGACCAGATAAAAAGCCGCCGCCGCCCGACCCGGTCAGACAGCCAGCCCGTGATGGGAATGGCGATGGCGGAAGCGACGATGTAGCTCGTCAGCACCCAGTTGATCGTTTCCTGAGTCGCCGACATCGAAGCCATCATGTGCGGCAGCGCGACGTTCGCGATGGTGGTGTCGAGCACCTGCAAGAGCACCGCCATCATCAAGGAGACGGTGACGATCCCCTGCTCGAATGCGCCGAGCTGCATCCGCACCGGCGGCGCGGGCATGGCTTGGGCGGCGGCGGCCATCCGCTTAGCCGCGCGGCGCCGTGTTGGGGCGGGCTGCGGCGTGGGCGGGCGGCGGAGGCGCCGTGCCGGGCGGCGGCAAAGGCTGCTCGCGAATGTCCACCGACACTTCGGCGGACAGGCCGGCAAGCAGCGGGCGGCCGGGATTGGAGTCGATGGCGATCCGCACCGGCACGCGCTGGGTGACCTTGACCCAATTGCCCGAAGCATTCTGCGCCGGAAGCACCGAGAATTCCGAGCCGGTACCGCGGCCGATGCTTGCGACATGGCCGCTAAGCTTGGTGCTCGGATAGGCGTCCAGCGTCACTTCCGCCGGCTGGCCGGGGACCATGCGGGCGAGATCGGTTTCCTTGTAATTCGCCTCGATCCAGACGTCGCCGCTGCGCACCACCGTTACCACCGCAAGGCCGGGCACCACCGCGCTTCCGACCTGGAGCCGGTCGGCCTGGGTGACATAGCCGTCGAGCGGCGCGCGCACTTCGGTGCGGGCGAGATCGAGCAGCGCTTTCTCCCGCGCGGCGCGGGCGGCGAGCAGCGCGGGCTGGTTGTCGACCGGCGCTTCGGAAAGCTGGGCCCGGGTGACCTGCGCTTCCGAGCGGGCGTTGGCGAGCCGTTCGCGCGCTTCCTGAACGCCGTGCAGCGCTTCGTCATAGCGGGCGCGGGTGGTGAAGCCGCGCGCCAGCAATTCGTCCTGCCGGTCGAGCGCGCGCTGCGCAAAAACAAGGTTGGCCTGCGCGCCCTCGATGTCGGCGCCGGTGCCCTGCGTTTCCGCCTGGATGCGGCGCACCTGTACCTGCGCGGCGGCGATCTGCGCCTCCGCTTGGGCAAGCGCAATGCGGTAGGGGCGCGGGTCGATCCGGAACAGGAGGTCGCCCTTCTTCACCGCCTGGTTCTCGCGCACCGACACGTCGACAATGGTGCCGGAAATCTCCGCCGTCACCGCGACCTTGTCCTGCTGCACATAAGCGTTGTCGGTCGACACCCAGCGGCCCGAGGTCAGCCAGAAATAGCCCCCGACCAGTGCAAGCAGCAGCGGCACGGACAGCATCACGACGATGCGCCCCCATTTTCGCTTCGGTTTGGCGGCCTCTGCCTCGGGCGTTTCCACCACCGGCTCCGGCTCGGCGGCCGGACTCGTTTCCTGCTTCATTGTGTGCTTTCCCTGGTCGGCGCAGCGCTTCGCCCGGCATCCGAAAGGTTGGATCGAATACGCCGCAGCGCGTCGCCCAGCACTTCCTGTTCCCCGATGCTGACCCCGCCCAACGCTTCCGCGAAAAATTCGTCCGCCAGGCTTCGCAAACTCTCGACAACCGGCCGCGCCTTTGCGGTGAGGTGAACCCGCCGCGCCCGCCGATCGCTGTCGTCCGCAGTGCGGGCGACCAGACCTGCCTCGGACAGACGGTCGATCATCCGGCAAAGCGTGATCGGTTCCACATCCAGCGCGTCGGCAAGGTCGATCTGCCGCTGGCCGTCCTGCTGGGAGAGCCGGGCAAGCACCCGCCACTGCGCCCGGGTGGTGCCGAGCGCCGCCGCGCGGCGATCGAACGCCCGGCGCAGGCTCTGCGCGGTATCGGCGATTTCAAGGGCAAGGCTGCTGGACACGGCGTACATATGATAAGCATGCTTACAAAAAGCAAGAGCCCGCCGTAGGCCCCCGCCTAAAGCAGGTAGGAACGTAAGGCCGCGCCGGGGGATTAAGCCCACGACGCCGCACGCGCGGCCCCCTCAACAAGGAACGACGATATGCCCAGCGTCCAGGCACAAGACGGCACCAACCTCCACGTCAAGGACATGGGGGACGGCGAGCCGGTGCTGCTAATCCACGGCTGGCCGTTGAACGGCGACATGTTCGAATATCAGACGCTTGCCTTGCTCGAGGCCGGCTACCGAGTGATTACCTATGACCGGCGCGGCTTCGGCCAGTCAGGCCACAATGCCCAAAGCTACGATTACGACACCTTCGCCGACGATCTTGCCGCGGTGATCGACTCCTGCGGGCTCGAGCGGGTCAATCTCGTCGGCTTCTCCATGGGCGGCGGCGAGATCGCGCGCTACCTAAGCCGCCACGGCGCGGCCAAGGTGTCGCGGGCGGTGCTGGTCTCCTCGGTGGCCGGCTACCTGCTCAAGGACGACAGCAATCCGAACGGCATCGACGGCAGCGTGTTCGAAGACATGCAGGCCCAGATCCGCGCCGACCGCTTCAAATTCCTGCGCAGCTTCGCCGAGGACTTCTACGGCGTCGGCTTCGTCAAGAAGCCGGTCAGCCAGGCCCTGCTCGACTGGAATTTCATCCTGGCGATCATGGCCAGCCCAAAGGCGACCATCGAGTGCATCGACGCTTTCGGCCGCACCGACTTCCGCGGCGACTTCGCATCCTTCACCGTGCCGACCCTGATCATCCACGGCACAGCCGACAAGACGGTGCCGATCGACCCCACCAGCCGCGCCGCAGCCGCCGCCATTCCGCAGGCCAAGCTGATCGAATATGACGGCGAGCCCCACGGCCTTTTCGCGACGGCGCCTGACCGTCTCAACCGCGACCTGCTGGAGTTCCTCCAGAGCTAGGCGAAAAGCAGGGGCGCGGCCTCGGCTGCGCCCTTTCGCATCTGGTCCGGGAGGGTTGCTGGCGGAGCGGGAGGGATTCGAACCCTCGATACGCTTTTGACGTATACTCACTTTCCAGGCGAGCGCCTTCGACCACTCGGCCACCGCTCCGCATGCACTGGAAGTCAGCGCCTCTAGTGCGGCGGCGCG
>DASVUO010000206.1:0-10631 GCA_036386995.1 Allosphingosinicella sp. | reverse complement strand
CTGCCGGTATGCAAAGCCCTCAAGAAGGAGGGTGCTTTCTTCCGTCGGCCCGCCCTCGCGAACGAGGTAGCTGCTGGGCTCAAAGGTCTTTATTCGGAAAGGCAGCGACAACAGCGCCTCGCGATCCGCTTCATCAAGGGTCGCCCGTTGGGCGAGCTTGCTCACCATACGATGGAGAACAGGGTGGTCGATCATGAAGCAGCTCCCAAGGCAGGATAGCGCGGGAGCACGAAATAGACTCTCAGCTGCCAAAGCGCGTCGCCGGATAAGCAGTGAACCTCGGTTAACATCCCAAAGCGAGGAACGATCTAACAAATGATAGGGAGAAGAATCTTTCATTCGCCGCGTAGCCTTGTTCGCCCCGTGGCACGTCCCGGCACTGCGTCCGGGTGTTGATCTAGATCATCGACTTCGCTGGAACGGCTTTCGCACGAGGCTGTTGCTACGCCAGCCTCTCGACTTGGGAGCGAAACAGGAGGAAGATATGCGAGCCACGCTTATTGCGGCGGCGCTGGCGGCTGCGGCCGTTCCGGTAGTCTCGTCCGCGCAGCAGACGGGCAACGACACAGGTGTCGCCACGGAGACCCAAGAACGGCGCTCCGAAGGACAGGACAATGACTTCCCATGGGATCTGCTCGGCCTCCTCGGCCTCGCGGGCCTACTTGGCCTGAAGCGCCGCGACGATCCCAACGATCGCCGTTCCCGCTGACACCTATTCGGAAGGAAAACACCATGCGCATTGCCACCCTCGTCGTTGCCGCCGCCCTTGCGGTTTCCACACCCGCTCTCGCCCAACAGACGGGTCAGGGAACGCCGGGCTCCGGCGTCGGCAACGGCACGATCGACACCTCCTACGGGAACCCGCAGGCCGAAGACGACGACGGCTTTCCCTGGGGCCTCCTCGGCCTGCTCGGACTTGCGGGGCTTCTCCCGCGTAAGCGCCACGCCATCAACGTTGACAACCGCACGCCTGGGAACTGACTGAGCCGGGTCGCTCGCGCTCGTCCTTAGCGCAGGTGCAGATCGTGCCGCCGCTTAAGAGGCGGGCCCGGGAGCGTCTGCTTTCACGCTATGGGCGCATGAAAGCAGACGGGCCGCTATCGACCAGAAGCAGACACGCAGGGCAGGGCGCAATCGAAGAGCAATTGCGTGCGGCGTCATCGACGAAACTTGCTGCGCTAGGGTTACGAGTAGGGCTACCCAGCTTGCATGCCCGAAAGCCCTTCGCCTACTGACCCTTAGCGCTCAGGTTCGAATCCCACCCTCTCCGCCACTTCCCCCATGTGGTGCCGAAGGCACAGTGCCGCGGTAACATTGCGGTGCAGCAAATGAGTGCTTTGCGTGGGGTGGAGAGCGGTTAGTCTCCCTTTCTGACGGCAGCCGGGCGCTGCCGGTGCATTGGGGGAATATGATGAACCGTATCATCCGCGCCGCGCTTCTTTCGGGCCTTTCGGCAAGTGCCTTCCTCGCCGCTCCGGCCGCCGCCCAGCAGGCGGGTACCGGCGCGCAGCCGCCCGAAGGCGAAACCGGGGAAGCGGCCGTTGCCGGCGAAGAGATCATCGTCACCGGCACCCGCCGCAGCGACCGGTCGGTGGCCGACAGCCCTGTTCCCGTGGACGTGATCGGATCGGAGGCGATCACCAATACGGGCGCGACCGAGACCAACCGCATCCTCAACCAGCTGGTGCCGTCGTTCAACTTCCCGACGCCGTCCATCGCCGACGGTTCGGACGCGCTGCGCCCGGCCACCCTGCGCGGCCTCAGCCCCGATCAGACCCTGGTGCTGATCAACGGCAAGCGCCGGCACGTCTCGGCCCTGCTCAACATTAACGGGACGGTCGGGCGCGGCAGCGCGGCGGTGGATCTCAACCTCGTCCCCGGCCTCGCGATCAGCCGGATCGAAGTGCTTCGCGACGGCGCCGCCGCCCAATATGGTTCGGACGCCATCGCCGGCGTGATCAACATCCAGCTCAAGAATGCCAGCCATGGCGGCCGCGCCAGCGTCACCTACGGCAAGTACATCACCACCATCGACAATGTCGCCAACGTCACCGGCCTGCAGCTCAATGCCGCCGGGCAGCCGCAGCTCGACCCGGCGGACAATCGGTATTTCCTCGCCAACACCGACGGCGACCGCAAGGCGCATGACGGAACGCAGGTCACCACCGGCATCAACTTCGGCCTGCCGATCGGCCCCAACGGCTTCATCAACACCACGGTGGAATATCGCTACCGCGAGATGAGCAACCGCGCCGGCTTCGACCTGCGCCAGAACTATGTCCGACCGACGCCGACCACCTTCGATCCGCGCGAGGCGGGCTTCAACCGCTTGAACTTCCAGTTCGGCGATCCGGAGTCGCGCGACGTCAACGTCTTCACCAACGCCGGCTTCGACCTTGGCGGCGGCTGGGACATTTACGGCTTCGCCTCCTACGGCCACCGCCGCACGGTCAGCGCGGCGAACTACCGTTCGGCGAATAACGGAACCGCCAACCGCGACTTCAGCGTGCTTGCGCCCAACCAGGACCCGGCCTTGTTCCCGTTCGTGCCGCTGACCCAGAACGGCTTCCTGCCCTTGATCGGAAGCAAGCTCGACGATTATTCGGCAACGATCGGCATCCACGGTGAACTCGCCGGCTGGAACACCGATCTGTCGGTCGGGCGCGGCCACAACAAGTTCGATTACGACCTCCACAATACGCTGAACGCGTCGTTCGGACCGCAAAGCCAGCGCGACTTCGACGCGGGCGGGCTCCGCTACGGCCAGAACATCGTCAACCTCGATTTGTCGCGCGAATTTGACGCCGGCTTCGCCAAGCCGCTGGCGTTCGCGGCGGGCGCCGAATATCGCGAGGAACAGTTCAAGATCCGTCCGGGCGACCTCCAGTCCTACGCGATCGGACCGTTCTTCCGGGCGCCGATCGCCAACACCACGGCCGCGAACTGCACCGCCCAGCAGGGCGTGTTCGCCGCCGCTACCGGCCGCTGCACCTTCCCGGGCCGCGTCGCCGCCGTCGGCGCGCAGGGCTTCCCCGGCATCCCCGCGGGGAGCGCGACGGACGTCGGTCGGCACAGCTACGCCGCTTATGCCGAGCTGGACACCGATCCGATCGAGGGTCTGACCACCACCATCGCCGGCCGCTACGAGCATTTCTCGGACTTCGGCGACACCTGGAACGGCAAGTTCGCGATGCGCTTCGAGCCGGTGCAGGGCTATGCGCTGCGCGGCTCGGTGTCGAACGGCTTCCGCGCACCGTCGCTTCAGCAGCAATTCTTCACCACGACCTCGACCAACTTCGTCGGCGGCGTGCCGGTGGACATTGCGACGCTTGCGGTCAGCGCACCGGCGGCGCGGGCGCTTGGTTCGCAGGACCTGAAGCCTGAAAAGTCGCTCAACCTGAGCTTCGGCGGCACCGCCAACCCGTTCCGCGGCTTCACGCTTACGGCCGATCTTTACAGCATCCGGATCAAGGACCGGATCGTGTTGACCGAAATCCTCGGCACCAACGGCACCGGCAACAATGCGACCGTGCAGGCGGCGGTGACCGCTTTGCTGGCGTCGAGCGGCTTTCCGCAGGTCGGCGCGGCGCGCTTCTTCATCAACGGGCTCGACACCACCACCCGCGGCTTGGACGTGGTCGGCAGCTACCGCTGGCGCGGGGGCGGCATGGGCAATTGGACGCTCACCGCCGCCTACAATTACAACAAGACCAAGATCGACCGCCGTCTCGCCACCCTCGGCCCGCTCGCCCAGATCCCCGGCCTCAACCTGTTCGGACGCGTCGAAGGCGTGCGGTTCACCAACGGCCAGCCGCGCGACAAGATCGTGCTCAGCGCCGACGGCGACATCGGCCTGCTCGGCATCACCGCCCGCACCACCCGCTACGGCAAGGTGGTGTCGCCGGGCTCGGCCAACCCGATTGCGGACCCGAACAGCCTGACCGGCTTCGGACCGGACGACATCTTCCTCAGCCCGAAGTGGATCACCGACGTCGAGCTTCGCTACAAAGCGGGGGAGGTGGCCGAGTTCGCGATCGGCGCCAACAACGTCTTCGACGTCTACCCGGACCGTTCGCCCTTTGGTGTCCGTCCGGCCGGCGTGGGCGGCGTTTACCCGGCCAACCAGGAATATATCCCGTTCTCGATCTTCTCGCCCTTCGGCTTCAACGGCCGCTTCCTGTACGGACGCGCGTCCATCCAGTTCTGATCGGCTCCACGAGCGGAAAAGGGGAAGGGGTCCGTTCGCGGGCCCCTTTTTCTTGGCTCGGGGCAAACGCGCTCCTAATCCGAGCGAAGAGCGTTGAGCGAGGAACGGGATGTCCGACGATTACGAACGCGGCCGGCGCGACGGTCTTCGGCTGGCCCCTTCGACATTGGCCGCAGAGGAGGCCAAATGGGCGGCGTTGCTCGGCGAGAGTGCGTCCTGGCGAACCAACGCGACGCGCGAGGTCCGGCACAAGGCGCTGCAGGTCGCGCAAAAGCGGCTTCGCACGGTGCTCAACCGCTTCACGCCAAAGGGGGAGGACGGGATGAGCGCCGAACTCGCGTCGGCGATCGATGAAGTCGGCCTCTAGGTCAGGACCTCGTCGATGAGGCCGGTCAGTCGGGCGGTGGAGGCAGCCAAGGCAGGACCTTCCGCACCGGCGTCGATCTCTTCCTCGACGCGGCAGGCGAGGGCGCTTAGCTCCGCATAGCCGAACATGCCGCCGGCGCCGGCAATGCGGTGGCAGATCGAGCGCAGCGCCGCCGCGTCACCCGCTTCCGCTGCGTCGCGAAGCAGCACCCGCTCCTCCGCAAGGCGGGCGCGAAAGCGGATCTTGAGCGCCGCCATCGGGTCCGCAGCGCTCATGGCGCGCAGGAAGTGGCGGTTTGCGGCGCGAAGAGCGGCGTCACGGTGACGGTGAGCGTATCCTGGTAATTGGGCGCGGCGACCTTGCCGACGCCGCCCTCCAGCAGAACCGCCTCCACCGGCAGCAGCTGTCCCGCCGAGGCAAGGCCCGCCCGGGCGCAGGTGCGCTCGATTGCCGACGGATTGGCGGCGTCCCGGGTCTGGCCGACGAAGCTCGCGCGGTAGCGAAGCGTCTGCTCGGGCACCGCCGTGCTTCCGCCGGGGTAGGTCAGGCGGTAGCCGTTCTGCGACGTCATCCGCACCGAATAGGGGCCGGAGCTCGCCACCCGCACGTAACCGGTGCGCGACCCGGGGTTGGACGCCACTTCCGCCGAACTGCGCGCGCCGACGTCGCCGAAGTCCAGCGCCGGCCCGACATAGCTCGCTTGAAGCGCGCTCAGCACGTTGACGTTGATCTGAACCGCGCTGGAAAGCCTGGTCGGCACGGCGACGCTGTTGAGGCCGCCGGTGCCGACGCAGACATAGAGGATGTCGAAGCGGATCGGCTCGCCCGCCGACAAATCGGTGTTCGCCGGAATGGTGACGGTGAGGTTGAACGGCGTCGACTGGTCGGGCGCGGAGGCGCCGCCGAAGCTGTAATAAATCTGCCCCGTGGCGGTGTTGCCGATCACCGGCCGGCCTTGGGTGTTGTTCTCCGGATAGAGGACGTTCTGGCCGTTGTAGAGGACCTGGTACGGCGGCGCGCCGACCGGCTGGATGAGCACGAAGCTCACCGACTGAGTCTTGGCTCCGCCGCTGGCGTAGCGGGTGAGGGTGAGCGGAATGTTTATCTGCTGCAGCGCGTTGGGGCTGAACGGATCGTAGGTGACGGTGGACGGCGCCTGCGCCTGGCCGGTCACCCCGCAGGTGGTGAGCTGCGCGGCGGCGGGCGTTGCGGCGAACGCGGCAAGCGCGGCGCCGGCTAGGCCAAGGCGGCGGAGCAATTTGGTGAGATCGATCATGATCATTCGCCTTCCAGGGGCTTGAGCGCGCCGGCGCGGACGATGTTCTGCGCATCGGCGGGGATGTCGAGAAGGAAACGGCTCTTGCGGTCGTCGTTCATGACGATGCGCCAGCGGCCGGGGGCGAGGCCGCTTGCGCCGAAGCGGCCGTCGCGGTTGGTGAAGATCGCAACCGGCGGCCGCTCCGGATGGGCAAGCTCGGTCGCCGAACCGGTCAAGAGCGAGATCGGCTGTTCGTCGACGCCGAGCAGGCGGCCGACGGCGGTGACGGAATAGTCGGAGCCGACCTGGAGCTTGTAGCCGCCGCGATAGGGGGGAAGCAGGCGGAACGTGCCCTGGCCGAGATCGACGCCCGCCGCGGCGGCCGGCGCTTCGATGCCGACGACCCGCTCGATATAGGCGTTAAGCGACGGTTGGATCGCGCTGCCGAGCATTCCGGTGCTTGCCGTGTAGCCGAACGGCCCGCGCTCGATCAGCAGGTTCTCGCCGCGGAGGTTCCGGTGCGCTGAGACGATGGCGAAGCTGTCGTTGATCGGCCGGCCCCAGGAAACGGCGCCGTCGGCGAAGGCGAAGGCGGTGGCGACCCGCACCGAGCTTCGCTGGCTCACCGAGTTGCCGAAGTCGCCGGAGAAGCTGCCATAGTGGCTGAGCCCGAGCTCGGCGCGGTTGTGGTAGTAAGTGCCCGACACGTTGGCGCCCGAGCCGAACTCGCTGCGCTCGAGATCGGCGGCGAGGCCGTAGGAGCCGACACCCTGGCCGGAGAGGGTGGAGTAAGAAAGGCGCGCGCGGTCGAACCGGGTGTCGTAATCGGCGCGGACGCTCGACTTGCGGTCGAGGCGGAGGGTGACGGAGAAAAAGGCACCAAGGCGGCAGCCGCGCTCGTCGCCCTGCCAGCTCAAGTCCGCGTTGAAGTTCAAGTTGCGTGACAGACGGAGGCCGACCGTGCCGCGCAGGTTGAAGGCATCGGCGCCCGGCGCGCGGGCCACCGAGTAGCGCCCGTCGACGCCGGCATAAACGCGCTCGCCAAAGGAATGGGAATAAGCGCCGCCCGCTTCCACAATGAAGGGGTTGAGCGGCGCGCCGTCGCCGATGGCGGTGAAGCTTGCGGTGCGCGCATCGGCGAACAAGGTAAGCGTGTCGGACCGGCCGCCGGACCGCTGAATGAGGCGCTGGAAGGTCAGTGTTCCGGCAAGGCCGGTGCCGAAGCCGTCGCTGCGCGAGGCGGCGAGGTTGCCGCTGAACAGGCCCAGCGGCGTCGCCCAGACGGCCTCCGCGCCCGCCATCTGCGTGCGCTCGTCGGCTTGCGCGTTGATGCCAACGGTCAGCGCGTCGTTCAGCCCGTAGCGGAAGAAGCCGGTCGCCGCCGGGTCGCCGCGATAATCCGGCCCGCGCTCGCCGGGCGGCGCGAGGACGCCGGCGTAGAGGCCGAACTCGGTAAGGCCGCTGGCAAGCTGCGACTGGTCGAGGAAGAGGTTGAAGCGCACCGTCTCGGTCCGCCCGGCATCGTCGAGAATGGTCAGCCGAACGTCGTTGGCCCCCTGCGCGAAGGGGAAGTCGCGAAGGTCGTAATTGCCCGGCTGGAGCTGCAGGCGCTGGAGGAGCTGGCCATTTGCTTCGATCTGCACAGTCGCCGGCCGGTCGAGGCGAAAGCCGCGGCTCCCGCGCGGGCGGGCAATGCGCTGCGGCTGAAGCACCGAATAGCTTCGGAAGATCGAGAGCCCGGCAATGTCCGGCGCCGACTGGAAGCCGCGCGAGATGGTCTGGAGGTCGCCCGCCGTCCAGCGGATCAGCCGCTCCTGATCGTCAAAGACCAGGCGGCTCCCGAGCCGGTTGAAGTCGGCGGCGCGCGAGCCCGGCTGCCAGATCGCCTCGCTTTCGGCGACAAGGCCGCCGAACATCCGCGCGGCGCCGTCGAGGAAGATCGTCGGGGCTGCGAAACCGCTGTCGGCGCCGCCGTGCAGGTAATCGAAATTGCCGCGCAGATTGAGGTAGGCGCTGGTCTTGGCCGGGGCGACATAGGCGCCGACGCGGCGGTCGTCCAAGCGGCTCAGCGTGATCGCGCGGGCGAGGCGGCGGTCGGGCGCGACCTCCACGACAAGCTCGAGTGCCTGCGGATCGTAGCGGACGGAAACGCCGGAGGCGGCGAGGTCCGCGGGTGTAAGGGTTTTGGCGCCGGCATTGGCCCGGAGCGTGCGAAGCGCCGCTTCTTCAAGCACCGGGGCGAGGAGATCGAGCAGCCGCGCCGTGTCGAAGGAGAGGCGGTCTTGCGCGTCTATTGTGACCATGACCTCGCCAAGGGTTGCGCGGTCGAGCCGGGCGGTGACGGCGAGGGTAACGGCGCGGCCGGTGGGGTTCAGCCGCTGCGCCGCTGCCCCTCCCGCCGGAGGATCAAGCACCACCCGGCCGCCGCTGTCCTGCACGGCCGCCGCCGCCGAAGCGGCCGCGGGCGCGGCGGCGAGCAGAAAGGGCGCGGCGGCGGCTGCAAGCAGCGCCGCCCGGCGGCGGGACGTCATGCTTGGGCTCAATTCTCGGGCGTGAAGGTGGCTTCGATCACCGCGTCCGGCCGGGCAAGCGTGACCGGCACGACAACGCGCCGGGTCTGCCCGCCGGCGATCAAACCGTAGCCGACGGTTTGCTGGATCTCCGGACCGGTGAAGGCGGTTTCGGTGAGCCGCTTGCCCGCGCGGTCCTTCTGCACGATGCGGAGCCGCCCCTGCGACAGGTAGCCGTGCGCCGCCGAGCGGTTGTTGACGGTGAGGGCAACCGCGGTGCGGCCGTCCTCCGTTGCCGCCACTTCCGCGCGCTCGATCACGAGACCCGCCGAAAGCTTCGAGGGGCTGACGCTGACCAGCACCTGGAAATTGTAGAGCACCTGGATCGCCGGCTGGCCTTCGGTGCGCTGCACCGGCAGCTGGGCGATGGTGACGTAATAATGCTTGCTCCGCGCAAGCTCGGGATCGCCGACATATTGCACGCGGAACGCTTGGGTCTGGCCCGGCTGTATCACCGCCTGGGGCGGAAACACGAGGAGGTCTTCCGACTCCTTGCCGGCGGCGGTGAAGCCGGTGGCGTTGGGGATCAGTTCCTCGACCCGCAGCTCGACGTGGAGCGGGGTGGAGAAGGTGTTCTCGACGCTGATCGTCTGGGTCATGCCCGCGCCGCCGGGCGTGAGGTTCACCACAACGGGCGAAACGGTCATCGCCGCGGCCGGCACCGCAACAAGCGCGGCGAAGGCGAGGAGAAGGGCGGCAAGGGATCGGCGAAGCAACTGGATCACGGGGGAAACTCCTGGGGCTTAGGGCGCGACGCTCAAGGTGATGGTGAGGGTGTCGGTATAGGTCCCCTGGATCAATTGCGAGCCGCCGCTGGCGGGCGGGGCGCTGACCCGAAGGTAGGAGCCGGCCTGGTTGACGGACGCAGCGCCGAGGCGGAGGCCCTGGGCGGTTGAAGCAGGGCCGCGGAAGGCGCAGGCGCCGCTCGTCGTCAGGGCCGAAGCGGCGCAGGTCGCGGCGGCGGTGGTCTTTCCGTCGGTGGAAACCAGGTTCAAGGTCACGTCATAATCGGCGCGGGCGGTATAGCCGGTGGCGGCGGCACCCGAAGTGACCAGCCCGCCATTGCCTGAGACCACGGCGACGCGCGACGGACCGGTGCAGTTCAGGGTGAAGGCAAAGGTGTTGGACAGGCCCTGACGATCGAAATCGTCTTGGGAGTAAGTGCCGGACGGCGCGCCGCCGTCGGCAAAACCGCAGCGGCCGCCGACCGAGGCGGTGACTGGAATGGAGAGCACAACCGGCGCGCCGCCCGCATAAGCCGTCGCCTGCGCGTGTCCCGGCGCCGCGCCCAGAAGGGCAGCGGCACCGGCGGCGGCGAAAGCAAAGACAAGGCGGAAGAGCTTGGTCATGGTTGGAATGAAAAAGGGGCCGGCCGCAGGGAATTGCGCCGGCCCCTCCTTCTAAGTCTCCGATTACATGGTCGGGTTGATGGTGACCGTCACGACGCTGGTATACTTACCTTCGGCGAGCAGGCTGCTCGCGCCGCCCTTGGCGGAGAGGCCGAAGACGCTGACTGCGACGTTGTTGGCGCTGCCGCCGGCGATGCGCTCGCCGAGCTGGGCGCTTGCAGCGGCGCCGCCGACCAAGGTCGAGTAGGTCACCGTCTTGGACGCACCGGACGCCGTGTTCACCTTCACCTGGGCGGTGTAGTTGATGTCGTTCGAATAGCCGGCGCCGGGGACGGTGGCGCCGCCGGTGTTGAGCGGCGTCGCGATGATGCCGACCGTCGGATTGGCGGTGTTGCACATCACGCGGGTGGCGACGCTGAGGCTGTCAGCCGGGCTGGCGCCGGTGGAGGCGACGAGGGTGCTGCGCAGGGTGCCGTCGGCGGCGTCGAGGCGCTGAAGGTCGATCGCACCGCTGAAGGTCTGCACTTCCGTGCCGCCGCCGGGGGCAACAACCGAGCAACGGCCGCCGACGGTGCCGGTGATGTTCACGGTGCCGGTGACGCTTTGGGCATAACCCGGAGTGGCGGCAAGGCCGGCAGCGGCGACGAGGATGGTTGCGATGGTCTTCTTCATGGCGGCAGTCTTTCCCTACGAATGGTCGTTTGCGATGACCGTCATATGCCGCGGGGCGCCGCCGCCCGATATTGCACCGGCGGCAAATTCGATTAGCCGGAATGGGATAGGCGCATATACCTTTCGGTATAGCGCTAGGCGGTCAACGGCCGCCGTCCGCCTTTGAGACCAGAAGCGCGAGCTCGGTGCGCGTGGTGACGCCCAGTTT
>DASVUO010000205.1:0-1571 GCA_036386995.1 Allosphingosinicella sp. | reverse complement strand
TCGATCGCTTCGCTGATCTCGCGGGCCGAGCGGCCGCCAGCGCCCTTGAACACCATGTGCTCGTACAAATGGGCGATGCCGTTGAGCCGCGCCGGCTCGTGGCGCGATCCGGCTTCGGCGTAGAGACCGACGGCGGCGGTTTCGACGCCCGGCATGTTGCGGGTAGCGACTCGCAGGCCGCTTGGGAGAGTGGTGAGCTTCATGAAGGGGCCAAAGTTAAGGCTGCTTCGGTTCGGCTTCAACCGCCACGGTGCGGCGGCGGCGAAGCGCAAGGATGTAGATCAAGGCCGCGGTAAGCGCGAAAAAGAACCATTGGCCGGCATACCAGCGGCTGCTGTTCTCCGCCGGCGGCTGCGGCGGGAAGGTGGGCTCGAGGCCGGGCGCGGTCTGGGACGCCACGATCATCGGGCGGGGCGGCGGCGCCTTGCCGGTGATCCGTTCGATGAACCCGGCATCCGACGGCGCGGCGGTAACGACCCCCGTCACCTCGCCACCTTTCCACTGCGGCACGAACTTAGGATCGGCCGAGACGCCGAGATCGGCGACGAAGCCGGGCCCTTCCGCACCGGTGCGGCAGGAGGCGATGTGACGGGTGCCACTGGTGCCGGACGCGGACTTGCCGCCGATGCGGCGCCAGGAAGTCACCTCCAGGCAGAAAGCGGTGGCGCGGCGGTAGAGCAAGGCCTCGTCCGCCGCCGCGGTGGCGGGGAGCGCCATCGCCGGGAGCGTGCGGTTCGCATCGAAGCGGGCGGCGAGCGCGTCCTTCTCGTGCGCCCGGCCGATCTGCCAGATGCCGAGGGCGATCATGGTCGCCACCGCCGCGGCGACGAACAGGGTGGGAAGAAGCGGGAAGCGCATAGTCACGCGCCCCCGCTTTGCCGGATCAATGAAGCTCGGCGCCCCAGCCGCCCCAGACGTAGATGGCAACAAACAGGAACAGCCACACCACGTCGACGAAGTGCCAGTACCAAGCAGCCGCTTCGAAGCCGAAATGCTGCTGCGGCGTGAAGTGGCCTTTGTTGGCGCGCATCAGGCAGACGATCAGAAAGATCGTGCCGACCAGGACGTGAAAGCCGTGGAAGCCCGTCGCCATGAAGAACGCCGACGTATAAATATTGTCGGAGAAGCCGAACGGCGCGTGGGCATATTCGTACGCCTGGATCGCCGAGAAGATCACGCCCAGCACGATGGTGGCGAGCAGGCCCTTCTTCAAACCGTCGCGGTCGCCGTTGATCAGCGAATGGTGAGCCCAGGTCACCGTGGTGCCCGAGCACAGCAGGATCAGCGTGTTGAGCAGCGGGAAGCCGAACGGATCGAGCACTTCCATGCCCTTGGGCGGCCAGACTCCGCCGACCGAGTCCACTGCGGACGGAAACAACGCCGCGTTGAACCAGGCCCAGAACCAGGCCACGAAGAACATCACTTCCGACGCAATGAACAGGATCATGCCGTAGCGCAGGTGGAGCTGGACGATCGGCGTGTGATCGCCGGCATGCGCCTCGCGGATCACGTCGGCCCACCAGCTGAACATCACGAACAGAACCGCGATCAGGCCGGCGAAGAAGACGTAG
>DASVUO010000204.1:0-8296 GCA_036386995.1 Allosphingosinicella sp. | reverse complement strand
ATTCCGGAAGGTCCGGGGCTTCGCTCAAGGGCCGGTTATTGGTTTTCGCCCAGAGCGCCTTCCAGCCGCGACGCTGCGCCTGGCGCCAGCCTGCCTCGCGCGCTTCGGCGGCGGTGTTGCCGCCTGTGTCGACGGCGACGCCGGTAATCTCGAAGGTGCTTGCGCTGTCGATCGGCGGCACGCCGCGGTCGGCGCCCTCAAGCTGCGCGTAAACGGCGCCGCCGGCGAGGGCGGTTGCAAGAAGGGCAAAGGCAAAGGGAAGGCGGCGCGAAAGCTTCACCGGGGCCTTTTGGCGAGTTGAGCGTGGAAATCCAAGCGCGATGTGGTTAGGCCCGCCGCCATGAGCGACAGCGAGAGCTACACCTACAGCAAGGCAGGCGTGTCGATCGCCGCCGGAAACGCTTTGGTGAAGGCGATCGCGCCGCTCGCCAAGTCCACCGCGCGGCCGGGGGCGGATGCGTCGCTGGGTGGGTTCGGCGGGTTCTTCGACTTGAAAGCGGCGGGGTATCGCGACCCGTTGCTGGTCGCCGCCAACGATGGGGTGGGCACCAAGCTCAAGCTCGCAATCGACAGTGGCCGGCATGAGGGCGTCGGCATCGATCTTGTCGCGATGTGCGTCAACGACTTGATCGTGCAGGGCGCGGAGCCGCTCTTCTTTCTCGACTATTTCGCCACCGGCAAGCTGGAGAGCGGCATTGCGGAAGCGGTGATCGCGTCCATCGCCGAAGGATGCCGCCAAGCGGGCTGTGCGCTGATCGGCGGGGAGACCGCCGAGATGCCGGGCATGTACGCGCCGGGAGACTACGACCTTGCGGGCTTCTGCGTGGGCGCGGTGGAGCGGGACGAGGCGCTCACGGGATCGCGAGTGGCGGCGGGCGACGTGATCCTGGGGCTCGCATCGTCCGGGGTCCATTCGAACGGCTTCTCGCTGGTGCGCCGGCTTGCGGCGGACAAGGGCTGGAAGCTGAACCGCCCTGCCCTTTTCGATCCCGAAGTGCTGCTGATCGAGGCCTTGCTTACGCCGACCCGGATTTACGTGCGCTCGCTGCTGCCGCTGGTGCGCGGCGGGCGGATCTCGGCGCTTGCGCATATTACCGGCGGGGGCCTGCTGGAGAACATTCCGCGGGTGCTGCCCAACGGGCTGCACGCGCATGTCGATGCCGATGCATGGGCGCAGCCTCGGCTGATGGCGTATCTGCAGGCGCAGGGGAATATCGAGCCGGAGGAGATGGCGCGCACCTACAACTGCGGGATCGGCATGGCCTTGGTGGTGCGGGCGGAGGAGGCGGCTTCTGTCGCGGCGGCGGCGGAAGCGGCTGGCGAGACCGTGTTCATCATCGGGCGGGTCGAGGCGGGCGACAAGGGCTGCACCGTGTCCGGCTCGGCCGGCACCTGGTCGGCGCGGGGGGATTGGACGGCCACCCACCATGGCTGATCGGGTGAAGGTCGGCGTGCTGCTGTCCGGGCGCGGCACCAACATGGTCGCGCTGTCCGAATATAAACGCCGGGAGGCGCGCTCCTACGATATCGCGCTAATTGCTTCGAACGTGCCGGAAGCGCGTGGGCTAGTCGTTGCGAAGCGGCTCGGTATTCCCGTGTGGGCGCAGAGCCACAAGGGCGTGGAGCGGGCCGCGTTCGACCGGCTGATCGATGCGGAGCTTCGGCGGCACGATGTCGAGGTGGTGGCGCTTGCCGGCTATATGCGGCTGTTGTCGCCGGAGTTCATTCGCGGGTGGGAGGGCCGAATTCTCAACATCCACCCTTCCCTGCTGCCGCTCTACAAGGGGCTCGACACCCACCGCCGGGCGCTGCTGGCGGGAGAGGCATTTGCGGGCTGCTCGGTGCACGTGGTGACCGAGGAGCTCGATGCCGGGCCGGTGCTTGCCCAGGCCAAGGTACGGATCCGGGAGCGCGATACGCCCGACACGCTGGCGGAGCGGGTGCTTGTTGAGGAGCACAAGCTCTACCCGGAAGCGCTGGACCAGTTCTGCGCGCGGCTGAAGCCGGGGCATATCGACGTGCTGCCTCCACACGCCTGAGCGTGCGGAGGCGCAACGGGTGATTAGCCGACGATTTCTTCGGGCTTGAAGAAGAAGTCGATCTCGATCGCGGCGTTCTCGGCGCTGTCGGAGCCGTGGACGCTGTTCGCTTCGATCGACTCGGCGAATTCCTTGCGGATGGTGCCGGCGTCGGCGTTTTCCGGGTTGGTGGCGCCCATTACTTCGCGATTGCGGAGAACGGCGTTTTCACCCTCGAGCACCTGAACGACGACCGGGCCGGAGATCATGAAGGAGACGAGGTCGTTGAAGAACGGCCGCTCGCGGTGGACGCCGTAAAAGCCTTCGGCCTGTTCGCGGCTCATGTGGATGCGCTTGGAGGCGACGACGCGAAGGCCCGCTTCTTCCAGCTTGGCGGTGATCGCGCCGGTCAGGTTGCGGCGGGTCGCGTCGGGTTTGATGATCGAGAAAGTGCGTTCGGTCGCCATGGCCGGCAAAGCTCCAGTGGTTTTGGGTGGGTGGGATTGCCGCGCCCTCTAGGGGAGAGGCCGGCCAGTGGCAAGGCTCAGGGGCCCTGCACCCAACGGCCGTCGACCTGCTTCCAGTAGCGGCTTTCGACACCCTCGCGCCCTTTCAGCGCTCGCCAGGCCGCGCGGGCGTCGTCAAGAGCGTCGCTTCCGAAGAAGTAGAAGGCGCGGTCGAAGCCCAGCGCTTCCTCCCGCCAGGCGCCGTCGGCCAAGGCGATGTTGCGCGCGTCGTTGGCGGCGACCGGCTCCGATGAGAGCAGGATCGGCTGACCCTTCCCTTCGCGGCCATGGGGCAGGAAGCTGTCCGGCGCGTAGGTCCAGAGCTGCTCGTCCAGCGTTGCAAGCAAACGCTCTTCCGCCACCACCAGGAGACGCCCCTCCCCCGCCAGCACCTTTTCGCAGATGGTGGGGAGCACCCGCTCGAGCGGGGAGGCGCTCAGGTGGTAGAAGTCGACGATCACCCTTCGTAATTGTCGGACACGAAGCGGTCGAGCAAGGCCACGCCGAAGCCGGTGGCGCCCTTGTCGTAGAGGTGCGCGGCCTTATCGGCCCAGACCATGCCCGCGATGTCCAAGTGCGCCCACTTCACGCCCGGATCGACGAAGCGCTGGATGAAGGCGGCGGCGGTGATCGAGCCGCCTTCGCGCGGACCGACATTCTTCATGTCGGCGATCGGCGATTCGATCAGCTTGTCGAAGGCGGCGCCGAGCGGCATCCGCCACAAGCGATCGCCGGTCGCGGTGCCGGCGGCGCTGAGCTTGGCGGCAAGGCCATCGTCGTTGGAGAAGAGGCCGCCATATTCGTGGCCGAGCGAGATGATCATCGCGCCGGTCAAGGTGGCGAGATCCACCAGAGTGTCGGGACGGTACTGGCGCTGCGCCCAGGTGATCGCGTCGGCCAGGACCAGGCGCCCTTCGGCGTCCGTGTTGATCACTTCGATTGTCTGGCCGGACATGGAGGTGACGACGTCGCCCGGCCGCTGGGCGTTCCCGTCGGGCATATTCTCGGCGAGCACGCAGATTCCGACGACGTTCGCCTTCGCCTTGCGGCCGGCGATGGCCATCATCGCGCCGGCAACCGCGCCGGCGCCGCCCATGTCCCACTTCATGCCTTCCATGCCCTGCGCGGGCTTGATGGAAATGCCGCCGGTGTCGAAGGTGATGCCCTTGCCGACCAGGACAACAGGCTTGGCGCCCGCTTCGCCGCCGTTCCAGCGCATGGCGAGGAGGCGGGGTGGCTTGACGCTGCCCTGGCCGACGCCGAGCAGCGCGCCCATGCCGAGTTCCGCCATCTGCTTTTCGTCAAGCACGTCGATGTCGACGCCGAGCGGCGCAACGCGGGCGCGGCAGCGTTCAACGAAGCTTTCGGGGTACAGGATGTTCGCGGGCTCGGTCACCAGTTCGCGGGTGAAGGAGATGCCGTCGAGCAGAGCGGAGCGGCGGGCCCAGCTTTCCTCCGCGCCGTCCGCGCCGACGATCACCACTTCTTCAAGCGTCGGCTTCTGCTTGGCGGAAAGTTTGGTGCGGTACTGATCGTAGCGCCACGCGCGGGCGGCGGCGCCGAAAGCGAGGCGGGAGGCGGAGTCGCCGTCGACGCCGAGGCCGGAGAGGTCGACTACCAGCTTCTTTTCGCCCGAAGTGAGCAGGCGCGCGGTGAGCGCTCCGCCGGCTTTTTCGAACAAGGCTTCGTCGCTGCGATTGGCGCCGAGGCCGACGAGCAGGACGCGGCGGGCGATGCCGCCTTCCTCGATAAACAATTCGGCGACGCTTGCCGCTTCGCGCTCGAAGCGCTGCGCCTCGGCGGCGCGGGCGGCGAGGCTTCGGGCGCCCTCCGGGAGGCTGGAAAGCCGCTCATTCAGCAGATCTTCGCTCCAGGCAGGGATGGCGAGGGCGAAGGAACCGGTCGGACGCTGGCTGGCAAAGCTGATCTTCAAAGGGGCAACTCCTGATGGTGCGCGCGGCTTGCCGCAGGCTCGGCAAACGCGCAAGCCCCCGCCAAGGGTGCGGCGGCGCGGGACTATCCGGGCCCGAGCGCCATTGCTCCGCCGCCGCTGCGATGCAATAGGCGGCTAAAGGGTCGCTTAAGCGCATGTTGCGGCGGGGAAAGTGAAGAAGCTCAAGTTCATCTGCCTGACCGCTTTGCCGCTCCTGCTGTGCACGCCGGGGCTTGCATATGCGCAGGAGGCGGCGGTTGCCCCTCCAGCAGGCGCCGAGACGCGGGAAGTCGCCTTCAGTTCGCTTCGCTTGGAATATGACACGCGCGGCGAGGTGGTGACGGCGATCGGCGACGTTCGCATGGACAGCGAAGGCAACAAGCTTCGCGCGGACCGCGTCGTCTGGAACCGCAAAACCGACGAAGTACGCGCGGAGGGCAATGTCCGGCTGGTCAACCCGGAGGGCGACGTTGCGTACGGCGACAGCGTGGTTCTGACCGACGCGATGCGCGACGCGGTGGCGGAGAACCTCCTGCTCGTGCTGGAGGACGGCGGCCGACTTGCGGCGAACCGCGCCGAGCGCCGCGACGGCTACACCACCTTGTTCGAGGCGGCCTACAGCCCGTGCGCGGTGGTGAACGAGAATGGCTGCCCCAAGGACCCGACCTGGCAGATCACCGCCGTGAAAGTGGTGCACGACCCGTTCCGCAACCGCATCCGCTACGAAGGCGCGGGGCTCAGCCTGTTCGGGCGGCGGATCATCGCGCTTCCCGGCCTATCCCACCCGGACGGCTCGGAAGGCGGCGGCGGCGGGTTGCTGGTGCCCGACGTCCGGATCAGCCAAAGCAACGGCCTGGAGCTTTCGGCGCCTTATTATTTTAAGCTGGCGCCGAACAAGGACGCGACGATCACGCCGCACGTTTACACCGAAGTGCTGCCCATGATCGAAGGCCGCTATCGGCAGCTGACCGGGATCGGCGCCTTTCAGGTCGGCGGATACCTGACCTACGGATCGCGGATTCCGATCGATGGGAATCCGGCACTGGTGCCCGACCGCGACCGCGGCATTCGCGCTTATCTGGAAGGCAATGGCCGGTTCCAGCTGTCGCCGGTGTGGAGCGTGACGGCGGCGGCGCGCTACGTCACCGACCGGACGTTCCTTCGCCGCTACGACATCTCGCGCGATACGCGGCTGCGCTCGGTGGTGAATGCCGAGCGGATCGACCGTAACAGCTACATCTCCATCGCCGGCTGGGCCTTCCAGGGGCTTCGCACCACCGACGTCGCCGGGCAGCAGCCGGTTGCCCTCCCCGCAATCGATGCGCGCTGGCGGCTTGGCGATCCGGTGTTCGGCGGTCGCGTGGAGCTTCAGGCCAACAGCCTCGCCATATTGCGCACCGGCGGCCAGGACACGCAGCGCGCCTTTGCCTCGGCCCGCTGGGACCGGCGGGCGATCACGCCGATGGGGCAAGAGCTGATCCTGACTGCTTATGCGCGGGGCGACATCTACCACAGCAGCGACAACGAACTGACCGACACGCTCGTTTACCGCGGCCAATCCGGCTGGCAGGGGCGCGGCGTCGCGGCGCTCGCCGCTGAAGCGCGCTGGCCGCTGGTCGGGCCGTTCATGGGCGGCACCCAGCGGCTGACGCCGCGGGTCCAGTTCGTCGCCTCCCCGCCGACCGAGAACCTCGACATTCCCAACGAGGACGCCCGATCGGTTGATCTGGAAGACAGCAACATCTTCTCGCTTAACCGCTTCCCCGGCTACGACCGGTGGGAAGACGGCGTGCGGGTCACCTATGGCGCCGACTGGGCATTCGACTTTCCCGGCGTGTCCGCGCGGACCACCATCGGCCAGAGCTATCGCTTAAGCGAAAAGCCGGCGATCTTTCCGCCCGGGACGGGCCTTTCCGACCGTTTCTCCGATTATGTCGGCCGCACCACCGTCAAGGTCGGGCACAAGCTCAGCCTGGTGCACCGCTTCCGGCTCGACAAGGACGATCTGGAAGTGCGCCGCAACGAGCTCGACGCGGTGATCGGCGGGCACCAGACCTATGCGACCATCGGCTACCTGCGCCTCAACCGCGACATCGATCCGGCCATCGAGGATCTTCGCGACCGCGAGGAAATCCGGCTCGGCGGGCGGGTGAAGTTCGCGCGTTACTGGTCGGTATTCGGATCGGCGATCGTCGATCTCACCGACCAAAAAGAAGACCCGCTTTCCGACGCCGATGGCTATGAGCCGGTCCGTCACCGTATCGGCATCGCTTATGACGACGATTGCATCGAGATCGGGATCACCTGGCGCCGCGATTACGAGCCGGCGGGCGACATCCGGCGCGGCAACACCTTCCTGTTCCGGGTGGCGCTCAAGAATTTGGGACGCTAGAAGAAGGCGCTAAGCTAGGGTTCAGCAAGCCACGGGCAATGGCGAAGGGCCTGCTTTCACTGGAGGAATGATGAAGCTCGGGACTTTTCACAGGGCGGCCTTCGTGCTGGCCGGCACCTTGGCCGCAACGGCCGCCGTCGCGCAGACGGCCGGATCGGCGGACAACCAGGCCGGCCTCAACATCCCCCAGGACGCGCGCTTCCTTGCGCCCGAGAATCCATCAGTCCGCAAGGCGACCGCGATCGTCAACGGAACGGTGATCACCGGAACCGACGTCGATCACCGCCTCGCGCTGATCCGGCTGGCGAATGGCGGCGACATTCCGGCCGAAGAACTGCCCCGGCTTCGCCAGCAAGTGCTTCGCAACCTCGTCGACGAGACGCTGCAGATCCAGGCGGCGGAAGCGGAAGACATCAAGATCGACGCGAAGGAGCTCGATCAATATTTCGGGCGCTATGCGCAGAACTTCAAACAGACCCCGGCGCAGTTCGCCGCCTATCTGCGCAGCGTCGGTTCCTCGGACACGTCGATCAAGCGCCAGATCCATGGCGAGCTTGCCTGGACCCGCCTTCAGCGCCGCCAGATCGAGCCGTTCGTGAACGTGTCGGAAGAAGAGGTTCAGGCAGTGATCGCCCGCCTCAACGCCGCGCGCGGCACGCAGGAATATAAGGTCTCCGAAATCTTCATCTCGGCGACACCGGAGACGGCGGCGGAAGCACGCGCCAATGCCCAGCGCATTGTCGAGCAGCTTCGCGGCGGCGCGTCGTTCGTTGCTTACGCGCGGCAATTCTCCGAAGCCTCGACGGCTGCGGTCGGCGGGGACCTCGACTTCGTTCGCGCCGAACAGCTGCCCGAGCCGCTTGCCGCGGCCGTTCAGCAGATGCCGGTCGGCGCGGTTAGCGATCCGATCGTTGTTCCCGGTGGCTTCTCGATCATCGCAGTGACGGACACCCGCCAGGTGCTGACCGCCGACCCGCGCGACGCGGTGCTGAGCCTCAAGCAATTGTCGCTGAGCTTCGCCGCCAACACGCCGCGCCCGGCGGCGGAAAACCGCATCCAGCAGCTGGTCAAGGCCGCCCAGTCGATGGGCGGCTGCGGCCGCGCTGAGGAAGCGGCTTCCGCCATCGGCGCGGAAGTTGTTTCAAACGACCAAGTCAAGGTGCGCGATTTGCCGCCGCCCCTTCAGCAGACCTTGCTGGCGCTGGGCGTCGGCCAGACCACCCCGCCGTTCGGCTCGGTGGCGGACCGGATCAGCATTCTCGTGCTGTGCGGCCGGGACGACCCTGCACCGGTTACAGACGTTTCGTTCGAGCAGGTCCACAGCCAACTCGCCGAGAATCGCGTCAACCTGCGCGCCCGCCGATACCTGCGCGATCTTCGCCGCGACGCAGTTGTCGACTATCGCTGATCCGGACGGGCGGCCGCTGGCGCTCGCGCTCGGCGACCC
>DASVUO010000203.1:0-8280 GCA_036386995.1 Allosphingosinicella sp. | reverse complement strand
GCCGGTGCCGGGCAGCTTGCTGAGGCATTTGGCGATTGCCTGTTCGAGCGGCTCGCCGTCCTCCACCGACGCCATCACCCGGCTTGCCAGCGAAAGCCGCGTGATCGTTTCACCGTCGCCCGAGAAGGAAATCGCGGCGATGTGGTTGTCGGCGTAAAGCCCGCCACCGGGCAATGGGCTGTCCCCGATGCGCCCGACCTTCTGGCCGTTGAGCCCGCCGGTGGAGGTGCCGGCGGCAAGGTTGCCGCCCATGTCGAGCGCCACCGCGCCGACCGTGTCATGCTCCCCTTCGGCGATCGCCTGCTTTTCCTTTTCCGCCTTCAACTCCTCGTCGGTGGCGAGCGGAGCGCCGATCGACTTGGCGAACAAGAGCGCGCCTTCGCCGACCAGGATCACTTCCTTTTCCGGCATCAGCTTGCGGGCAACGCTGATTGGGTTTTTGACCTGGCGGATGGCTCCGACCGCCCCGGCGGACAGGTCGCGCCCGTCCATCAGCCCGGCGCACATCTCGATGCCGCCCGCTTCATTAGGGGCCGAGCCGTGCCCGGCGTTGAACACCGGCAGGTCTTCAAGCGTGCGGATCGCCGCTTCCACCGCGTCGAGCGCGTCGCCGCCCTTCGCGAGCACCGCGGCGCCCGCTTCCACCGCCTGGCGGATACCGTCGCGATTGGCTTCTTCCTCAGCCGGGTCCCACGGCTTGGCGCCGCCATGGACGATCAGGGCCCAGCGACCCTCGTCTTTTCCAAACATGGTCTGTCCTTATTCCGCGGCCACAAGCGCGCCGCGCGCGCCGGTGCGGGCGGCCATTGGCTTGAAGTCGTTGACCTGCGACCAGGCGAGGCGAACGTCGGTTGGCGTAACGACGATCAGGTCGCCCGGCCGGCCCATTGCGAGCGCGGCGGCGGTGGATTCCGGTTCGCCGGCGATCAGGTGGATATGGTCGTCCGTGCGGCCCGCTTCCTTTGCGCCTTTCTTCAAAAGCCCCATCACCTCGCCGCGCGGACGTCCGCGCGTCGCGGGGTCTTCGCGGAAGATCAGCTCGTCGAAAATGCCCGCGGCGATCCGGCCAAGCTCGATGATGTCCTGGTCGCGTCGGTCGCCGGCCATGGAGACGGTGCCGATGGTGCGCTTGTAGCGGTGGCTGAGGCCCTTCACGACCCGGCCGAGCGCCTCCAGCCCCGCAGCGTTGTGGGCGTAATCGACGATCACCCGGAAGCCGTGCGCGTCGTGGACGTTGAGGCGGCCGGGATTCTGCTCGAAGGTGGAGCTGAACTGGGTCAGCGCCGAGCGGATGGTCAGGATCGGCACGCCGTGCGCGATCGCCATCGCCGCCGCGGCAAGGGCGTTCGCGACATTGAACTCCGCCATGCCGTGCAGGGTCGCGGGTATGTCGCCCGCCTTCATGATGAATTCGCGGCGATTGTCTTCGTAGAGGACGATGGTGCCGCCCTCGTGGCCCGGCTCGCGAACGATGGCCATGCCGCCATTTTCGATATGCTCGCGCACCATCGGCGACATCTCGGCGCCGCCGCACAAGGTGAACCAGACGACCTGGCCGCCCGCCCTCCGCGCCATGCGGATGCAGAGCGGATCGTCGGCGTTGAGGATCGAATAACCGTCGCGGCGCACCGCTTCGACCACCACCTGCTTGACGTTGGCGAGGTCGTCCACCGTCTGGATGCCGCGCAGACCAAGGTGGTCGGGCGTGACGTTGAGGCAGGCGGCGATATCCGCTTCCTTGTACGCCAATCCCTCGCGCAGCAGGCCGCCGCGCGCCGTCTCCAGCACCGCCACTTCCACCGTCGGATCGCGCAGGATCATCCGCGCGCTGCGCGGGCCGGTTGCGTCGCCGTCATGGGTGAGGATGTCGTTGATGTAGACGCCGGTGGTCGAGGTCAGGCCGACGGTGCAGCCGGTGTAGCGCAGGATGTGCTTGATCATCCGCCCGACAGTGGACTTGCCGTTGGTGCCGGTGATCGCAAGGATCGGCACCCGGCTCTTCTTGCCGCGCGGGAACAGCATTTCGATGATCGGCTTGGCGACATCGCGCGGGGCGCCTTCCGACGGCTCGATATGCATGCGCAGCCCCGGGGCAGCGTTCACCTCAATGACCCCGCCGCCGGTTTCGCGCACCGACCGGCTGATATCGGGGCAGACGAAATCGACGCCGCAGACGTCCAGCCCGATCACGAGCGCGGCGCGGCGGGCGATGTCGGCGTTATCGGGGTGGATTTCGTTGGTGCGGTCCACCGCGGTTCCGCCGGTGGAGAGGTTGGCCGTGGCACGCAGCGGCACGACCTGCTCGGCCGAGGGAATGCTGTCGGGCGTCAAGCCGGAGCGGGAGAGATATTCCTCCACCAAAGCGTCGATCTTGATCCGGGTCATGACATTTTCATGCCCGTTGCCCCGGCGCGGGTCCTTGTTCACCTCGGCGACGAGCTGGCGGATCGTCGACACGCCGTCGCCGACCACCTGCGCAGGGATGCGCTCGGCAACCGCGACCATCTTGCCGTTCACCACCAGGATGCGGTGGTCGTTGCCGGGGAAAAATTGCTCCACGATCACGTCGCGGCGGCCCTTGGCCTGCGCCTGCGCTTCGGTGAACGAAAAGCGCAGCTGGTCCTCGCCGGTGATCCCGATCGAAACGCCGCGGCCGTGATTGCCGTCCAAGGGCTTCACCACCAGCGGGTAGCCAAGGCGCTTCGCCGAGCGCACCGCCTCGTCGGCATCGCGCACCACCACGCCGCGCGGCACGGGAACGCCGCTTTCGTCAAGCAGGGTCTTGGTCATATTCTTGTCGGACGCGAGTTCGGTCGCGACGAAGCTGGTTTGGCCCGTGATCGACGCGCGGATGCGCTTGGCGAAGCGGCCGTGGCCAAGCTGGATCAGGCTTTGGTTGTCGAGCCGCATCACGGGGATGCCGCGGCGTTCCGCTTCGGTGACCAGCGCCCGGGTGGTCGGCCCAAGCTGGTTGCGGCGCACCAGCCGGCGAAGCGCGTCCAAGCGCCGCTCGAGATCGAAGCCGCCTTCGTTGCCGCCTTCGAAGCGGTAGACCTTGTCCAGCCCGCGAATGCCTTGAAGGTCGGCGGGGAGCAGCGAATTGACGAGCTCGAACGCCGCGCGCCCGGCGGCGAGGCCGACCTGCTCCTCATTGTAGGCGAACATGACGTTGTAGACGCCGGGCTTGCCCTTCACCGACCGCGTCTTGCCGCGCACCGCCCGCGATCCGGCAAGCGTCTGGAGTTCAAGCGCGACATGCTCGGCGACATGGCCGAGCCACGTCCCTTCCTTCAGGCGCTTCTCGAACCCGCCGCGTACCTTCAGAGAACATTTGTGCCGACCGACGCCCGGGAGCAGCGCGAGCAAAGCATCAGTGAACCCCGGTATGCGGTTGGTCGGGAATTCCTCCAGCCGGCCAAGATCGACCTGCACCCGCACCATCGGCGTGTGGCTGAAATAATGCGGGCCGCGATAGACGGCCACTTCGTTCACCGACGCTTCCTGAGTCAGCATGGCCGTGCCCGCATCGGTTTTGGTGCCGAAGAACATTCTGTTTCCCCCTGGGGATTGATCGCTTGAGGCTCCACTGGATCCAGACGCGGTACGGGACTGGTTCGGAGCCGACATGATCAACCTAAACCCCCGAAATCACGGGCGGGTTCCGGAAGAAGAAGCTGATCCAGGTTACTCGGCGGCGCGCGGCCGCACGGCCTTGACCGCCTTTTGAACTGCCCGGAAGCCGACAGACTTGGCCAGGTTCCGCTCGGGGAAGCGTCCGGGCGGGGAGGGGTTCAGCCCCGCTTTCCGCAGCAAACCGTTAAAGCCGTGGGCATATTCCTCATGGTAGCTCCATTCGGAACGCCAGGTGATCGACAGCGACACGCTCGGCTCGCTTCCGTTCCGCACCCAATGCGGTGCCTTGACCGGCACGTAGACCGCGTCGCCGGGCGTGAGCTTCACCGGATTGCCGGCCGCGCCGAACTCGTCGCGCCACGGCAAGTTACGGTGGCCGCCGGCGTGGTACGCCTCGTGGCTCTCAGGCCCGGCGAAGCGGGGGTCGGCTGGCGGATAAAGGGTCATCGTCTTGTGCCCCCGTATCTGCATCAGGATGTTGTGTTCGGGGTCGAAGTGGAATGGCGTCACCGCGCCGGGCGACGAGATGAAGATGAACCCCTGCTCCTTCAGCATCGCACCGGTCGCTTCGCCGACCAGTGCTTTGAGCGGCGCCAGCGCCTCGTGAAGCAACGCCCGATATTCGGGGTCCCCTTCGATGTACTTCAGCACCATCCACGAGCCGCATTGCTCGATCCTCCGGATGGTTTCGGCGATGCTGAGGCCGTTGGTCGGCGTCTCGTCGCCGCCGATGCCGATCGGCACGTCGCCGCGATAATATTCGACATGCTTGGCGGGGATGCGCTGGGCGAGCTCGACCAGCGCCTCCAGCGTCAGGAGCGGGTGTCCGCAGAAGCCATGGCGGAGCAGCGCCGTCTCCTCAGGGTAAGCCGCCCGGAGCGTGTCCAGCGCCCCGGCGTCGAAACTCTGCGTCATTGCGCTCTCCCGATCAGCCGCTTCGCCGCCGCCCAGCCTTGTTCCGCCGCGCGCGCCCCGAAATAGACGAGGCCGCGCCGCAGCCCCCCAAGCCGCACCGTCACTCGAACGATGTCGCGGCGCTCCGTCCAAAGCCCGTCGATCATGGGGTGATTCTCGGCCGCGCAGCTGTCCATCCAGTCGATCCCCGGCCGTTCCAGCATGTCCAAATTCTCGATCTGAAGAAGCAGCCCCGGCGAGAAGCGGGCATAATCCTCGTCATAGGCCGTCTTGAACATGAAGCTGCCCGGAGGCGCGAGCAGGTTGATCAGCATGGCGATCGGCCGCCCGTCCAATTCCAGGCTGCGGATCTGAAGCCGGCCCTCGCGATGGGCAGCGGCAAGCGCGGCCCGGAGGAAGCGGGCATTCTCCTCGCGGCAGGCGATCGCCGAGCCCTCGTGGCCTTTCCAGCCCGAGCATTCCAGTGCGATGAATGCCTCGCACCAAGCCTCGACGCCGTCGCCGCCCGGCTCCAGAGACCGAAACTCTATTGTGCCAAGCTCACGAAGCCTGTTCGCGAGGCGGGCAATCTCCTTGCGCTTCTTCTTGCGCACCGCTTGTTCGTAGTAGGCGGCGGGAGAAAGGCTGCTGTGCAGCATCGCCCGCCGGGTGCGGTACACCACCGGGCAGGCGCGCCCGCGCTCGGCGGCGGCGGCGGCAAGGCCTTGGTGAACTGGTCCGCCTCCGACCACGCCCCTGACGTGGAGCAGTCCCGCCGCCCAAGGCGCAGCGTCGAGATGGTCGAGAAGCGCGCCCCAGAACGTCGCCTCATGCCCACGCCGCACCAGCGGCATGCCGAGATAATCATGCTCGCAGCGCCAATTCTCGACATGGCGAACCGGCATCCGTCCAAGCGTCGGCGCGATCTCCAGCGCAATTGCGCCGGCAAGCATTCCGTCACCACCGCGCACCTCAACAAGCCGCGCGCCGGCATGCGGCAGGTGATCCCACGCCGAATCGAAGAAGCCGATCTCCCCGAATGCGTTCGGCTCGGCCGCCTCCCGCGCAAGCGCCCGCCAATCCTCCCGAAGCTCGGGCGACAGCGCCTCCACCTCGCGACAGCCGGCGAACGCCACGTCCGCAGGCGCGGGCGCATGGCCACGCTGTTCCGCTTTGAGGACTGACTGGTACATGCCGCCGCTTCTTCCGTTCACCGGGCTTTGTTGAACCGTTCCCTAGCGTCGGCAGGTAAAGATTTTGCCTCTTTGCCGACGCGCGGGCTCGGGCCTAGAAAAGGGTATGGACAGCCGCATTCCTCCGCCCGAAGCCTTTCGCCAGGCCAGCCACTGCAAGCCCGCCGAATATGAGGCGCTGTACCGCCAATCGCTCAGCGATCCGGACGGCTTCTGGCGTGAGCAGATGGCGCGGATCGAATGGGTGCAGGAACCGTCCCAAATCGACGGCTCCTCCTTCGATCCGGTCGAGATCCGCTGGTTCGGCGACGGCGTCCTCAACCTCTGCTTCAATTGCGTCGACCGGCATCTCGAGACCCGCGCCGATCAAGTCGCGATCCTGTTCGAAGGCGACGAACCCGGCACCGGCCGAAGCCTCACCTACGGCGAACTCTACCGCGAGGTCGTCGCCATGGCGAACAGCCTCAAGGCGCTCGGCGTCGCGAAGGGCGACCGTGTCACGCTCTACATGCCGATGATCCCGGAAGCCGCGATGGCGATGCTCGCCTGCGCCCGCATCGGCGCGGTGCACAGTGTGGTGTTCGGCGGCTTCTCGCCCGAGGCTTTGCACGGCCGGATCGAGGATTGCGCGAGCCGCGTCGTGATCACCGCCGACGGCGGCCTTCGCGGTGGCAAGCTAGTGCCCCTGAAGGCCAATGTCGACGCGGCCATCGCCAAGGGCGCGGAGGTCGATGCGGTGCTGGTCGTCCGTCACCTCGGCAACGACATCGGCTGGACGGAAGGCCGCGACCGCTGGCTCCACGATCTGACGCCTCTCGTGCCGGAAGACTGCCCGTCCGAGCCGATGAACGCCGAAGACCCGCTCTTCATCCTCTACACGTCGGGCTCGACGGGCAAGCCCAAGGGCGTGCTCCACACCACCGGAGGCTACGCCGTCTGGACCGCTGCCACCTTCCACTACGTCTTCGACTACAAGGAAGGCGAACTCTTCTGGTGCACCGCCGATGTCGGCTGGGTGACCGGGCACAGCTACGTCGTCTACGGACCCCTCGCCAACGGCGCGACCACCCTGATGTTCGAAGGCGTGCCCAACTACCCCGATTTCTCCCGCTTCTGGGACGTGGTGGAGCGGCACAAGGTCAACATCTTCTACACCGCCCCGACCGCCATCCGCGCGCTGATGCGGGAAGGCGAGGCGCCGGTGAAGCGCCACGACCGCTCCTCCATCCGCCTGCTCGGCACGGTCGGCGAGCCGATCAACCCGGAAGCCTGGCGCTGGTATTGGGAGTCGGTGGGGGAGGGCACCTGCCCCATCGTCGATACCTGGTGGCAGACGGAAACCGGCGGTATCATGATCACCACGCTCCCCGGCGCCCAGGATATGAAGCCGGGCTCGGCGGGGCGGCCGTTCTTCGGCATCGAACCGCAGCTGCTCGGCCCGGACGGAGAGCTTCTCGAGGGTGCCGCCTCCGGCAACCTCTGCATCGCCCGCTCCTGGCCCGGCCAGATGCGCACCGTCTACGGCGATCACCAACGCTTCGTGGAGACGTACTTCTCAGCCTATCGCGGCAAGTATTTCACCGGCGACGGCTGCCGCCGCGACGAAGACAGCTACTACTGGATCACCGGCCGGGTCGACGACGTGCTCAACATCTCCGGCCACCGCCTCGGCACCGCCGAAATCGAAAGCGCCCTTGTCTCCCACCCCAAGGTCGCCGAAGCCGCGGTGGTCGGCTACCCGCACGACATCAAGGGGCAGGGCATCTACTGCTACGTCACGCTGATGGAAGGCGAAGAAGGCTCGGACGCGCTCGAGAAGGAACTGCGCGCCCACGTCCGCACCGAAATCAGCCCGATCGCAACGCCGGACCTGATCCACTTCACCCCCGGCCTCCCGAAGACCCGCTCCGGCAAGATCATGCGCCGCATCCTCCGCAAGATCGCAGAGAACGACTTCGGAAGCTTGGGCGACACCTCCACCCTCGCCGACCCAACCCTGGTCGACGGTCTAATCGATGGGCGCCGCAACCGTTAGGGTTGGGCAAGACCCTCGTCCCACGTGATGCGGATGCGGACCCACTCGCCGATCATCGGCTTGCCGCCGAGGCGCGGCGGGCGGACTCGGAACTGCCAGGCGGCGAGGCGTACCGCGCGGCTCAGGCCGGAGCCGGCGGGCGACTGGCCGACCTCGCGGCAATCCTCCACCCGGTAATCGGCCACGGTGCGGCAGGCGACCATGCCCCAGCCGTTCTGCATGCGCGGCGGCAGGTAGGCGCCAAGCTCGGCGCTGGTCGGCCGGCGGTACCATTGGGCATTGTAGAGCGGCTGCCCGCCCGGCGCGGTGCCGACCACCGCATCGCCCGCACCCGCGCTTGCCCCCGGCGACCCTGCGCTGCGGCCGGGGCCGGAGGAGGGCACATGCGCGAGGTTGAACTTCTCCATGCCCGCCCAGAGCTTGATCGGCTCCGTTGCCGGCTGCTCCGGTGCCGGCTGCGACTTCGGCACGGGGAGCGGCACCGGCGGCGGCTTTACCGCCTTGGCCGGCGCGCCGCCGCCGGCG
>DASVUO010000202.1:0-2161 GCA_036386995.1 Allosphingosinicella sp. | reverse complement strand
AAGGGAAAGGTCTGGTTATAGGCGCGGGTCGCGAAATCCATGGCGTCGGCAATGCTATCCCTGCGCACCGGTTCCACATTTAAATAGGAAGATCACCTAGGTTAAACGGTTACAGGACTCCGGAGCCCCGCCTTGAAGGGACGGCATGCCCGCCAAGACCCCGTAGGTTCGCAGCGGCGTGAGCCGGTTCACTTTGCGTTTGAAAGCCAGCTTGGGCTGAGACGATCGAGCAACTCCCATCCATTCGGAAAGTGTGCAGCCCACATCTTGCCAAGCTGCACAATTCGTACCGGCCGTGGTGGCCGGCTGCCGTGTAGTGTGAGAGCATCGGCGCCAGCGTGCTCCACGATGCCGATGCTCATTGCCTCGCCGGTGGCGTCCAGCAGGGCGCATACGGGACGCGCCACTTCTTCGAACATCGCCGGCGGAGCTGGAATGAAGGAAACCTCGCCAGGGTTGAGTTGCAACGCTTCGGCATTCTCCAATGATTGCGCGAAAGCAGCCTGCCTTTTTGCGCTTCGTTCCGAAGGTGCCTTGCGACGGGCCGCTGGCGCCGTTCCGAGCTCGGTAGCCCGCACCTGACTATGCGCTTCAAGAATGGGCGCAACTTCGGCGGGATCACCGAGAACCACAAGCAGGTCGGGGGCAAGCCTCGCTATGGTCGCGGCCTGCAACCTGGCGCCCAGGCCGCGCACGAAACCCGAGGTGTTGACGATGAAGCCGTCGGCCGCATCGTCGGCGAGCTTCCCCGCGGCGTCGACGATCCTGGACACCTCGCTGGCGCTTGTGCTGCCAAGAAAGATGAAGCGGCGCAGGCACGACGCATCTCCAAGGCTCGCGGTGCCGGGTGGGCCAAGCATCTTCTGGCCGGGATCGAGATCAATCAGGCTCAGCGCTGTCGACGCCTCCGCGGCAGCGTCCAGTGCAGCGCGTACAAAGCTGCTCTTCCCGACATCCGTGGGGCCGATCACAACCACGCGCCGCTTCTCGCGCTGCGCGATGCGATCAAGGGTGGCCGCCCACCCAGCGGGAGTCTCCAATCCTGCCGTACTCATTCATCGCATACGCTGCGCGCGTCACCTATCTCACCTGTTAGAGAAGAGGCCGCCCCTGCCCTCAACGCAAGGTGGGAGCGGCCGCCTTTCAAGCCAACGAGCTCAGGTGGATTTCATCCCCGCTCCCCGCGCCGCAACTGCTCGGTTGGCGCGGCTGCACAGGCCGCAGACGTGGGTAGGCTTTGTGCGTGCCCGAGATGCGCCTGGATGGCCGGAACCGCCTGCGAGGCAAGTGCGCGGAACGGCGGGAGGTCACCGGCATCGGCGTAGGTGCGGTGAAGGTTCAAGGCTTCCTGATGTGCCATGACCTGCTCGTTCCTGAACGCTGCTTCGAACGAACCCTGAGGCGCCCGATCCAGCGTTTGAAGCATGGTCATATGGTGGGGGAGCATCTGCACGGGGGGCGGCGGAACACCATTGTCACGGGCAGTGTCCATCATCATGTTCGACATCCGCGTATGATCATTGATGATCATCTGCGCGAACGAACGAACCGCAGGATCGCACGACCTCTGCAATGCCAATTGGCCCGACTGGATTTCGAACATATCGCTGCTGGCCGCTGCTTGCATGTAGGTTGTCGCGGCCATTGCCGGCGGTGCTGCATCGGCAGGCATGTAGTCATCCTCCGCCGTCGTGTTGCAGGCGGTCATCAACAGGGCAGCGCTCGCTGCGAGCAAAAAAGCTTTCATTCGCTCTGGTCTCCTTCGATTTTCCGCTCACCCGCTAGACGATGCCGTACCGGTCCGGTTCCCGAGTCCCGCAGAAAGGTAGGGATCAGCGTCTTCTGGCGATCTCCTTTGGCCGAAAGACTGTGCCCGGCCGCGCGCACGTGCCCACGACCGAGTTAAAGCGGAAGATCAATTTCAGTGGGCTGTAGCGGCCGCTCGAGCGTACCAACCGATATGTAGAGGTGCTCCGCCCCCACATCGTCGGCCCAGGCTAACCCCGCTTCTTCAGCTTGTTCTACGCTTGCAAAAGGGGGCCCATCTACGATTGAAACAGACTCGTGGTTGTCTCCTCCCGCGCAAAGGGCTGACGCGGTCATCTTGTAGGTGCCGTCCGGCTCCTGCTCGATGCGAACGCAATCTGTATCGGAAGGAGCC
>DASVUO010000201.1:0-2566 GCA_036386995.1 Allosphingosinicella sp. | reverse complement strand
CGGTCACAATCGCTACTCGAGCCATCTTTTTCCTCCCATTTTGATTTGGCCGCTCGGGCTAAACCATACATGGAGGCGTTCGGTTCGGGCAGGTCCCGTGCTCGCAACGAAAAAGGCCGCCCGGAGGCGGCCTTCCGAATGCGTCGTCGGCTGGATCAATCCCGCTCGACGCACATGGCGATGCCCATGCCGCCGCCGATGCACAGGGTGGCGAGGCCCTTCTTGGCGTCGCGGCGCTTCAGCTCGTGCAGCAGCGTGACGAGGACGCGGGCGCCCGACGCCCCGATCGGGTGGCCGATGGCGATGGCGCCGCCGTTGACGTTGACCTTGGCCGGATCCCAGCCGAGCTCCTTGCCGACCGCCAGGGCCTGGGCGGCAAAGGCTTCGTTGGCTTCGATGAGGTCAAGGTCCGCAATCGACCAGCCGGCTTTCTGAAGAGCGCGCTGCGTTGCGGGCACAGGGCCGATGCCCATGATCGAGGGATCAACGCCGGCCGAAGCCCAGCTGGCGATGCGGGCAAGGATCGGCGCGCCGCGCGCTTCGGCTTCCTTGCGGCTCATGATCACAAGCCCGGCGGCGCCGTCGTTGAGGCCAGACGCGTTGCCGGCGGTCACCGTGCCGTCTTTCTTGAAGGCGGGGCGTAAGCCCGCGAGCGCCGACTGTTCGACGCCGTCACGGATATATTCGTCATGCTCGGTGACAGTGTCGCCCTTGCGGCCCTTTACCGTAACGGGCGCGATCTCGTCGGCGAAACGGCCCTCGGCGCGGGCAGCGGACGCCTTGTTCTGGGAGGCGGTTGCAAAGGCGTCCTGGTCTTCGCGGGTGATCTGGTACTTCTCGGCGAGGTTCTCGGCGGTGATGCCCATGTGGTAGCCTGCGAAAGCGTCGGTGAGACCGTCTTTGATCATGGTGTCGATCATCTGGAGATCGCCCATCTTGGTACCCGGCCGCAGGTTCTGCGCATGGGCGGAGAGGCTCATGCTTTCTTGGCCGCCTGCAACCACGATGCGCGCGTCGCCGGTGAGGATCGCCTGGGCGGCGAGGGCAACGGCGCGAAGGCCCGAACCGCAGACCTGGTTGACGCCCCAGGCGGGCACCTCTTTCGGAAGGCCCGCGGCCATCGCCGCCTGGCGCGCAGGGTTCTGGCCCTGGGCTGCCGTCAGCACCTGGCCGAGAATGACTTCGCTCACCTCCTCGGGGGCGACTCCGGCTTGCTCAAGCGCGGCGACAATCGCGGTGCGACCGAGGTCATGGGCCGGAACGGAGGCGAAGCTGCCGAGGAAAGCGCCAACGGGTGTACGTTTCGCGGCGGTGATGACGGCTTCGGTCATGGGGTAAACTCCGTGCGGGAAAGTGTTGCGGGCGCTCTAGCACCCCGCCCCAAAACGGGAAAGCCAGGCGGAGAGCGGCTGCCAAAGCACCTCGCGGGCACGGCCGCCGACGACCATGCCAACGTGGCCTTGGGCGAGTTCCAGCCGCTCGCCGCCCTGGGGCGCCGTGGCGGCCGGAACGATGCGGTCCGTTGTGGAGACGATGTTCAGCAGGGGGCAGGGGAGCGCGGCAGGATCGGCGATCCACGCGCCGCTGCCGGGCGTATCCTCGGCGAAGAAGCCTTCGAACAATTCCCGGGCGGCGGCGAAGCTCAGCGGCGGCCCGTCGTTCGCCCAATCCTCCATGGTGACGAACGTGCGCGCCTCGAGACTGCCTTCGGCCATGGCGGCGAAGGCTTCGAACTTGGAGACGGTGCGGGCAGGGTCGAGGCTCCAGAAAGCGCTTTGCAGCACTTCCATGGGAAGGAGCCCGAGGCTTTCGGCGGCGGGCCTGGCGCTTTGCCAAAGTTGCGCAAGCATCGCCCGCGCATCGGTCGGGAAGCGGCTGAAGAACCAGGGGGCGGCGAGGGTGGCGACGCTTCTCGCTTCCACGGCGGCGGCCGCGCCGATCGCCATGGTGCCGCCGAGGCAGTAACCGACAAGGTGCGCGGGCTCGTTCAAGCTGTTGATAAGCGGGACCGCGATTTTCTCCACGTGACCGGCGACGGAAAGGGTGCGGCGCGCTTCGACATCCCAGCCCCAGTCGAGGAGGAGCGGGCGGTGGCCATGCTCGGCGAGCCAGCGCAGAAGCGAGCGCTCCGGCCCGAGATCGAGGATGTTGGGCGGGTTGATCAGCGACGGGATGAACACCACCGGCGGGCCGCTCCCGCCATAGTCGCGAAGGGCGGCGCCATGGCTTTGCGCCACCGCCGGCATCGGCTCCGCGGGAGGCGTGCGATCGGCCTCCTGGTAGCGGCGCAGTCCCTCGAGCGCCCGCGCCATCCGAGCCGGCGCGCTAGCGGTTTCGCTGCGCAGCATTTCGAGGAACAAGGGCAGCGGCCTCGGCCCGTGTTGCAGCGCGGTAAGCTTCGGTGTTAGGGCCGATTTTTCCGGCACGGAGGGGCTCATGGCAGCGTCATCATCGGACGGCGTCGTTATTATCAAGAAATATGCGAACCGGCGCCTCTACGACACGGAAAGCTCCAGCTACATCACACTCGACCGGCTTGCCGAAATGGTGCGGCAGAAACGCGAGT
>DASVUO010000200.1:0-3000 GCA_036386995.1 Allosphingosinicella sp. | reverse complement strand
CCGGCGGGAAGGCTCACCGTGTCGCCGCCGAGCAGGGGCACGCCGTACGCCGCCAGCGCCTCGCCCAGGCCGGCGGCGAACGCCTCGTCCCAGGTCGCGTCTTCACGCAGCGAATAGCCCATCAGCACGCCGAGCGGCCTTGCGCCCTTGGCGGCGAGATCGGAGAGGTTCACCGCGAGGAGCTTGGCGGCGACGTCGCCGGGCGGGTCCTCCGGCAGGAAATGGACGCCCTCGACCAGCAGGTCGTGGGTCAGCACGATCCGCTCGCCGCCGATCTCCAGCACCGCCGCGTCGTCGGCAAGGCCGCGCGCCGCGGGGTCCGGGGCGAGGCGGCGCAGCGCGGCAAGGAAGCGGGCTTCATGGCTCATCAGCGGCTCCTTTCACCTCTGCGGCGCCCGCGCAACCGGCGCGCGCGGTTGATTAGCCGCGCGGGCGGTGGATATGTGCGGCGTCTCAAGCGTTCTGGACGGCATGCCGCGTTATTATTTCAACATCTGCTGCGACGAATATGAAGCCACCGACGTGGTCGGCGAAAGCTGCAGCGACGATCTTGCGGCGCTCAGCCAGGCGATGCGGACGGCCAGCGACGTGGTCCGCCAGCAGCTGTTGATCGACAAATTGTCCGCGGACGGCTGGATCGACGTGGAGGACGAACGCCACCGCCCCGTGCTCCGCCTGCCGCTCCGCGCCGCGGCGTACTGAAAGCTTTCACGGACGCTTGAGCCGGGCCGCGCCAGCCCCTAGACGCCTCGCTTACATCTTAGATTCGGGGTTGGGTTTCATGTCGGAAGGTAATGTTGCAGCGGACGAGCTGCGCCTGTTGATCGAGCGCATCGAGCGGCTGGAAGAAGAAAAAAAGGCGATCGCCGACGACGTCAAGGATGTCTACCTTGAAGCCAAATCGCGCGGCTACGACACGAAGACGATGCGCACCATCATCCGCCTCCGGAAGATGGAAGCCCATGCCCGCCAGGAAGCCGACGCGCTTTTGGAAACCTACAAGGCCGCGCTCGGCATCGAGTAAGCGTGTTGCCGCGCGACGGAGGCCGTGCCGGTTCGCCGCACAGGTCCGTTGCGCGGCGCTGACGGTCTCGGCTACGGGTGGGTCATCACCTCACAGCAAGGATCGCACCGGACCCATGGCCGGCCACAGCAAATTCAAGAACATCATGCACCGCAAGGGCGCGCAGGATAAGAAGCGCTCGGCGATGTTTTCCAAGCTTTCCCGCGAAATCACCGTCGCGGCCAAGATGGGCACGCCCGATCCGGACATGAACCCGCGGCTGCGCGCCGCCGTGCTCGCCGCCAAGGCGCAGTCGATGCCCAAGGACAATATCCAGCGGGCGATCGACAAGAGCTCGATGGGCGATGCGGAGAATTACGAGGACATCCGCTACGAAGGGTTCGGTCCGGGCGGCGTGTCGTTGATCGTGGAAGCCTTGACCGACAACCGCAACCGCACCGCGACCAACGTGCGCACCGCCTTTGCCAAGAACGGCGGCAATCTCGGCGCGTCCGGCTCGGTCAGCCACGGCTTCGATCGGATGGGCCTGATCACCTACCCCGCCACTGCCGGCAGCGCCGACGACGTTCTGGAAGCGGCGATCGAAGCGGGTGCGGACGATGTCGAGAGCGACGAGGACGGCCACCAGATCTGGACGGCGCAGGACGCGCTCCACGAAGTCGGCAAGGCGCTCGAAAAGACATTGGGCGAAGCGGAAAGCGCCAAGCTCGCCTGGCGCCCGCAGACTCCGGTCGAAGTGGGCGAGGACCAGGCCGGCCAGCTGATGAAGCTGATCGACACCCTTGAAGAAGACGACGACGTCCAAACCGTTTGGGGCAATTACGAAGTTTCCGACGAAGTGATGGAGAAGCTCGGCTGATCATCCTCGGCCTCGACCCTGGTTTGGGCTGTACCGGCTGGGGGGTGATCCGGGCGGAGGGCAATCGGTTGAGCCACGTCGCCAACGGGCAGATCAGGACGGACACCAAGGCGGAGCTCGCCGCGCGTTTGTGCGTGTTGCACGAGGGGTTGTTGGCGGTGCTCGACCAGCACGCGCCGGAGGCGGCGGCGGTTGAGGAAGTGTTCGTGAACGACAATCCGCGCTCGACGCTGAAGCTCGGCCAGGCGCGTGGCGTCGCGCTGCTTGCGGCGGCGCGGGGCGGCTTGAGCGTGGGGGAATATGCGCCGACGCTCGTCAAGAAGGCGGTGGTCGGTACCGGCGGGGCGTCCAAGGATCAGGTGCATGCAATGATCGGGCGGTTGCTTCCGGGGGCCAAGATCGCGGGGGCGGACGCGGCGGATGCGCTTGCGGTGGCGATTACCCACGCGCACCATCTTGCCAGCGCGCGCCGCTTGGGCAAGCACGCGGCATGATCGCCAAGCTCAGGGGGCTGCTCGACAGCTTCACCGCCGATACGGCTATCATCGACGTCAACGGCGTCGGCTATCTGGTGTTCGCCTCGACCCGTACCCTGTCCAGCCTCGGCGCCTTGAGCTCCGAAGTGGTTCTCCACACCCAGATGCAGGTCAGCGAGGACGACATGCGGCTGATCGGCTTCGCCACCGCCGGGGAGCGCGATTGGTTTCGGCTGCTCACCTCCGTCCAGGGCGTCGGCGCACGGGTGGCACTTGCTATCCTCTCCGCGCTGACGGTCGACGAGCTGCACCGCGCAATCGCGTCCGGCGACAATGCAATGGTGGCGCGCTCGCAGGGCGTGGGGCCGAAGCTTGCGCAGCGCATCGTGAATGAGCTCAAAGACAAAGCGGGCGCGGTGGCGCTCGGCAGCGGCCTCTCCGCGCCCGCGGCAGCGCCCGCCGGGAGCCTCGCCGGCGACGCCGCATCCGCCCTCCTAAACCTCGGCTTCCGCCCTTCCGAAGCCGCCGCCGCCGTTGCCACGGCCGAGGAAGAACTCGGCCCCGGCGCCACCCTCGACGCCCTCGTTCGCACCGCGCTAAAGAAAGCGTCGCGCTAATGGCGTTGCCAATCCGGTGGAGTC
>DASVUO010000199.1:0-3461 GCA_036386995.1 Allosphingosinicella sp. | reverse complement strand
GGCCCGCTAACCGACGATATAGTGACGATTTTTACCAGCGGTAGTGCGAGAAGGCCCGGTTGGCTTCGGCCATGCGGTGGGTGTCTTCGCGCTTCTTGACCGCGTTGCCGCGGTTGTTGGCGGCGTCCATCAGCTCACCCGACAGGCGGGCGGCCATGGTGTTCTCCGAACGGCTGCGCGCCGCGGAGATCAGCCAGCGAATGGCAAGCGCCTGGGCGCGCTCCGTGCGAACTTCCACCGGAACCTGGTAGGTCGCGCCGCCGACGCGGCGGCTGCGGACTTCGATGCCCGGCTTGATGTTGTTCAGTGCATCATGGAACACGCCGAGCGGATCGCGCTTGGCGCGGGTCTCAACGGTCTCAAGGGCACCGTAGACGATGCCTTCGGCAACCGACTTCTTGCCGTCAAGCATGACGGAATTCATGAACTTGGACAGCACGAGATCCCCGAACTTCGGATCGGGCAGGATTTCGCGCTTCTCTGGGCGACGACGACGGGACATATTCTTATCCTTCTCTCTTCAGCTGGTCCGGAACACGTCCGGGGCTTACTCGTGTGGCTTACTTCGGACGCTTGGCGCCGTACTTGGAGCGGGACTGGCGGCGGTCCTTGACACCCTGGGTGTCGAGCACGCCGCGAAGCACGTGATAGCGCACGCCCGGAAGATCGCGCACACGGCCGCCGCGGATCAGCACAACGCTGTGTTCCTGGAGGTTGTGGCCTTCGCCCGGAATGTAGCTGATCACTTCGCGCTGGTTGGTCAGGCGAACCTTGGCGACTTTGCGAAGCGCCGAGTTCGGCTTCTTCGGGGTGGTCGTGTAGACTCGGGTGCAAACGCCGCGCTTTTGCGGATTCTGCTCCATCGCCGGAACTTTGGATTTCGCCTTCTGCGGCTCGCGGCCCTTGCGGACCAGCTGGTTAATCGTCGGCATGAAGCCCTTCACCTTAGTTACTTTACTGGTGCGAAAACGCAGAAAAGCGGGGAACCAAACGGCCCCCGGCCCCTGCGTCGCAACAGCAATGTTCAAGCTCTTGTGCCCGTCAGAGGCGGAACAACGGTTCTTCGAAGAGAACCACCACAGCCCCGGGCGAGGCGGCCTATAGCGAGGAGGGGCGGAAGGGTCAACGGGCGAAAACCGCAAAGCACGTGCTGCGCCCGGCCCGCTTTTTGATAGCTAGCACCGGCGCCCGCTTCGCCTTACGCTCCCCCCGAGACCGGACACAAGGCCGGCAACGAGAGGACAGCGGATGAAGGCGGAAGCGGAAACCAGGAGCAGCCATATCCGGCTTACCTCGCACCCGGGGCGGCCGTCGCGCTTTCCGCTGAACTGGGGCGCGGCCACCGCGGCGGAGCGGGGGCCGGTGATCGCCACCGTCAACGCAGGCGCGGACCGCAATGCGATCGGGGCGCATGGCGGCTCTTATTCCATCTACCGCGCGCTTGCGATCAGCTCGGGCGCGATGGACCCTTCGGCGCGGCCGGACCTCCATGACACATCGCCGGTCTGCGAGATCGGGCCGCACGCGCAATGGGCGGACCCGAAGAAGATCGTCAGCCTCGATCCCTGGGGCCACCGCCTGACCTGCGACTTCGCCGACCTGATCGAGGAGGGCGTCGACGTCCGCCCCTCCATCGCCATCACCAAAGCGCGGCTGACGCTTGGCGAAATTCGCGACGCCATTGCGCTGGGCCGGCTGAAGGTGGACGGCGAGATCGTCCATGAAGCGGGCGACGTCTCCGTCACCAAGATCGCGGTCGATCCGGTGTGGTGGCTTCCCGGAGTCGCCGAGCGCTTCGGCGTGGCCGAGGCCGGCCTTCGCCGCTGCCTGTTCGAGCAGACCGGCGGCATGTATCCGGAACTCGTCACCCGTCCCGACATGCAGGTCTTCCTGCCGCCGATCGGGGGCATGACGCTCTACATCTTCGGCGATCCGCTGAGCCTTGGCGACACGTCCAAGAAGCTCACCTGCCGCGTGCACGACGAGTGCAACGGTTCGGACGTGTTCGGATCGGACATCTGCACCTGCCGCCCCTACCTCACCCACGGCATCGAGGAAGCGACGCGGGCGGCGCAGGAAGGCGGCGTCGGCCTGATCGTCTACAACCGCAAGGAAGGCCGGGCGCTCGGCGAAGTGACCAAGTTCCTGGTCTACAACGCCCGCAAGCGCCAGCCGGGCGGCGACCAGGCGGCGACCTACTTCGAGCGCACCGAATGCGTCGCCGGGGTGCAGGACGCCCGCTTTCAGCAATTGATGCCGGACGTGATCCACTGGCTCGGCATCAGCCGGATCGACCGCTTCGTCTCCATGTCCAACATGAAGTACGACGCGCTCGCCGAGGGCGGGATCGAGATCGGCGAACGGGTGCCGATCCCCGACGACCTCGTGCCGCCCGACGCAAGCGTGGAAATGGAAGCCAAGAAAGCGGCCGGCTATTACACGCCCGAAGGCGCGCCGAGCGAGGAAGCGCTTCGCGGCGTCGTCGGCCGGGACCTGGAGAAGTTTTGACCGCCATGTCTTCGGCCGAATTGCAGAGCCTCCTCAGCGCCGCTGCGGTGCGCGAGCGGGCGCATGAGATGCTGGAGCTCGCTTTAGCCGGCGAAGTCGAGGGCTGGGCCGTGGACCTCGGGAAGCTCGAGGAGGCGGCCGACCGCACGGTTGCCGTAACCCGCGAAAGCTATCCCGATCTGGCCATCCCATTCCACGCGCGGTGGCGGCACTTCGTTGCCGGAGCGCCCACGCTTCCCGACGGCGATCCGGCGGAGCGGGCGCGAGCGGCGTTCGATCTGACGATCCTCTCCGTGCTGCTCGACGCGGGCACCGGGCCCGGCTGGCGCTTCAGCGAGGGCGGGGAGACCTATACGCGCTCCGAAGGCTTGGCCGTGGCAAGCCAGCGGATGTTCGAAAGCGGCGCCTTTGCTGCGGCCGGCGGCTTGCCGCTGCGCGCCGACGGTGCGGCGCTCGCCGGGCTTACGGCGGAGACACTGGCCCAAGGCTTTCAAGTCGATGAGGGCAACCCGCTGCTCGGCCTCGACGGGCGCGCTGCTTTGCTGAGGCGCCTCGGCACCCAGGTGCAGGCGCGGCCGGACCTGTTCGCGAGCGATGACACGCCGCGCCCCGGCGGGCTGTTCGACGTCCTCACCGCCCGCGCAAACGGAGTCCCCCTCCCCGCCGCCGCGATCCTCGAGCTGCTGCTGGACGCGCTTGGCCCGATCTGGGCGGACCGGCTGGTGATCTACGGCGTGGCGCTGGGCGATTGCTGGCGGCACCCGGCTCTTAAGCGGGGCGACGCGACGGACGGCCTCGTGCCGCTCCACAAGCTGTCGCAATGGCTCAGCTATTCGCTGATCGAGCCGTTGCAACAGGCGGGCGTGGAGGTGGTCGAGATCGACGGCCTCACCGGCCTGGCCGAGTACCGCAACGGCGGCCTGTTCGTGGACACGGGCGTGCTCACCCTCACC
>DASVUO010000198.1:0-24695 GCA_036386995.1 Allosphingosinicella sp. | reverse complement strand
CCCCTCGACTTCGCTCGGGACGAACGAATTTTGGAGCCCGGCACAGCTTCCGCTGCATCGATTGCCGCCTGAGCGTCTTCGTAGGCAATGTTTGCTGCGATCCGCACCCGGGCGCGGGTGAAGCGCCAGCTTTTGAGTTCGCCCGTCTTGCTGACTTGCAGGTGGCAGACGAGGGCCGCGCGGTCCTGGCCTTCCTTCAGCGAGCAGACGTCGGCCGAGAGGGTCTCCGGAAGCATCGGCACCACCCGGTCCGGGAAGTAGACGCTGTTGCCGCGCTTCCTCGCTTCCTTGTCGAGCTGGGAGCCGGGGCGGACGTAGAAACTAACGTCGGCGATGGCGACAAGCGCCTTCCAGCCGCCGGCGTTGGCCGGGTCGTCGTCAGGCGCTGCCCAGACAGCGTCGTCATGGTCGCGCGCGTCGGCGGGATCGATCGCGACGATGGGGATGTGCGTGAGGTCCTCGCGCTCGCCAAGCTTCTGCTCGGCCATCCGCTCGGCCTCGACCAGCACCGCGTCGGGGAATTCGTGCGGGATGCCGTGCTTGTGGATCGCGATCAGGCTGAAGCTGCGCGGCGCGAAGGGGTCACCGAGGATTTCGGTGACCCGGGCGCTGAGCCGCGGCGGGCGGCCGGCTTTCTCGGCAAGCACGAGATCGCCGACCTGCGCCTTGCCGACGTCGGAGATCGGAAGCTCGCGCCGTTCCTTTTTCTCCACCGGGCGGAGCCAGAGGTGGTCGCCTTCCTTGTGGACGACGCCGAGAAGGAGCTCGCTGCCCTTCATCAGCTTCTTCATCGGATGCGCCGCCCAGCCGTTGCCGCGCTGCTCGGTGCGGGCAAGCACCCGGTCGCCGACGCCGAGCGCTGACGCCCCCCTGCCCTTGCGCTCCAGCACCCGGATGCGGGGCTCGGGTATGTCGGATTCCCAGCGCTCGGGCGCGCCCCATATCTGGCCGCTGTCGTCGGCGTCAACGATGCGCAACACCGTCACCTTGGGCACGCCGCCGGCCTGGTGGAAAGTGCGGCCGGCCGAGCCTTCGATCAGCCCTTCGTCCGCCATATCCTGAAGCAGGATCTTAAGCGCCTGCTTGTCCGCGCCGGAGAGGCCGAACGCCCGCGCAAGCTCACGCTTCCCCGCCGGCTGGTCGCTGGTTGCGATGAAATCGAGGATCTGCTGGCGGCTTGGCAGGCCACCCTTCAGCTGTTTTGGCATCGAGCTCCGTTCAATGGCCCGCCGGAGGGGCCGGCGGGGTATAAGGGGCGAACGCACCACCGGGCACTGCGGATGCAACGGGTGATTCGAAGCCGTCCTTGGAGACGGAGGAAACGCCGAACACGAAATCGTCTACGCGAACACCATCCAGGACAGCGCCGCAGATTTGCACCTTGTCGACGACTACGTCGCAGCTCAGATCAAACATCCCTGGGATTACCCGCTTGCTATGCTCCCAATGGCTCGCATCGGTGCGGCGCCAACGGACGTTATATCCGGCAGCGCCGGCCACGGCAGACCACTTTAACCGTGTGTCGGTCGAGACTGCCCCTTCCACGGTCGGCGCGGGCGGCGGTGGGGCGCTCGCGAGGGCAGCAAGCGCGGCGACGTTCAGCTTCACCACCTTGGTAAGGTAGGGGAAATCCATCTTGTCGATGGTGTCGCCATAATCGACACCGTTTTCGGTGCGCAGATCCTGATGCTGCCAGTTGTAGTTCTCAATCGCGACCGAGAAGCGGATCGCGGGATAGCCGGCGTTCAGAAACTCGGTGTGATCGCCCCCGCGGCCGAAGCGGTCATTGCGCCAGATTTCGCGCACGTCGAGGCCGAGGCCAAGGTCGCCCGATAGATCGTTGATCCAGCGTGAGAGGTTGCGCGACGGTGCGTCGTTCTCGCCGCCGAGGCTGCGTTGGGCGGCGGCAAGCGCCTCCCTGCCCTGCCAGCGCGGTCCTTCGGAAAAGACGCGGACATGGTCTCGGTCGCAGACGCCGTCGGAGCTGCAGCTATTGCCGATGATGTCGTTGTTCAGGTTAGCAATGACTTCCCAGCCCTGTGCCTTGGCGTAATCGGACAGAATCTTGCCGCCGAGCAGCCCCTGCTCCTCGCCGGACAGGACGCCGTAGACGATGGTGTACGGGAATTTATGCTGCGACAGGACGCGTGCCGCTTCGATCACCGCGGCGGTGCCGGAGCCGTCATCGTTGGCGCCCGGAGCGTCGCTGGTGGCGTTCATGACGTCGGTGACGCGGCTGTCGATGTGGCCGGTGATGATCACCACGCGCTTGGGATCGACGCTGCCGCGCTGGATGGCGACGACATCCGTTACCTTGGTGGGCGTGGGTACGCGGCGACCGGTGACCACGTCGGAGGGCGTGACGATCGTCAGGCAGCCTCGGCAGGCGCGCGAGTAGCGGCGGAATTCCTCCTCCGTCCAGCGCAAGGAGGCGCCGATGCCGCGCTTGGGATCAGTCTGCGACGACAAGGTGTGGCGCGTGCCGAAGCTGACCAGCTTCTCAACGATTGCGCGCAGGCGGTCCTGACGGACGCCGTCGGCGATGTCGCGGGGCGTTGCGGCGGACGCGGCGGTGGGGAGGAGAAGGGCGGCGGCGAGGAGGGGGAGCGTCTTCATCACCCGCCTCTGCGCCTCGCCGCGCCGAGTCGCAAGCACCCGCGTTAGGCCGCCTCCACCGTCTGTTCGATGGTGCCGAAGATCGGGTGGCCGTGTTCGTCGTCCATCCAGATGCGCACCGTGTCGCCGGCCTTGAGGAAACCGGTCGAGGCTTGGCCCGACAGGATCGTCTCAACCGTGCGCACTTCGGCGATGCAGGAGTAGCCGAGGCCGCCCTGGTTCACCGGCTTGCCGGGGCCGCCGCCCTCGTCGCGGTTGGAGACGGTGCCGGAGCCGATGATCGTTCCGGCGGCCAAATTGCGGGTCTTGGCGAGGTGGGCGACCAGCGTGCCGAAGTCGAAGGTCATGTCGACGCCCGCATCGGCGCGGCCGAAGGGCTGGCCGTTTAAATCGACGTTAAGCGGCCCGTGCAGCTTGCCGTCTTTCCAACGCTCGCCAAGCTCAGCCGGGGTAACGAAGACCGGCGAAAGCGCCGAGGCGGGCTTCGACTGAACGAAGCCGAAGCCCTTGGCGAGCTCGCCCGGGATGAGGTTACGCAAGCTGACGTCGTTGACCAGCCCGACCAGATGGATGTGCTCCAGCGCCTCTTCGCGTGAGACGCCGCGCGGCACGTCGCCGGTGACGACCACCACTTCCGCTTCAAGATCGCAGCCCCAGCTCTCGTCAACCAGCGGGATCGGCGAGCGGGGAGCAAGCATCTCGTCCGACGCGCCCTGGTACATCAAGGGATCGGTCCAAAACGTCTCCGGCATCTCGGCGCCGCGCGCCTGGCGGACGAGCTGGACGTGGTTCACATAGGCGGAGCCGTCCGCCCATTGATAAGCGCGCGGCAGAGGGGCAAGCGCGTTGCGCTCGTGAAAGCGCATCATCGGGATCACTTCGTGCGCCAAGTCGGTGGCGAGCAGCTCGAGCTGCGGCGCGGCGTGCGCCCAGTCGTCGAGCGCCGCCTGCAGGGTCGGCGCGATGTGGGTCGCGTCCGCGCACCAGGCGAGATCCTGGCTTACGACCACCAGCCGGCCGTCGCGGCCTCCCTTGAGCGATCCGAGTTTCATTGCCTCTCCTCACCTTGGTTGAAGCTGCAACTGGCATTTGCGGAAAGGCTTGGCTAGTGGCCGCCACAACATCCTATCCCGATCCAAGGACCCCCTATGCGGAACATCGATCACTTCATCGGCGGCGCGGCTGTTGCCTCCGGCGAGCGGCACGGCGACATTTTCGATCCCAACAAGGGCGAAGTGCAGGCCCGGGTCCGCCTCGGCACCGCTTCGGACCTCGAGACGGCGGTGGCCGCGGCCAATGCCGCCCTCCCCGGCTGGATGGCGACCAATCCGCAGCGCCGCGCCCGGGTGATGTTCAACTTCAAGGCGCTCGTCGAGAAGCACATGGAAGAGCTCGCGCTTCTTCTCTCGTCCGAGCACGGCAAGGTGATCGCCGATTCGAAGGGAGACGTGCAGCGCGGCCTGGAAGTGATCGAGTTCGCCTGCGGTATCCCGCATGCGCTGAAGGGCGAATATACCCAGGGCGCTGGCCCGGGCATCGACGTTTACTCGATGCGCCAGCCGCTCGGCATCGTCGCCGGGATTACCCCGTTCAACTTCCCGGCGATGATCCCGATGTGGATGTTCGGCATCGCAATCGCGGTCGGCAACGCCTTCATCCTGAAGCCCTCCGAGCGCGATCCGTCGGTGCCGGTGCGGCTTGCCGAACTGATGAAGGAAGCGGGCCTGCCCGACGGCATCCTCCAGGTCGTCCACGGCGACAAGGAGATGGTCGATGCGATCCTCGATCATCCCGAAATCAAAGCAGTGAGCTTTGTCGGCTCCTCCGACATCGCGCACTACGTCTACCGCCGCGGCGTCGAGGCCGGGAAGCGTGTCCAGGCGATGGGCGGGGCAAAGAACCACGGCATCGTCATGCCGGACGCGGATCTGGACCAGGTGGTGAACGACTTGACCGGCGCCGCCTTCGGATCGGCCGGCGAGCGCTGCATGGCGCTGCCGGTGGTTGTGCCGGTCGGCGAGAAAACCGCGACGAACCTGCGCGAAAAGCTAATCCCGGCGATCGAAGGCTTGCGGGTCGGCGTCTCGACCGATGCGGATGCGCATTACGGCCCGGTGGTCAACGCTGCCCACCGCAGCCGGATCGAGAACTACATCCAGATGTGCGCTGACGAGGGCGGCGAGCTGGTGGTGGACGGCCGCGGCTTCAGCCTGCAGGGGCACGAGGGGGGCTTCTTCATCGGCCCGACCCTGTTCGATCACGTCAAGCCGCACTTCCAAAGCTACCAGGAAGAGATTTTCGGGCCGGTGCTGCAGATGGTCCGCGCCGACAGCTTCGAGGAGGCGCTTCGCCTGCCGAGCGAGCATCAATATGGCAACGGCGTCGCCATCTTCACCCGCAACGGCCACGCCGCGCGCGAGTTCGCGGCGCGGGTGAATGTAGGCATGGTCGGCATCAACGTGCCGATCCCAGTGCCGGTCGCCTACCACAGCTTCGGCGGCTGGAAGCGCTCGGCCTTCGGCGACATCAACCAGCACGGCATGGAAGGGATCCGCTTCTACACCAAAACCAAGACCATCACCCAGCGCTGGCCCGACGGCTCGGTGACGGGCGAGAACGCTTTCGTTATTCCAACCATGGGGTGATCGGGATGAACGCGCCTCCTCTCTCCGTTCGTTTCGAGCGAAGTCGAGAAACGTTAGCGAAATCTCTGGGCCAGGGTCTCTCGACTTCGCTCGAGACGAGCGGGTTGAGGGCTTGGCTGGTGCGGTTGCTGCTTGCGCTGTTGCTCCTCCCCCTTACCGCATGCGCAAGCGTGTCGGCAGAGGCACCCGCGGCCACCAAGCGCATTGCCCTCACCTTTGACGATGTACCGCGCGGCCCCGGCGCGTTTCTCACGCAGGAGGAGCGGACCACCCGGCTGATTGCTGCCCTGAAGGCGGCGCGGGTGAAGCAGGCTGCCTTTTTCGTGAATCCGGGCAACATCTCGGATCCTCAGCGGGCTGGCGCGGAGGCGCGGATCGGGCGCTACGTGCGCGCCGGCCACGTGCTTGCCAACCATAGCTTCACCCACCCGCACCTCAACGCCACGTCCGCCGCGGATTACCTGGCCAACATCGACCAGGCCGAAGCGTGGCTGAAGGGACGCGAAGGACGGCGGCCGTGGTTCCGCTTTCCCTTCCTCGACGAAGGCGGCAGCGACAAGGCGAAGCGCGACGCGATCCGGGCTGGGCTTGCCGAACGGGGCCTCAAGAACGGCTACGTCACCGCCGACGCCTCCGACTGGAACATGGAACAGCTCGCCATTGACGCCCAGAACGCCGGGAAGGCGATCGACATGGATGCGCTTCGCGACGTGTACGTGGAAAGCCATGTTCAGGCCGCGGACTTCTATGACGCGCTTGCCCGCCAGACGCTCGGCCGCTCTCCGGCCCACGTCATGCTGATGCACGAGACAGATCTCGCGGCACTCTTCTTGCCCGATCTTGCCGCCGCGCTTCGGGCCGATGGCTGGGAGATCGTGACGGCGGACCAAGCCTATGCCGATCCAATCAACACCCTTATGCCGGACGTACCCTCCGCCCAGGGTACGCTGACTGAAGCACTCGCTTGGGAGAAAGGCCTCCCCGCGCCGCGTTGGTACGAGCGCAACAACATCAAGCTCGCGAACCGCTTGTTCGCGGAAAGCGTCCTCAAGGAAACACCCGCCCCATGAGCCAGTTCGACCTCACCGACGAGCAACGCCAGATCCAGGAGATGGCGCAGCAGTTTACCGCCGACGCGATCACCCCGTACGCAGCGGAGTGGGACGAGAAGCACATCTTCCCGCGTGAGACGATCAAGGCGGCGGCCGAGCTCGGCTTCGGCGCGATCTATGTGTCGGAGGAGAGCGGCGGCATCGGGCTTGGGCGCCTTGAATCGGCGCTGATCATGGAAGCGATGGCCTATGGCGATCCTTCGACCAGCGCCTTCATCTCCATCCACAACATGGCGGCGTGGATGATCGACCGCTTCGGATCGGACGCGGTGAAGGCAAAGTATTTGCCGTCCATGGTCACCATGGACCGGCTCGGTTCCTATTGCCTTACCGAGCCGGGCTCCGGCTCCGACGCCGCTTCGCTCAAGACCAAGGCGGTGCGCGACGGCGACCATTATGTGGTCACCGGCTCCAAGGCGTTCATTTCGGGCGGCGGTGAGAACGAGATCTACGTCACCATGGTGCGCACCGGCCAAGATGGGCCGAAGGGGATCAGCGCGCTGGTGATCGAAAAGGATATGCCGGGCGTCAGCTTCGGCGCGCAGGAGAAGAAGCTGGGCTGGCACAGCCAGCCGACCTGCCAGGTAAATTTCGACGACGTGCGGGTGCCGGTGGAGAACCTCGTCGGCGCGGAGGGCGAAGGCTTCCGGATCGCGATGATGGGCCTGGACGGCGGCCGCCTCAACATCGGCGCCTGCTCGCTTGGCGGCGCCCAGCGGTGCCTCGACGAAGCGGTGCGGTACACCAAGGAGCGCAAGGCGTTCGGCCAGGCTATTGCCGACTTCCAGGCGACGCAGTTCACCCTCGCGGATATGGAGACGGAGCTGCAGGCGGCGAGGATCTTCCTGTACGCGGCGGCGGTGAAGGTGACGGAGAATGCTGCTGACAAGACCCGATTTGCGGCGATGGCCAAGCGGTTGGCGACGGACACTGGTTCTTCGGTCGTTGACCGGGCGCTTCAGCTTCACGGCGGCTACGGCTACCTGCAGGATTATCCGATCGAGCGCTTCTGGCGCGACCTGCGCGTCCACTCGATCCTGGAAGGCACCAACCAGATCATGCGCGTCATCGTCGGCCGGGACATGCTGAGGCAGTGACGGATGACGTTCTGACGGCGGTGACCGGCAAGGTCGGCTGGCTCCGCCTTGCGCGCCCGAAGGCGATCCATGCGCTTACACGCGACATGTGCGTGAAGATGACCGAGGCGCTGCTCGCTTGGCGCGACAACCTAGGCGTCGAAGCGATCATGCTCGATCATGCCGAAGGCCGCGGCTTTTGCGCGGGCGGGGACGTGGTGATGCTTGCCAAGAGCGGCTCTACCGACGGCGCGGAAGCGCGTGCTTTCTTCTTCACCGAATACCGGCTCAACCACCTCCTTTTCACCTACGCCAAGCCTACCGTGGCTTTCATGGACGGCATCGTGATGGGCGGCGGCGTCGGTATTTCGCAGCCGTGCCGGTTCCGGGTGGCGACGGAAAACACGCGGTTCGCGATGCCCGAAACGGCGATCGGGTTGTTTCCGGACGTGGGCGGCGGCTGGTACCTCTCCCGGCTGCCGGGGCGGACGGGGCAGTTTATTGCGCTCACCGGGGCGCGGTTGGATGGGGCGGAGTGCCTGCATCTCGGCCTGGCCACCCATTACGTCCCCTCGTTCGCGCTGGACGACGTCAAGGCGCGCATCCTTGCCGATCCGCAGGCCATAGAAGCGATCCTGGACGAATATTCCACCCCTGCCCCCGAGGCACGGATTGCCGCCAATCGCGAGGCCATCGACCGGTTGTTTGCCTCCGAGGATTATGAGGAAATCCTCGCCGCACTGGACGCTGACGGCTCCGACTGGGCGAACAAGGAGCTGGAGACGCTGCGGTCGAAAAGCCCGCAGGCCTGCAAGGTTTCGCTCCGGATCCTGTACGACGGCGGCTTCTACCGCGACTTCGCCCACGAAATGCGCCAGGAATATGCCGTCGCCAGCCGCGTCGTTCAGCGCCACGATTTCGTCGAGGGCGTGCGCGCGCTGCTGATCGACAAGGACAACCAGCCGCGTTGGGAACCGGCGGCTCCAGAAGCGGTCACCGACCACATGCTCGACACCATCTTCGCGCCGATGCCCGAAGGAGAGGAATGGACACCCTTATGACCTACGAAAACATCCTGGTGGAACAGCGCGGCGCGGTGACGGTGATCACGTTGAACCGCCCCAGGGCGCTGAATGCGTTGAACTCGGCGGTGCTTGCCGAGCTGATCGCCGCCTTTGCCGCTTACGACGCGGACGATAGCCAGCGCTGCGCCGTGCTCACCGGCTCGGAGCGAGCCTTCGCGGCGGGCGCGGACATCAAGGAGATGGAGAGCCAGGGCTTCGCCTCCATGTACCAATCCAACTTCTTCGCCGGCTGGGAGAAGGTCACCGCCACGCGCAAGCCCTGGATTGCCGCGGTCGCCGGCTATGCGCTCGGCGGGGGCTGCGAAGTGGCGATGATGGCCGACTTCATCATCGCCGCCGACACGGCGCAGTTCGGCCAGCCGGAGATCAAGCTTGGCGTCACGCCGGGCATGGGCGGCTCGCAGCGCCTCACCCACGCCGTCGGCAAGGCCAAGGCAATGGAGATGTGCCTCACCGGCCGGATGATGGGCGCAGAGGAAGCCGAGCGCGCCGGCCTGGTGGCGCGGGTGGTGCCGGCGGAGGCGCTGCTCGATGAGGCGCTGAAGACGGCGGAAGCGATCGCCGGCATGGCCCCGCTCGCCGCGATGGCGACCAAGGAGCAGGTCAACGCCGCCTTCGAAATGGGCCTTGCTCAGGGCATCGTCTTCGAGCGCCGCCTGTTCCACGGCCTGTTCGGGTCGGAAGACCAGAAAGAAGGCATGAGCGCCTTTGTCGCGAAACGAAAAGCCGATTGGAAGGGCCGCTGACATGGCACGCGTAGGATTTATCGGGCTCGGCAATATGGGCGGCGGGATGGCCGCGAACCTCGTTAAGGCGGGACACCCGGTGACCGCGTTCGACCTATCAGAAGAGGCGCTTGCCAAGGCGGAAGCGAACGGGTGCACCCGCGCGGAGTCCGCCGAACAAGCCGTGGCGGAGGCAGAAGCGGTGGTGACCATGCTTCCCGCCGGCAAGCACGTCCGCCAGGTCTATGAGGCGAGCGTGATCGGCAAGGCGCCGACATCCGCCATCCTGATGGACTGCTCCACCATCGACGTAGAAAGCGCGCGCGCGGTGATCGCGCTGGCGGAAGCGGCCGGTTACCGGATGGCCGACGCGCCGGTCTCCGGCGGTATCGCCGCGGCGGAGGGCGGTACGCTCACCTTCATGGTCGGCGGTTCAGGCGAAGCATTCGCCGCCGCCGAGCCGTTCCTGGAGCGGATGGGCAAAGCGGTGATTCACGCCGGCGGGCCGGGTGCAGGGCAGGCGGCGAAGATCTGCAACAATATGCTGCTCGGCGCCTCGATGGTCGCCACCTGCGAGACGTTCGTCATGGCGCAGAAGCTGGGGCTCGATCCGCAGACCTTCTTCGACATCTCGTCCAAGGCGTCCGGCCAATGCTGGTCGATGACGAGCTATTGCCCCCTTCCCGGCGTCGGGCCGGTGACGCCGGCGGACCGCGACTATGAAGGCGGTTTCGCGGCGGCGCTGATGCTGAAGGACCTGCGCCTCGCCATGGAAGCGGCGCAGAGCGTCGATGCCTACACGCCGATGGGCGCGCATGCGGAGGAGCTTTACACGCGGTTCGCGGAGAAGCTCGGCGGCGCCGGCAAGGACTTCTCCGGCATCATCAAGATGATCGACGATAGCTGGCAAGCCCGCTGACCCGCCGCTCCTCGCCGCCGTAACGGCGGGCGAGTTCGGCGACCATCTCGGCGGGGCTCTGCCTGGCGCTCGGCAGAAGCGCTGGACCGCTGCGGCGGCGCAAGTCGGCGAGGCAGCGCTCGGCGGTGCCGCCGTCCCAAAGCTCCGGGCAGGCCCTAACCGCGCGCGGGGTGGAGATCGCCTTGGTGAGCTCGATCAGCAGGGTTTCGGGCGTCACCAGCCGGTTGGTGCCTTCGGTGACGGTGATCGGCCGCTCGGTGCTGTCGCGAAGCGTCAGACACGGAATGCCGAGATAGGTCGTTTCTTCCTGCACGCCGCCTGAATCGGTGATCGCCGCGCCGGCGCCGGTGACCAGGCTCATGAAGCGGACGTAAGGCAGCGGCTCGATCAGCTTGAGACCGGCGCGGAGCAGCCGCGAGTCGAGGCCGTTCTGCTTGAGGCGCGCGGCGGTGCGGGGGTGAACGGGAAATACGAGCGGCAGATCGCGCTGCACTTCGATCAGCGCATCGACCAAGCGAATGAGCTGCGCGGGTTCGTCTACGTTGGACGGGCGGTGCAAGGTGACGACCCCGTAGCCGCCGCGCTTGAGGCCAAGTTCGCCCGGTAGGTCGGCCGCTTCGATCGCGGGGCGGACGAGTTCGAAACTGTCCAGCATGATGTTGCCGACGCGGGTAATGCGCGGGGCGGCGACGCCCTCGGCGGCGAGGTTCTCGTCGGCGTCCGGCGACGGCGTCCAAAGTACGTCGGCGAGCACGTCGGTGACGAGGCGGTTGACCTCTTCGGGCATCGCCCGGTCGCGGCTCCTGAGGCCCGCTTCGAGGTGGATGACGGGAAAGCCGATCTTCGCCGCAACCATCGCGCAAGCGGCGGTGGAGTTGACGTCGCCGACGACGACCAGCCAATCGGGCCGGTCCTTTAGCGCCACCTTTTCATATTCGATCATAACCCCGCCGGTCTGCTCGGCATGGCTTCCCGAGCCGACGCCGAGATGGTGGTCCGGCTCCGGCAGCTTCAGATCGGAGAAGAAGGCGTCCGACATGTTGACGTCGTAATGCTGGCCGGTGTGGATCAGCACCGGCGTGAAGTCGGGCGCCGCGGCAAGCGCGTGCCAGAGCGGCGCGACCTTCATGAAATTGGGCCGCGCGGCGGCGACGAGGTGAATACGCTGGGCCATGGTGGGGGCGATAAGGCCGCAGCGGTTAAGATTGGGTTTGGGGGCGGAGTCACTTAAGCCCCGCCCCTTCAGGGGAGGGGTTTGGGGAGGGGCCTGTGGGTGGCACTGAGGCTGGTGCTTTACGCGCGATTACAGGCCCCTCCCCAACCCCTCTCCTGAAGGGGTGGGGCTTTAGGCGAGCACTCCTGCCACCGCTTTGCGCCAGGCCTCTAGCCGCCCGTCGCGCACCTCGGCGTCCATCGCCGGGGCGAACGCCTCCACCGCCCCCCGCATCGCCGCCGCCTCCTCGAGCGACGCAAACATCCCGCACCCCAGCCCCGCCAGCATCGCCGCACCCAGCGCCGTGGTTTCCACAAACCCCGGCCGCTCCACCGGGAGATCGAGCACGTCCGCCAGATCCTGTGCCATCCAGCCGTTGGCTGCCATCCCGCCGTCGATCTTGAGGCGCGACCATTCCGCACCGTCGGCAGCGAAGGCGGTCATCAGGTCCTGCGTCTGGTGGCTCATCGCCTCCAGCGCGGCACGGGCGATCTCGACCCGGCCGGCGGAGAAAGTGAGCCCGGTAATCGCGCCGCGCGCCTCAGGTCGCCAGTGAGGCGCGCCGAGACCGCCATGGGCGGGGACGATGACAATGCCGCGGCTGTCCGGGACCGAGCGTGCGAGCGCCTCCGTGTCGGCGCTGTCGGCGATCAGCCCGAGAGAGTCACGAAGCCACTGGATCAGGCTGCCGGCCGCGAACACCGAGCCTTCGAGCGCGTAGCGGCGCTCACCGCCGAGCTGCCACGCCACGGTGGAGAGAAGCCGCTGGCCGCTTCGCCGCTGCTCAGTGCCCGTGTGGGTGAGCACGAAGGCGCCGGTGCCGTAGGTCGCCTTGGTGTCGCCGGGAGCGAAGCAGGCCTGGCCGATCGCCGCCGCCTGCTGGTCGCCGGCCAGGCCGCAGATCGGGATTAAGGCGCCGAACAAAGCCGTGTCGCCGAAGCGGCCGGCGCAGTCGACGATCTCCGGCAGAGAGGCGGCGGGCACGTCGAACAGGCCGCACAGTTCCGCGTCCCAGCGCCCGGTGCCGATGTGCATCAGCGACGTGCGCGAGGCGTTGGTGGCGTCGGTGACGTGCAGCCCGCCCGTCAGGCGGAAGACGAGCCAGCCTTCCACTGTGCCGATGCACAGATCGTCTCCAGCCTCCCGGAGCTGCGGCCACTCCGCCATCGCCCAGGCAATCTTGGAGCCGCTGAAATAAGGATCGAGCAGCAGGCCGGTGCGCGCCTGTACCTTTTCCTCATGCCCCAGCTCGCGGAGGCGCGCGCACAGCGCCGCCGTGCGCCGGTCCTGCCAGACGATCGCCGGTGCAAGCGCCCGCCCCGTCCGGCGCGACCAGAAGACCACCGTTTCCCGCTGGTTGGCGATGCCGAGCGCCGCCACCCGCTCCGCGCCGCCGGCCTGCGCCACCGCCTCCCGGGCGCACGCAAAGGTGGAGGCCCAGATCTCCTCCGCATCCTGTTCCACCCAGCCGGGCTTGGGATGCTGCTGCCCAAGCGCCCGCTGCGCACTCGCGACGCATCGTCCGTCGCTCGCGAACAGCATTGCGCGCGTGCTGGTAGTGCCTTCGTCTAAAACGAGGAGGAGATCGCCGGCCATGGCATCGACTATGATCCGCGGCCACGGTAGCCTGCAAGGGTGGACCCTTACGATCTTCTCATTGTCGGCGGCGGCATCAACGGGGCGGCGATTGCGCGCGATGCGGCGATCCGGGGTGCGCGGGTGCTGCTGGTGGAGCGCGACGATCTTGCGTCCCATACCAGCTCGGCTTCGTCCAAGCTGATCCACGGCGGGCTTCGCTACCTTGAATATTACGAATTCCGGCTGGTGCGGGAGGCGTTGAAGGAGCGGGAGATCCTGCTGCGTACCGCGCCGCACATCGTCCGGCCGCAGCGCTTCGTGCTGCCGCACGCGAAGGCGATGCACGCGCATTGGAAGCTTCGCGCGGGGCTGTATCTGTACGACCTGTTCGCCATTCGCGGCACCCTCCCGCGCTCGCGGCTGGTGCGGGGCAAGGAGGGCGAACTGCTTGAGCCGCTGGCCGAGCGGCGGCGGGCGTTGTCGTACTGGGACGCTTGGGTGGATGACAGCCGGCTCACCGTGCTGAACGCCGTCGATGCGGCGGAGAAGGGCGCGGAGATCGCGACGCGCACCGCTCTCACCTCGGCGCGGCGCGAAGACGGGTTCTGGAGGGCCGGGCTTTCCGACGGGCGCAGCGTCTCAGCCAAAGCGATGGTCAACGCCGCTGGGCCCTGGGTCAGCGACATTCTCGTCCGAGCGGGCGTGGCGGCCCAAAGCGCGAGCCGGCTGGTCAAAGGGAGCCACATCGCCGTCGCGGCGCTTTGGGAGGGGGAGCAGGGCTATATCCTCCAGCAGCCGGACGGGCGGGTGGTGTTCGCCCTCCCGTGGCTCGGCCGCTTCACGGTTATAGGCACCACCGACGTGCCGGTGGAGAAGCCGGAGGCGCCGGCGGTCTCTCCGGAGGAGGTGCGATATCTGTGCGACGCGGCTAACCGCTATTTCACCAAGCAGATTCGTCCCGTCGACGTGCTGACGAGCTATTCCGGCATCCGGGCGCTTTACGACGACGGGGCGGCCGACGCGAAGGCGGTGACCCGCGACTGGCACCTGGACCTCGACGAGGCGGGCGGCGCGCCGATCCTTTCGGTCTACGGCGGCAAGATCACCACCGCGCGGGCGCTTGCCGAGCATGCGCTCGACCGGCTCGGCATTGATGGCCGGCGGGTGACCGACGCAAGGCCGCTGCCGGGCGGCGACATCTACCCGGCCTTCCTGGAGTGGCTCAGCGAGCTGGGCGCTTGGATACCGGCGCCGCTCGTGGCGCGGCTTTCGCAGGCTTACGGGACAGACCTCAAGATCATCGTCGGCAATGCGACCAGCCTGAACGGGCTCGGCAGGCATTTCGGCGGCGGGCTCTACGAAGCGGAGCTGCGCTGGCTTCGCGACCGGGAGTTCGCGCGTACGGCAGACGACGTTCTCCTCCGCCGCACAAAGCTTGGGCTGACGCTTAGGGCGGCGGAGCGGCGGGCGGTGGAGAAGTGGTTCGGCTAGGGGCCTTCGTGCAGCGGATCGGTGCCCGGCTCGGGCACATCCTCAATCTCACGCCGGTTCTTTTCGCCTTCCTCGGCGATGTCCTGGTCGCCGGAAGGCAGGTCCTGCGGCGGGCGCGGATCACTGGTCATGTTTGTTTCTCCTCCCCTTCCGAACGCGGCAGCGGGGAACCGGCTCCGCCCCCGGCGCTTTTCGTACTCCATGCCACCCACCGCCTCTCAAGCTTTTCAAAGCGCCGGCAGCGGCAGCAGCGTGCTCGGCTGGAAGCTCGACCCGGAACAGCGCACGGAGCTGCTTCAGCAATTTCCGCCGCAATTTGCGCATGTCGTCGCCCAACACGTGACGCTGAAGCCGCGCGCATCTTCGAAGGCGCCGCTTCCGGGCGAGACGATCGGTGAGATCGTCGGCCGCGCGACGGACAATAAGGGCGTGGAAGCCATGGTGGTGCGAATCGACGGCACCACCGAGCGGCCGGGCGGCGGCACGTTTCACGTCACCTGGTCGCTCGGCGAAGGGCGGCGGCCGAAGGAGTCCAACGATGTCCTCGCGGCCGGGACCTGGGAGCCGATCGCGTTGCCTATGCCGGTGAGGCTCGTGCCGGCATGTTTTCGCTGAGCCGATGAACCGTCAGCTTTTCCTCGACTGTGACGGCGTACTTGCCGATTTCGACAAGGGCGCAACCGCAATCCTTGGCATGCCGCCCAAGGCGTTCGAGAAGCGGCACGGGATCGGACGCTTCTGGGCCAAGCTTGCAAGCGCGCCCGATTTCTATTTCAGCTTGCCTTTGCTTCCCGGCGCGACTGAACTGTTCGAGGCGGTGAAGCATCTCGATCCGATCATTCTCACCGGCCTCCCCCGCGGCAATTGGGCGGCGGACCAGAAGGTGCGCTGGGCGGCGCAGCACTTCCCCGGCACGCGGATCATCACCAGCATGGCCCGCGACAAGCGCAACCACGGCAAGCCGGGCGACATACTGGTCGACGACATGCTGAAACACGCAGCCTTGTGGGAGGAGATGGGCGGCGTCTTCATTCACCACAAAGAGGTCGGGCAAACTTTGGAGCAGCTCCGGGCTTATTACCCGCTGTAGCGCCGGGGCGCCTAGCTTGGGTGCGCTTGGACTTCGTCAGCAGTGCTCTCCTCCGCCTGCACACCGCGCCCGCGCCGCCATAGGAACAAGCCTCCCGCAGCCGCCGCGGCTGCTGCGATGGCGACGCCAAAGCCCTTCGCGCTGGCCGAGCCGTTCCGCTGATCGTTGTTCCGTTCGTCTGCCATGTTCGCCTCCGGCTGATCGTTCGCTTTTCCAAACGCGCCGCAGCGCTCGCCGTGCCATTGCCGAGTTGCCGGGCCTCTTTATAGTCGCCGAGCCCTCGGAGACCCGTTCGTGACCCTTTCCCGCCTGCTCCTGCCCTGCGCCGCTTTTCTTCTGCTCGCCGCTGCCAAGGCGCCTGAAGACCGCACCATCCACTACAAGCTGACGCCGCTGGCGCCCGGCGGCTTTGGCAACGCATTGCGGGTGGAGATGCGGTTTCGCGGTGATGCCGATGGCGAAACCATTCTTGAGCTGCCCAGCGAATGGGGCGGATCGACGGAGCTTTGGCGCCATGTCGTTGATCTCAAGATCCGTGGCGGGAAGCGCTTGTCCGGCGTTTACGCCGCGCCGGTCATCCACCACCGCCCCGGCGCGGAGATCCGGGTGCGCTACGACCTCGTCACCGCTTGGCCGGGCAATCCCGGCTTCGATTACCAGAAGGCGCGTCCGCTGATCCGGCCCGACTTCTTTTTCGCGCATGGCGAAGGCGTGTTCGCATCCCCCGCCGGGCGGCAGGAGAAGAATGCCCGCTTCCGCTGGGGCAAGCTTCCGAACGGCTGGAAGGTCGCGTCGGACCTCGACCATCTGGCGGGGGAGGAGACCAGCCTCGCCAACATGATCCACAGCGTTCTGATCGGCGGCAACGACCTCACGGTGGTGGAGCGGCGAATGGGCCGCTCCCCGCTTCGGGTCGCGATCACCGGCCGCTGGCTGTTCAAGCCGGACGAGCTGGCGGACGTGGTGCAAAAGGTCGTGGAGGCGGAAAACGCCTTTTGGGAGGAAGAATCCACGCCCTTCCTGGTCGCCATGGCGCCGCTCGGCGAGCTGGAAACCGGCCTTACTTACGTCGGCACCGGCCGCGCCGACGCATTCTCCATCGCCTCCACCAGCGCGTTCGATCTCAAGACCGCCAAGCGATTCCTAGCGCACGAATATATGCACAGCTGGGTGCCGATCGCGCTTGGCAACATGCCGGACGACGAGGCGCGCGATTATTGGTTTTCGGAAGGCTTCGCGGATTACCTGGCGTCAAAGGTGCTGCTCCGCTCGGGCCTGTGGACGCTGGAACAATGGGCGGCGGACAAGAATGAGACGCTGCTTCGCTACGGCACGTCGCCGGCAAAAACGATTCGTGCCGAAGACGTCTCCGCCCGCTTCTGGACAGACCAGGCGGTGCAGCAGGTCAGCTACGACCGCGGCCACCTGCTTGCGACGATCATCGATGCGGACGTCGCGGCGCGCAGCGGCGGCAAGCTGGCGCTGGACCACATCGTCCGCGCCCAGCAGAAGGCGGCGAAAGGCAGCTCGGCGATGGCCAGCGACCTGTTCCGCGCCGCCTTGGTTGAACAAAGCGGCTTCGACGCGGCGCCTTTGATCGCGCGCCATGCCCAAGCGGGGGAGCCGGTGGAGTTGCCTTCGACCTTGTTAGGCGACTGCGGTTCGGTTGTAAGGGAAAGCCGCGCCGCATTCGATCGCGGCTTCGACGCACGCGCAACCCGGATCGCGGAAGGAGTTATCGCGGGTGTGGACGCAGATGGGCCAGCCTTTGCCGCCGGCATGCGCAACGGCATGAAGCTCGTCCGCAGGGAGGGCGCAGCGTCGAACAACTCCAGCGTTCCCGTCGTCTACCGCATTTCCGACGAAGGTGAGGAGAAGGTCCTTTCCTACCTGCCGGTCGGCAAGACGCGGCACGAGGTTCAGCGCATCATTTTGTCGCCTAGCGCCGACGCGGTCGCCTGCAAGGCGCGGCTCGGCGGAGGCTGACCACTACTCTCCGGTTGAGCCACCTTCCAGTGCGGTGACGAAGGCGTGACGCCACCAGACCACGTCCTCGCGCTCCACCACGTCGTTCATGGCGCGCCAGCGGCGGATGCGCTCTTCCTTGGGCATGTTGATCGCCTGCAGGATCGCGTCGGAAATCTCTTCCTTGCTGTACGGGTTGACCAGCAGAGCGTCCTTCAACTGCAGCGCCGCGCCGGCGAAGCGGGAGAGGATGAGGACGCCGGGATCCTCCGGGTCCTGGGCGGCGACATATTCCTTGGCGACGAGGTTCATGCCGTCGCGCAAGGGCGTGATCAGGCCGATTTCGGCGGCGCGGTAGAAGCCGGCGAGGTCTTCGCGGCCATAGCCCTGATTGACGTAGCGGATCGGCACCCAATCCACTTCGGCGAACTCGCCGTTGATCCGGCCGGACAGCTCATCGAGGCTTTCGCGGATGGTTTCGTAAGTATGGACCTCGCCGCGCGACGGTGGCGCGATCTGGAGCATGAAGACGTTTCCGCGGCAGGCCTCGTTCTCCTCCAGGAAGCGGCGGTAGCCGAGGAAGCGCTCCTCCAGGCCCTTGGAATAATCGAGCCGGTCGACACCGATGATGGTGCGGCGGCCGTCGGCGCTTTTCTTGAGGCGGTCGAACGCGACGCGGGCGGCCTCGGTCTCCGCCGCTGTCCGGAATTCCTTATAGTCGATGCCGATCGGATAGGCCGCGGCGTGCACCGACCGGCCGCCGACGTGGATGGTGCCGTCCGCGTCGCAATGACCGCCAAGCTCGCGCTCGACATAGTTCTGGAAGCTTTCCAGCCACTCCTCGGTCTGGAAGCCGATCACGTCGTAGGCGAGCAGCGAGAGGGCGAGCCCCTCGTGGAACGGCAGCGACACCATCAGCCGCGACGGCGGCCAGGGGATGTGGAGGAAGAAGCCCATCCGGTTCTTAAGCCCCCGCTCGCGCAGCATCTGGCCCAACGGGATCAGGTGGTAATCGTGCACCCAGATGAGGTCGTCCGGCTCGATCAGCGGCTGCACCGTCTCGGCGAAACGGGCGTTCACGCGCTCGTAGCCGCCGGCGAAGCTGCGGTCGTACTCCGCTAGATCGATGCGGTAGTGGAAGAGCGGCCAGAGCGTGCGGTTGGCGTAGCCGTTATAATATTCGTCGACGTCCTGTTCTTCCAGGTCGATCGTCGCCGAGGTGACGCCTTCGTGGCGCTGGAAGTCGATGTGGCCGGAAAATTCGTCGGTCTTGTTGCCGGACCAGCCGAACCACAGCCCGCGATATTCGCGAAGCGCGGCGGAGAGCGCGACGGCGAGACCGCCCTGGGCGCCGCCCTCCCCTTCGGGCTTGGGCGCTGCGACCCGGTTGGAGATCACGATCAGGCGGCTCATCGTATAGCGCTCCACGGCTTGGACAGCATCATCGCGCAATTGATCAAACCAACCAGCGAATAGGTTTGCGGGTAATTGCCCCAAAGCTCGCCGGTCTCAAAGTCGGTATCTTCCGACAAGAGCCCGGCAGGCGTGAGCCGCTCCAGCGTCTGCTCGTAGAGGGCGCGTGCTTCGTCGGTGCGGCCGGAGAGGTGAAGTGCCTCGATCAGCCAGAAGGTGCAGAAGTTGAATGCGGTCTCGGGCAGGCCGAAATCGTCTTCGGCGGCGTAGCGGAGCATGTGCTCGCCCCGCCTCAGCTCACGCTCCACGGCTTCGAAGGTGGCGAGGAAGCGCGGGTCGTCGGGCGCAAGGAAGCGCATGTCGACGAGCTGGAGCAGGCTTGCGTCGGTTTCGCCGCCGCCGAAGCTCGCGCCGAAGCGCTGCTCGGGCTCGAACCAGGCGTCCTTTTCGATGCGGGCGCGAATGGCCTCCGCCCGCTCCCGCCATAGGGTTGCGCGGTCGTCGAGTCCGAGCACGTCCGCGGCGTTGGCAAGGCGGTCGCAGCCTGCCCAGCTCATCACCGAGCTGTAGGTGTGGACGGCGCTCCTTGTGCGATATTCCCACAGGCCGGCGTCGGGCTGGTCGTGCATCGCCCAGGCACGTTCGCCGACTTTCTCCAGCGCTTGGAAGTCGGCGGCGGTGGCTTTGCGAAGGAGGCGCTCGTCGAAAAAGGCCTGGACGTTGGAGAGGATGATCTGGCCGTAGGCGTCGTGCTGGATCTGGAAATAGGCCGCGTAGCCGACCCGCACCGGGCCCATGCCGCGGTATCCGGCGAGGTGCGGCGCTTCCCATTCCTCGATCCGCGCTTCGCCCGACACCGCGTAAAGCGGCTGGATCTGCCCGCCCTGCGCCTGATCAACGATGTTCCTGAGGTAGACGAGGTAGGATTCAAGCACGTCGAGCGCGCCCAGGCGGTTGAGCGCCTGCACCGTATAATAAGCGTCGCGGATCCAGCAGTAGCGATAGTCCCAGTTGCGGCCGGAGTTCGCCGCCTCCGGGATCGAGGTGGTCAGCGCCGCGACGATCGCGCCGGTTTCCTCGTGCTGGCACAGCTTCAGGGTGATGGCGGCGCGGATCACCACCTTTTGCCATTCGAGCGGGATTGCGAGGCCGCGCACCCAGTCCTGCCAGTCCTCGGCGGTCTGGTGGAGCCAGGCGGCAATGGTTTGCCCGACATGGCCGCTGAATGGCTCGTCGGGGCCGAGGAAGAAGTGCAGCGGCTTTTCCAGCCGGAAGGGGCGGCCTTCGAGGATCTGGCCGACCGGCGCGTCGGTAGTGAGGCGCAGCGGCTGGGGCTTGAGGAGATAGCGGATGTGGTTGGTGCCGCTGGTCCGCTCGGCATCGCGCTCGCCCCAGTTGGTTGCCGCGTTGAGTGCCACCTTGAGGCGGGGGGCGCCGGCGAGAGGGCGGACGATCCGGCAAAAGGCCACCGGCCGGTACATTCGGCCGCTTCGGGCAAAGCGTGGGCAGAAATCGAAGATTTCCGCCACCCCGCCGTCGGCGTCGGTGAGGAGGGTGCGCAGGATGGCCGTGTTGCGCAGATAGCCTTGCTCGACGGACACCTGGTTCTCGAGCGATAGCCGCCACTCGCCGCGCGGCACTTCGGCCTCACCTTTCGGGCCGAGCAACGAGCAAAATAAGGGATCGCCGTCAACGCGGGGCGCGCAGGCCCAAACGAAGCCAGCCTGCACGTCGATCAAGGCGCTGACCTGACAATTGCCGATCGGCCAAAGGTTAAGATCAGGCACCGGCCGCCTCCCCGAGCCAGGCGGCAACCGCGGAAACGCCGTCCAGGCGCCAGGTGGCGGCGGTGGCGCGTGCCGGCCCCACTAGGATGCCAGCGCCACCAAGCGCGGCGGCGGCCTCGAAGGCGTGTTCGTCCGTCAAATCGTCTCCCACGAATAGGGGACGCCCGCGGTCGAAGGGTTGTTCCGTCATCAAGCGGCGAAGCGCGTCGCCTTTGTCGGCGCCTTGGGGGCGGAGTTCGACCACCATCTTGCCGGGCTGGACCGCGAGCCCGCTGCGCTCGGCAAGCGTCGCGGCGAGCGCTTCCGCCTCCGCCGCACGCTCCGGTGCCCGACGGAAATGAAGCGCAACACTTGCCGGCTTCTCCTCAACGAGCAGTCGCGGATCGCCGTTAGCAAAGCTTTGCAGCGCCTGCCGCGCCTCGCTGAGCCCGCTTGGGGCCGCCAGCGGAAGCGGCGTGCCGTCGGAGAAGCGCAGCTCAAGGCCGTGTGAGCCGGAGACGGCGATGCCGCAGCGGCCGAGGTGCGCGTCTAGATCGGCGATGGCACGGCCGCTGACGATGGCCAGCCGCCCGTCGAGCCGCTCGGCGAGCCGCTCCAGCAGCGGCCGCAGTTCGTCCGGCAGCCGGATCGCGCCGGGCGTGTCGGCGAGCTCAACAAGCGTGCCGTCGAAATCGAGAAACAAGGCCGCGCCGTTCAAGAGCTCAGGCGGCGGCGGAAGCAGGTCTGCCATGGCCGGGCAATTGGCCCGCCCTCGCCGAAACCGCAAGGCGGCTTTTCCCGCGTGGCTTCCAAGCGCCGGTTGATGAGAGGCGCTTTTGCGGTAAGCCTTGGCCATGGACGCTGAACCAGTCACCCAACCCTTTGCCGAAGCGCACCGGCTCGGCCTCGCGCTCCGGCCGATGACGGATGCGGACCTGCCCTTCCTGTTCGGCCTCTACGCCTCAACCCGGGCCGAGGAGGTCGCCGGCACCGGCTGGCCGCCCGAAGCGCAACTCCACTTCCTGCAGCAGCAGTTTCAGGCGCAGCACCACCACTACACCGCGCATTACCCCGATGCCGAATGGCTGGTGGTGGAGCGCGAAGGGGCGCCGGTGGGGCGGCTGTACATCGAGGAATGGCCGAGTCAGATCAGGATCATCGACATCGCGCTGATTGCGGAAGCACGCGGCAAGGGCTTCGGCGAGGCGCTGATCGCCGACGTCTTTCGCCGCGCGTGCGGAGCCGCGAAGAAGGTGTCGATCCATGTCGAGAAGAACAATCCGGCGATGTCGCTTTACCGCCGGCTTGGCTTCACCAAGGCGGAGGACAAGGGCGTCTACGATCTGTTCGAATGGAGTCCGTCCGAAGCCGGTTAGATGAAGATCGCTTCGTAGGTGGCGCCGTTCGCATCGGCGGCGACGGGGACGATGAAGATGTCGTCGCTGCGCCGGCTCCCGCGAAAGGTGTAGATCGCCTGCTCCAGGATCGGTTGGGAAGGACCCGCGAACTCCAGCCGGAACCCGCCCGCGTCGCGCGCCGCACGCGGCAATTCCTCGACCACCCGGACGGTGAGCACGTGGACCTGCCCGCCTGCTTCCACTTCAAACGCGTCGCCGACGACGAAGTCGCTGACCCTCAGATCGTCCATGTTCGTCCTCAATCCAGCTTTTCGTTCGCGTCGGTGCCCCAGAAATGCGCCACCTGCATGTAGCCGTTGCGGCCGCCGGTTTCGAAGCGGCACCAGCCGCCTTCGCACTTGGACAGGTGCCCGACCACGCCCGGCTCGGCGAGGTAGCGGATGGGGGAGCCTGCCTCGGGCGCTTCGTGGATCGGGCGGGGCTCGGTGCCGGTGACGATGGCGGTACGCGCGTCGCTGAGCAGGCGCTGAAGCATCCAGCCGGTTTCGCCCGCTGGGTCCTGAACCTTGCGCCAATTGGGGTAGGTCTCGACGACGCGGATCGGCAGGTCGCCGCGCACATAGAGCCACGATGCGGGATAGTTGCGCCCCGGGCCGGTGCGCATCAGCGCCTTGGTGGCGGAGATGGACGCCCAATAAGGCGTCTGCCGCTCGCGCTGCGCATCGGCCGCGGTGACGGCAAGGCTGAGGGGGAGAAGAACAAGCCAGGCTCTGCGCATGTCGATCTTTTCTCCTCCTCCTTCACTTCTTTTGCAGGAGCCCGCAGCCGGTTCAACCGCTTATCGCCCGCCGCTCGCACCCGACGGGAGGCAAGGCGGTTCAATTCGGTACGCCGCCGCTCAGTCGCCGGTCTGGATGCGCTCCACCAGCTGCTTCACCGTTGGAACGAAGCCGTTCGAGTAGAAGGGATCGTTCTTGAAGCGGAAGGCGGCGTGGCCGGCGAACATGAGGTTCTGGTCGATGGGTCCGCCATGGGCGATGTCCTGCAAGGTCTTCTGGATGCAGAAGCTGCGCGGATCGGCGAGACGGCCGGTGGTGTTCTTCTCATTGTCCGCCCAGGACGAGAAGGCGCACTGGCTGAGGCAGCCCATGCAATCCGCCTGGTCCTTGCGGATCTGCACCTTTTCCAGCGGCTCGACGAAGACGAGCGTGTCGTCGGGAGTTTTCAGCGCGTCGGTGTAGCCGCGGTCGAACCATTCGCGGGCGTGGAGGAGATCGCCGCGCGTCACCCAGAAGTTCTTCTTGCCGCCGACGCCGACGTCGAGCTGGAACTCATGGTCGCCGACCGGCTCCTTCGTGAAGGCGATCTGGCGCTGCGAGCGCGCTTCCAGGCTGCGCAGGAAGGGGTTGCGCACCGCCGAGCTGTAGAAGCCGGTCGGCGAAAATTTGTGAAGAAGGATATCGCCCTCCTCCAAGGTCATCAGCCTCTGCTTCCACTCCTCCGGGATCGGGCTTTCCTGCGTGAGGAGCGGCCGGGTGCCGAACTGGAAGGCGATCTGGCCGAGCTCCGGATTGTCGATCCAGTGATCCCATTCCTTCAAATTCCAGACGCCGCCGGCCATGACGATCGGCACTTCGTCCGAAATGCCGCCCTCGCGCATCGTGTCGCGGAGCGCCTTGACGCGGGGATAGGGATCTTCCGGCTTCAACGGGTCTTCGGCGTTGGAGAGGCCGTTATGGCCGCCGGCAAGCCACGGGTCCTCGTAGACAACGCCGCCAAGCCATTCCGGCACCTTGGAATAAGCCCGCTTCCACAGCGCGCGAAAGGCTCGGGCGGAGCTGATGATAGGGAGGTAGTAGACGCCGTGCGCGGCGGCGATTTCCGAGAGCTTGTAGGGCATGCCCGCGCCGCAGGTTACGCCGGTGACCATCCCCTTGGTGCGCTCAAGCGTGCCTTCCAGCACCCGCTGCGCGCCGCCCATTTCCCACAGGACGTTGATGTTGATCGCGCCGTTGCCGCCGGTCATGTCCCAGGCGCGCTGCACCTGCGCCACCGCGCCGTCGATCGCATATTGGACGAGCTCGTCGTGCCGTTCGCGCCGGGTGAGTGCATGGTATACCTGCGGCACGATCTTCCCTTCGGGATCGTAGCTGTCGGCGTTGACCGCGGAGACGGTGCCGATGCCGCCGGCCGCCGCCCAGGCGCCGGAGCTTGCATGGTTGGTCGCCGAAACGCCCTTGCCGCCCTCGATCAGCGGCAGCACTTCACGGCCGCCGTAGCGGATCGGCTTCACACCCTTGAACATCGTTCCTCCGAATAAGTCGCGGCGCCTATAATCCGACTTGCCGCGAAAAGCGCGGAAAAATCTTGAGGCAGCCTAAGCGATGAACGCGCGCGGGCGGCCAATGGCTTCACCATAAAGGCGCGCATAACGGGCGATCATCGCCTTCTCGTCATGATCCGCGGTGGCTTTCTCGCGGTTGGCGGTGCCGATGGCATGGCGAAGGTCCCGCCGCTCGGCCAATGTATCGAGGGCGGCGGTGAAGGCCGCTTCGTCGTCCGGGGCGACGATCAGCGGCCGGTTGTCGGCCGAAACCATGTTTGGAATGTCGCCGACGGCGGTCGCCACGGCCGGCAGCCCCG
>DASVUO010000197.1:0-1800 GCA_036386995.1 Allosphingosinicella sp. | reverse complement strand
TACCCGGCCGGCATCCGCCAGGCCGCAAGCAACGACTCCGCTCCCGCCGAGACGCCGGCCGATGCCGCCGCGGCTCCGGAAGCCACCGAAACGCAGGAAGCCTAAGCCATGAAGGTCCAGGTCAAATCCCTCGGCGCCTCGGGCACCGGCGGCGACATCGAGCTCAGCGACGACGTGTTCGGCGTCGAGCCGCGCGCCGACATCCTCCACCGCGTCGTCACGTGGCAGCTCGAGAAGCGCCGCGGCACCGCCCGCGGAGCCCGCGAGCGGTCGGACGTCGCCCGCACGGGCAAGAAGTTCGGTCGCCAGAAGGGCGGCGGTACGGCTCGCCACGGCGATCGCCGCGCCCCGATCTTCATCGGCGGCGGCAAGGCCCACGGTCCCCGCGTCCGCGACTTCAATCCGTCGCTGAACAAGAAGGTCCGCGCGCTCGGCCTGCGCATGGCGCTTTCGGCCAAGGCGGCCGGCGGCCAGCTCATCGTGGTCGACAGCCTCGACGTCCAGGAAGCCAAGACCAAGGCGCTGCGCGAGACGCTCGGCACGCTCGGCCTCGGCCGGAACACGCTGGTGATCGACGGCGACGCGCTCAACGTCGGCTTCGCTCTGGCGTCGTCGAACCTTCGCGAGATCGACCTGATCCCGGCGATCGGCGCCAACGTTTACGACATTCTCAACCACGAAACCCTGGTGCTGACGCGCGCCGCGGTTGAAACCCTGGAGGCGCGCTTCAATGGCTAAGGGCAAGAGCCAGGCGCTCGACATCAACCATTACGACGTGGTCCTCGCGCCGCACATCACCGAGAAGTCGACCCTGCTTTCCGAGCACAATGCGGTCGTCTTCAAGGTCGCGGGCGATGCGACCAAGCCGCAGATCAAGGCGGCGGTCGAGGCGCTGTTCAACGTGAACGTCACGGGCGTCAACACCATCGTCCAGAAGGGCAAGACCAAGAAGTGGAAGGGTCGTCCCTACACTCGGTCGGACGTCAAGAAGGCGATCGTGACGCTGGCCGAAGGCCAGTCGATCGACGTCACCACCGGTATCTGAGGCTAGGATCCAATGGCACTCAAGACCTACAATCCGACCACGCCGTCGCAGCGCGGCCTGATCCTCGTCGACAAGTCGTCGCTGTGGAAGGGAAAGCCCGTCAAGGCGCTGACCGAAGGCAAGCGCAAGACCGGCGGCCGCAACAACAAGGGCCATGTGACCTCGCGCGGCATCGCCGGCGGCCACAAGCAGCGCTATCGCTACGTCGATTTCAAGCGCCGCAAGTGGGACGTCCCGGCGACTGTCGAGCGGCTGGAATATGATCCCAACCGCACGGCCTTCATCGCGCTCGTCCGCTACGAGGACGACGAGATCGCCTACATCCTCGCGCCGCAGCGCCTCGCCGTCGGCGACAGCGTCGTCGCGGGCCGCAAGGTGGACGTGAAGCCGGGCAACGCCATGGAACTCGGCCAGATGCCGGTCGGCACCATCGTCCACAACGTGGAGATGAAGCCGGGCAAGGGCGGCCAGATCGCCCGTTCGGCCGGCACCTACTGCCAGGTCGTCGGCCGCGATCGCGGCATGGTGATCGTCAGGATGAATTCAGGCGAGCAGCGTTACATCCGCTCCGATTGCATGGGTTCGGTGGGCGCGGTTTCGAACCCCGACAACCAGAACCAGAATTTCGGCAAGGCCGGCCGCAGCCGCTGGATGGGCAAGCGCCCGCTGACCCGCGGCGTCGCCAAGAACCCGGTCGACCACCCGCACGGCGGCGGTGAAGGCCGCACTTCGGGCGGCCGTCACCCGGTCACCCC